>JAZQAG010000032.1:0-4401 GCA_045545095.1 Phocaeicola sp. | reverse complement strand
GGGTTGGCCGGAATGGCTGAGTTCGCCTAGACGTATGTTTGACCTGGCAAATAGTTTTCCGTCCTTTCGTTCTATTATCACATCATAATGGTTCAGGGGTGCTGCATAGGCCGTGATTCCTGCCTGAGAGCCTTCTGCCATATGGGATGCGTCAATGAGTGCGGTGGCGTTGAAACGTAGCTCAGTCTGACGTCTTGCCACGAAAGTTGGCGACGTGGCTGCATCGAGAGGTGTAGAAGTGGGACGCAGACGCAACCAGCCCTCCCGATCAGTAAGAGAGTAGCGGGAATAATCGGGATTACCGATACTCATCCATCCCCAAGGTAATCCAATATTGCTGTAGCTGTCGGCTGGTACATCGCGCTTGACGAAATTGAACTCTTCGCGAACAGGGTCAAGGGGCATTGGAACTTGAGGTAAGGCCTGACATTTCATATTGATGGCCAAAGTGCCGTCACCATTGACCACAGGCCAAGCATTCTTGTCCCAACGTACAGGTGCAAGCATCGTCTCGCGCCCCATCACATGCAGGAGGTAACCGCTTGTGCGATAACCCAGGCAAATCATCCACCATGAGGAGTCGGGTGCTTGTATGAGGTCAGCATGTCCGAGCCCTTGAATATTGCTGTTCTGCATCTTCATGCTGAAATGCGTGAGAATGGGGTTGGCAGGATTCGATTCATACGGCCCGAACAGAGAACGGCTTCGCAAGATGTTGACGTGGTGGCCATGTTCCGTACCCCCTTCGGCAAGCATCATGTAATAATAGCCGTCTTTCTTGTATATGTGTGGACCTTCAGGATAACGTCCGCCGAGTCCCGTTCCCAAGTGATGAACATCGCCTATACGCCGACCAGTAAGAATGTCAATTTCGCAGATGTTGATTTCACCCGGCTTGATTCCTGGGCGTGTTTCGTCTGCTGCAGCCTTCCATAAGAAATAGCACTTCCCTTCGTCCCAAAAGAGGGTAGGGTCGCAACTGCCGATGGCAAAGTCAATGAATACGGGGTCGGACCATTCTTTAGTTGGGTCGTCTGTCCAGACGTAGAAATGGCGACGTGAAGGGAAAACCGTTGTCACCATATAGTAACGGCCCTCGTGATAGCGGATGGTGGGTGCGTAGATGCCCGCATTAGTCCAACCCAGTTCCGGCTGGTTTTGTGTGTAAAGCCCCGAGAGGTCAAGCTGCGACTTGCGCGAGAGGCAATTACCTACCTGTTCCCAATGTATCAGGTCTTTGCTGTGAAACACAGGTACTCCTGGAAAATACTGGAACGTGCTGTTGACAAGGTAGAAGTCCTTTCCGTTTGTACAAACACTTGGGTCGGCATGAAAGCCGGGAAGCACAGGGTTGCGATAGCCCTGAGCCAGAATGTTCAAAGACGCTATAACAGCGATAGAGATTGTGAATAATAGTTTCTTCATCTTGCTTTCTTTTCACTTAAACCCTCTTGGGTAAGAGGAACGAACTTAATCTTTCCATCCTTATCGAAATAAAGATATTCCGCACAAACACTTCGACGACATTGTCCACCAGGTTCCCCGTTCTGCATGTATGAACCGTCATGATAGATGTAGTACCACTGGTTCTTGAACTGAATGACAGAAGGATGAATGGTGAATCCATAATTGGCCGATGTACTTACAAACCCGCCGTATGTCCAAGGACCTTCGATGCTTGTGGCATACGAATATGCCATCTGCTCTGTCTGTACGCCTGGTGCATCACTTGCATATACATTATAATAAAGATTGCCACGTTTGAAGAGCCAAGGTCCTTCGGAATAGTTGCGCAATGGCACCTTCTTGATTTCTCCATCTAGTTCAATCATGTTCTTTTTCAGGCGAACCATGTAGCAGTCACCATTGCCCCAGGCCATCCAAGGAGTTCCGTCATCATCAATAAGAACAGTCGGGTCAATATCTGCATTGCCACGATGTGAGTCGGGCGTCATATCATCGGTGATAAGAGGTGTGCCATCCGCACGTGCCGGTTTGAAAGGGCCTGTTGGCAAATCGCTGACTGCTACGTCAATTGTGTGCTGACGATTATCCTTGCGGTCAAGTGTCACATAATAATAGAACTTGCCATTTGCCTCTACCACCTGACCGGCCCACGAGCCACCAGGCTGGGCATAGGGGAAATCAGCAGCATAGAGGACGGGACCGTGTGACTTCCAGTGAATCATGTCTGTGCTTGAATAGCAGAACCAACGAGGCATATAGAACCATCCTCCAACTCCTGTGGCATCTTCACCTACGTAGGCATAGACCGTGTTGCCTACTATGGTAAAAGCCGGATCGGCGGTGAATCTGTCTGTAAACAGGGGATTCTGTCCTTCCACACGTTCAAGTGGAGAACCTGAGATTTCAAGGTTGCGGATAGCGCCTTCGCGTACCTGTAGCGCATTGGGGAAACCACCAGGGAATCCGTGGCCCACAACCCAATTTGAGGCATTATGCCGCAATGCCTTCCCAGGATAAGTGAGTGTTTCTGTTTGTCCGTCAACGTTCAGCGAAAGTACCGATTGCTTTTTCTTCGTATCGTATGTAGCCTTAGCTTCCAGTGTGTACCAGCGGTCCTTGACCACCTTATTACCAGCCCAGAGACGATGGCCTTGCTCATTCTTGTCAATAACTTCCACGAAGAAACGTTGAGCCGTATTGTCAAAACCGAGGGAAATGTCGCCTGTTAGCGAATTCTTTCCTATCAGAAAACTGCCTTTCCCCTCTTTGCAGACAAAGACCTGTTCCGTGCCCAAAGTTCCGCATTTCACCTCCGCCTTCAATCGCCACTCTTTCTGCATATCTTGATAGAAGAGTGGATTCTTGTCGTCAATCTTGTATTCGCTGACATTCAGACGTAACTCCTTGCCTGGTTCATAATCCTTTATGTTCCAATCTTGGAGGGTATATACTTTTTGTGCATAAGCGCAAGTTAGTGCAAGCGCGAATTGTAATGTGATAAATAGTTTCTTCATAATTGTTTATTCTTTGCCGTGATAGGATGGATGTTCATTATCAGGATTAATGACTAATTTTTCAACTACGATTTCCGGGTCTATCATAACAACTTTAACGGTATGATTGCCTGCTGTAGGTATGTCGAAATCTATGCTGAGCCATCGGAGGTTGTCGAAAATCTCGCTACGCATCCGTTGACCTGAGCCAGACAGATAGATGTCGCTTGCAGGTCGAGGTAGTGGTTTCAGCACCTTCGAACGTGCAATATTCTCTTTTGTATATTCATTGAAAGTGTCCACATAACCTTGTCCTGCAACTTGTCCTGTTGCTTATCCTCAAACACAAGAACATAGTTCGTTCATTGTCTCAATGACGCTATCGGTTATTTTTGCCGTTTTATCCTATACTCACAGTTTAGAATCATAAAATTCCTCCTGATTTTCTACAAAATCAAGCAACTCCAACTACAGCATCCTCAAAACTGAGAGTGTGCATTATATCATAATGCTCTACAATGAAAGCAATGCCCTTATGTATGCGAATATAACGGTAGGCTTGTTTTTCAGTCAAGCCATATCGCTTGGAAAATTCGTTTACCAAGGCAATAATATACTCTATTATATCCCTTTTGCTATATTTCATTGTTACATATCGGTCATCGACAAGCCTTTTTGCGATACATCGTAGTCCTTAAACTTGCCTGTGGCGCGAGTAAATACATCCACTTTATCATTAAGAGCAATAGCATCGAAGTTATCTTCTTTTCTCTTTACCTCAATGAATACTGCTTCGTCGTTCAATTCGTTCTCGGCAACAATGTCAATCCCATTCTCACCCTTTCGATCCCACCAACTGCCGATGCGTGTGTATGCTTTGCTCTCCACAAGTACACGCTTGAAGTAGCGTTCGAGCATCTTGCCGCTGAAAGTCTCGTAATCGCGGTTGATGATGGTCTTTACAGCATCGTAGTTCTCGATTTCAAGCATATAGTTGTACTTGTATATGAAGCGGAACCAGAAGGTGAAAAAGTTGTCCTCAATCGTATAACGAACATTCTTTGTAGAACTCTTCTCGAATATAGGTTGGTTTTTGGTAATTACCTCATACTCCTTCTCCAATTTCGTGAGATAGCCACCAATCTCTCTGCCGACAATCTGCTCAATCTCAGAGCGTAATGTCTTGCCGCGAGCAATGGCCGAGAGAATAGAGAAATAGACTCCGTAGTCCTTGCCAAACTCCTCGATAAGTATAGCCTTGCCTTCGCCCAAGAACACTGAGTCTGCCTTGATGATATGATTAAGCATCTTTGTCTTGGTTGTCGCTCCCGCATCAACGAGCAACTGAACATACTTTGCTACGCCACCTGTAAATGAGTATAACGCTAACAAGTCCTCGGCTGTGTAGTTAGGATTATATTCTGCCATTATCTCCTTCAAT
>JAZQAG010000031.1:0-91400 GCA_045545095.1 Phocaeicola sp. | reverse complement strand
TTTCTTGAGATTTCGTTTGGAATGTAAACCTATTTTGGATTATCTTTGCAAAGCGTAAACTCACATAGGAATAAATATTTCCAGTGTAAACCTATATAGGATTCTAAGTTTAACCCGTCAACTTATTTCAGTACACTGCAGTCAAAAGCCAGTACTTCTTAAGAAATACTCGAGTACCTTCTAAGCGGTACTGCGGTACTCCTTAGGCGATACTCGAGTACTCCTTGGGAAGTACTGAGTCGCTGTTAAGTGTGTTCGCAAGAAGTACAGAACCTCTTATTCGGGTTTACCGCCATCCGGAAAACTTCTCATACCACAAAGTTCTGTATTGTATTCCTAAAGCCAATTGTTAAAGCACAAAGATTCCCACGTAAATCTTTTTCCAACAGGATATTATTGCCTACATTTGTGACGGTTTACTAAACGATACGACCATGAAAGCGTTGAAGAAGATTTTGCAGAGGAACGTTATCGGCAGGTTTTGCCTTGTTTTAGGGCTGTTCTGCTTGCTTCCGATTGCCGCAGAGGCACAGATGACCATGAAGGAACGGGCTGCACTCAACCGAAACCGACCAGCATTGTGGTTCCTATCGAAAAATAAGGAAAAATATATACACCATCAACTGGACAGCGCAGAGACACGAATGACCATAAAGGAACGAGCCTTGCGCAACCGCAACCGACCTGCTTTAAGGTTTATACCGAATTCCTCGGACTACAACATCTATAAGGGTGACTTCAACCTTTTGATATTCGGCAATGCTTACACCCATCACTGGACGTATGTGCCACAAGCCGACACTTATGCAGGAACGGGTGGAGCAACTTTCTTTACAGGATTGGGAGTGGGTTTTGAGTATGCCTACCACGACAACCATATGGTATCGCTGGGATGGTCGGTCGGTGCATCCCTCGATGAAATTGGATGTGGAGATGACACAAGAGAAAACTGCATTGTCCATCAGATAGATCTTTTACATTCGTGGAATATCAAGCGCCTGACACTGAGTGCCGGCCCTACCATGGCATGGAAACGATGGAGTCATTGGGTGGATGACTATTGGACTTACAGTTACGACCCCGAAACGGGCGTTACCTATACCTCCGACCCTGATATTCCTGCGCCGTGGAATGAAGACTTCACCTTCCGACACTGGTCGGCCGGAGTGAAGGTAAAGGTACATTTCCGTCTTCTCACAGGTTTGTCTTTCGGCATAGAGTATGCCGCCCGCCGTGCTTGGGAGAAGCCTTTCCGCCACCACCTTGACCACCAACTGACGGTGAAGAGCCAGATACGATTCAGATTGTTTGGGAAGAAGAAGTAAGAATAAAAAAAGGATGTGGTCAATTGACCACATCCAACATATTCCGTTTCATAATCAGAGGATAACGCTCGGGATGTTTCAAACTATCTATCTCAAGGTCAACATCCAATTCTGGCCATTCAATGGCATTACGGCCACACATCTGCACATTCAACACACTGCTGACCCGTGCATCGCGCAACCAAGGAACACGGTTGTACGAAACAAAATAATCCTGCCCTTGGACAGACAGCATCATCCCTTGCGAATTAATCATCAATACGGCGACCGATGTGTTCTGCATAAAGTCTTTTGAAATCGTCTCCATAGTCCACTACCATTTTTGTTATTTTCTTCAGTTCCTTACTCGTAAATCCAAAGTTCTCAGCAAGTTCAATTTGTGGCTCAAGCCAATACTTTGCCTCATTCTCAGCTTTTACCACATGAATATGCATCCGCTCTTCCTCATTAGAAAAAATCTTAAAGACAAAGCCATCTTCTTGTCTGAACTTAGGACTCATTTTGATTGATTTTATTTTATCCGAAGCAAAGATATATAAAATTCAGCAAACTCCAATATTGAGACTATAGAATTTGGGGAAATTCTTCTTTTCAAAAGAAATAGCCCCCATTTTTCATTCCTTCAACGCCTCCACCAAGTCGATACCCAAAGCACGTGCCACGCCTTCGCCATAGCGGGGGTCGGCCCGATGGCAATTGCGCACGTGGCGTTGCTTGATGAAGAGGTGGGCATCGCCCATGGCACGGGCGGTATTTTCGAACAGGAGTTGTTGCTCCTCGGGCGGCATCAGGCGGAAAAGGTCACCGGGTTGGCTGTAATAATCGTCGTCGTACTCACGCTCGTTGTAGTTGTACACCGCGCCACTTACCTTCAAGGGTGGTTCTTTCATCTCGGGACTGTCCTTCCACTCACCGAAGCTGTTCGGCTCGTAGCCGATGGTGCTTCCGTAGTTGCCGTCCACCCGCATGGCTCCGTCGCGATGATAGGCATGGAAAGGACAGCGCGGACGGTTCACGGGAATCTGCTCCAAGTTGACACCGAGCCTATAACGCTGGGCATCGCCATAGGAGAAGAGACGGCCTTGCAGCATCTTGTCGGGCGAGAAACCGATGCCATCGATGGTGTTGATGGGATTGAAAGCCGCCTGCTCCACCTCTGCAAAATAGTTTTCGGGATTGCGGTTCAGCTCCAAGATGCCTACATCGTGCAGGGGGAAGTCTCCATGCGGCCACACCTTCGTCAGGTCAAAGGGATTGATGCGGTAATGGTCGGCCTGCTCCTCGGTCATCAGTTGCACTTGGAAAAGCCAACGGGGATAATCGCCACGCTCGATGCTCTCGTAGAGGTCGCGCTGGTGCGACTCACGGTCTTTAGCAATGATGGCCTCAGCCTCCTCATCGGTCAGGCACTCAATGCCCTGCAAGGTGCGCAGGTGGAACTTCACCCAGGTGCGTACATTGTCGCGATTGATAAAACTGTAGGTATGGCTTCCGAATCCGTGCATGTGGCGGTACGAACGGGGAATGCCGCGCGGACTCATGGTGATGGTCACCTGATGCAGCGCTTCGGGCAAGGAGGTCCAGAAATCCCAGTTGTTGGACGCACTGCGCATGTTGGTACGCGGGTCGCGCTTGATGGCATGGTTCAGGTCGGGAAACTTCAATGGGTCGCGCAGGAAGAAGACGGGCGTATTGTTGCCCACCAAGTCCCAATTGCCCGTCTCGGTATAGAACTTCATGGCAAAGCCACGGATATCGCGCTCGGCATCGGCCGCTCCGCGCTCGCCAGCTACGGTAGAAAAGCGCACGAAGCACTCCGTCTGCTTGCCCACTTCGCTGAAGATGGAGGCACGGGTATAGCGCGTGATGTCATGCGTCACCGTAAAGGTGCCGTATGCTCCCGAACCCTTGGCGTGCATACGCCGTTCGGGAATCACCTCGCGGTCGAAGTGTGCCAGTTTTTCCAAGAACCAAGGATCTTGCAGGGTGACAGGCCCACGCGGGCCCACTGTCTGGATGTTTTGATTGTCTGCCACGGGACGTCCGTTGGCTGCGGTCAGTCTTTTCTTTTCCATAAACACATTCTTAAAGTGGGTTCTATCGATAGAGGTACGACAAAGAGAGAAGGCATTTTGTTTCAGGGATTACTCCGTTTTTTGCAAAATGTCACTATATTTGCACCATCTTACTTATCTGAACTATCATGAAGAAATTGTTATTGACCCTCTTTTTAGGAATTGCCTTATGGCCTGTCTGCCAAGCACAAGTAAAAGGACAAATACGCTTCTCTATTCCCGACGTTCTGTCATCGCACATGGTGTTGCAACAGGGACAGCCCGTACCCGTGTGGGGAACAGCCGTGCCCGGTGAACGGGTGAAAGTGACCTTTGACAAACGGAAACTGACTACCCGAGCTGACAACGAGGGGAAATGGAAAGTGATGCTTCCGGCCATGACTGCCGACAAAACATCACACACACTGACCATCCAGGCAAAAGATACGACCATCGTACTCAACAATGTTGCCATCGGTGAAGTATGGCTTTGTGCCGGACAGTCGAACATGGAGTACCGCATGAGGTTGCTCCCCCAATTTGCCCCGCCCAAGAAAGGAAGCGATTTGGCTGCTGAGGAGCTGAAAAAGCCTGCCAATGAGATGATTCGCGTATTCCTTCCCGGCCGACGGGGAAAGAGCAGTTGGCGGGTGGCCGATGGTGAGAGTCTGCCCAATGTATCGGCCGCAGGCTATTTCTTCGGAAAGAGGATACAGGAGGAGTTGGATGTACCCGTAGGCATCATCACCACTGCTGTAGGAGGCACACGCATCGAAGCTTGGACTCCTAAAGAGGCCTACGATAATGCCCCCTTCTCCCTATATGCCGACATACTGAAAGAGAACAACGGTATGATACAGGGAGTACGTCCGGGCGACATGTACAACAGGTTGCTCCGTCCCATTATCCCTTACGGTATCAAGGGATTCCTGTGGTATCAGGGCGAGAACAATTGCGCTATCGATGACCGGGACTATGCCCGCAAATTCCAACTGATGACCGAGCGGTGGCGACAGGACTTCGGACTTCCCGAAGCCCCCTTCTACTACGTACTGCTGGCTTCACACATCTATTCCGACCGTATGCACCGCAATGCCAAAGGCCCCGTCACGGCCGAAACATTGCCTCTGTTCCGCCAGAGCCAGATAAATGCCAAGGAGCTGATACCAAACAGCGAATACATTGTTGTGAATGACCTGGTGGATGACTTGCGCGACATCCACCCTTCGTACAAATGGGAAGTGGGTGCCCGACTGGCCCGCGTGGCATTGGCCAAGAGCTATGGACGCGACTCCATCCTGTGGTCGGGACCACGCGTCAAGAGTTGGGAAAAGCGTGAACAAGAAATCATCATCACCTTTGACCACTGTGGTGAAGGATTGAAGACAAGCGACGGGAAGTTGCTCAGTTGGTTCGAACTGGCTTCGGACAAGAACGATTTCCGTCCGGCGCTGGCCGAAATCATCAGCAAAAACCAAGTGCGAGTCTATGGGTTCTTTAAACCGACCCAAGTCCGCTTAGGTTGGCACGAAACGGCCATCCCCAACCTGACAAACTCCGAAGGGCTACCCGTCACACCCTTCTTCCCGAATGATTTTTAAAACTGATCTGGTGATAGAAGATAGTCCAACACACTTTCCCAATCAGGGAAACACTCTGACCCGAAGTGTATCCATTCGCCCTCAAACTCACTCGTTCCGTTCTTGCCACGGTCATCGATGAGATAATCACCTTTGCACAAGTTCTTGCAATGGGTGATGATCATGCGTTTGTGGAACACGTCGTCCAAGTACTTCGTCACCCATGCCACTTTGTCGCTCGCTGCAGTGGGGTTCTTCCAAGGAGCTGTGGAAAGGATGTACACGTCATAATGCTCTTGCAGGCGATGTGCCGCTTCGATGGCTCCAGGTATAGGGTCCATCAACGAGAAGATGCCAGGTACTTCGTCGAGTCGTCCCTCATACTCGCGCCTTGTGTCTTCACTTAACTTGTCGATACCACTCTGGAAATCGACCAACACACCATCCATGTCAAAAAACAGTCTTTTCTTCGTCATTGATTTCTTATCTTATTCAGTTCAATACAATTATCACGAATCCACTTCATATGAGAAAATGCGCCTTGCATTTTCCAAAATGCGGCTCGCACTTGGTACAAATGCGCCTTGCTTTTTGAAAAATGCAAGGCGCATTTGAGAAAAAGCAAGGCGCATTTTTCACTTTCTCCTCTCATGCCCGACGGGTCTTATAGGAAAGGATATGCCAACTGATGCCGATGGCAAGCAGGAAGAGGAGGATGCGTAGCCAAAGCGGATCGACTACAAAGAAGATGCAATAGAGCAAAGTGACCCATACCATGGTGACTGACACGACCTTGACACGGAGGGGGATGGCCTTGTCTTCACGGAAGCTATGGATATAGGGGCCTAACGTGGGATGGGACATGAGCCAACGATAAAGGCGGTCCGACCCATGAAAATAACAGGTGGCAGAAAGCAACAGGAAGGGAGTGGTGGGAAGCAAAGGAAGGGCTATACCCAACAGACCTAACACCAAGGATAGAGTACCTAAAACAATCAGAAAGTTCTTTTTCATCAATCTTATTTTCACAAACCTATTTTCACGATGCTCCCCAGATGGCAAACCCGCCAAATCGCCCATCCGCTCACACCGCAGGCAAGTAATCTGCAACCTGCTATTCCAAGCTATTTACCAGACTGTCGAGCTTGACAATACGGGTGAGATAGGTGGTCTTCAACGTTTCAAAAGCCGAAGGATAGGTGGTACAAGTGTCGAAACGGGCCGGTTCAAGGCTGTTCCACTTCTGCTGGTCGGCTATGGCAAAAGGACGAATCAGATTGTCCAGACTATCCATATGGGCTGTCAGCCCTTCAAAACGGGGTTTGAGTAGTTGCCAACGGCTCTTCACATGGGCCACGAAAGAGGAATCCTGCAACAAGCGGCCGTACCACAAAGAGCGAGCATTGTAGAGTGAATCGGCAGTAAGCAGACGAACATCGGGCATACCGGCCTTACGCAAAGGGCGAAGGTCGTTGCCCTGATCGACACCTACAGGGATGAAGGCCAAATCGAAATCCCATACCGGCCCAGCAGCCATACGCCCATCTGGAAGGATGTGCATATAACAACTGCGTGGTCCATTAAGTTCTCCGTTCTGACAAAGTTCCTGTACCAGGAAATAGTCTGCAAAAGTATCGAAATCCACATTCTCGACCGGCGAACTCTCCATCGTATCAATCTGAGCCGTGATACGTTTACGGGCACTGGCAATCAGCTTTTTGGGTTTCCGTACAGATACGGGCAGGCTGTCAAGAGAGGTCCGGAACACCGTTTTGTCCTCGCTGATGGCATAGGTATCAAACTCGAGCAGGAGCGTCGTTGCCTCTTCCATGACATCGCGCACATTCTCGCAAAGGTAATACACCCCTATCTCCTCTTCATTGATGACCAGACGGACAAAGCGTCCCTCCGATGTGGTGGGAGCCAACGAAGTCTGACGGGCAACAGCCTGTCCCAAGGCATTACGCATCAGGGCATGGTCGAAAAAACAGGCCAACAATACCCAACGCTCACGGGCAGGCATCCCCAACAGGGACTCTTTCTTGTCCAGCTTCAGATTGAAAGGTTTCTTGGGTTGGGCGAAAGTGGAATGGCCGCGCCCCTCAATCTCGGCATACGTAGAGTTATAGACAGACTCACCACCATCAACATAGAGCCTCACATTACAGTTGGACATCCACTTGTCGCGCTCCAACGGCGGGGCATCATCGGGCAAAGTGATTTTTAACAACGGCAAAGAGGATAAAGCATCCTTCTTTGTCTCGATATATTTCCAGCCGAAGAAAGCCAACAAGCCCAATAATGCAAGGGCAAAGAGGATATAGATGGTGCGAGTCTTTTTCATACTTCTTTTTTAGCCCACGGATGACACGAATCCGTATCTTCCGTGGGGTATTATTCAGTTATACTCTTATTTCATTGGAACCAGCTTCACAGGGCCAAGCAATCCGCTGGGCATAGTGTGCCACTGGCCGTAGCCGCCCTTCTTGTAGTTGATACCCACCACATTGATATCCTTGAACTTGCGCCACTTGATACCCTGACGGTCATACTCGGCAATGCGGTTGGCCGGCAGATTGGTCACCTCCACCTCCAGCACATTCTTGCCGGGTTTCAGATACTGGCCTACCAAGGTGCGGAACGGCACGGCAAACAGGGTTGCCACCTCCTGTCCGTTGATGCGGATGCGGGCACTCTCGCGCACATCGCCAAGGTCGAGTTGCCACTCGGCAGCAGGCATAGCCGGCAGGTCGAACTCTACACGATAGAGACCGGCACCCATGTTTACTGTCGCATTCGGGATGTCCTGCTCTGTCCATGAGCCGAGCGTTCCGATAGCGTAGGTTCCGCTGATGGCCGGTTCGCTCTCAGGGAAACTGAGTGTCCAACCGCCATCGATGCTCAGGCTGACAGGTTGCGGTGCGTAGTAAGCCCATGCATCGGCCTCCACCTCCTTGTCGGCAAAGACTTTCAGGATGACACTCTCACCCGACGCCAGCTGCAGGCGCACACTCTTTCCATTCACTTCGGCCTTGCCCACTTTGCCGGTCATAGGGTCAAAGATAAGGGCACTCTTCACTGGTACGGCCAGGTCTATCCAGCCATCCACGCCCTTGGGCTGGAGTGAGGAGATGAAGTAGTGATGTCCCTCGGCATTGGTACGACGGATGTACTGGAGACCATACTGTGATTTCATCATTTCGTTGGCAACTCCCGTAGCGGCAAGGGTCTGTGCATAGTCATTACCGGTGATAATCTGACCTTTCTTCAGGGCCTGCTTCTCTACCTTGCCGAAGTCGGCTTTGGGCAGACGGGCCAACAGTTTGTCGAACTGTGCCGTACGCTTGGCCAGGTTGCTGTATCCGGGCACGCTCTCGGGATAGTTGCCTACGAAAACAATCTCGGCACCCTGTTCGGCCAACGTGATGAGTTTCTGCAGGATGTCGGCCGGCATACGCTTCACAGCAGGGATGATGATGGCCTTGTATCTGGTGCCGCCCACGGTCTTCAGCATACCACCCTCACAACGGGTTGAGCGGATGTAGTTATCGCTGATGTAATCCACATCGTAACCGGCAGACATGATGCTGTTCACCGTTTCGATGAACTTGGGGGCACGCTTGTGCATACCATGGATGTCGAAAGAGAGCATACGTCCGGGTTGTTCGTTCCACATGTCATAGACAGGCAGATAGACGAGGAAATCATTGTCGGGCTGTCCCATCTGCAGGAACGACTGGCAACGGCTGATATAGTCGAAGAAGGCTCCGGCATCGCGCCAGATGCTGTTGGTGGGAGTCATATCCACCGAGGCATAGAATTTCCATCCCGGCCAGGCTTCGCCCTTCGGTGTGTAGGTGGCTCCGTGGAAGAAGGTGTGGTTCACTCCGGAGAGGAACATCAGGTCGATATCAGGCTTGCACTGCGAGAGTGAGGTGCGGAAGTGGTCGGTAAGCCAAGTGAAGGTCTCGGAAGAGACGAGCGGCTTGCCGGTAAGGTGGGCACCCGAAGAGGCATATTTGAGCATGGACATATCGGAATCGTTCTTGCGGGTGAGGGTGTCCTGACGGAGTCCCTTGATGCCGAAGTTGGAGAGTCCGAAACCTTCGCACTCGGGCACATCTACAGTAGCATAGAGGTCGATAAGGTTACCGGGCGAACCGTGTGCCTGATTACGGGTCTGACTGCCATGCTTGTGCGCCCACTCGGTCCACTGGCGGGTGAAGTTCTCGTAGAGCAGTTCGCCCATTGTCTCGCGGTAGTCGCTGACAATGCGAGCCGTAGCATCGGTGCGGGCAGCACCCCTGGCTTCGTCGAGGAACTCAGGGAAGTGGTCTTCCAGACGATACCCCCGGCGCTTGGCAAACTCCTTGAGC
The DNA here is from genome assembly GCA_045545095.1 of Phocaeicola sp. GTDB lineage: Bacteria > Bacteroidota > Bacteroidia > Bacteroidales > Bacteroidaceae > Phocaeicola_A. The sequence goes on along the minus strand of JAZQAG010000031.1, from coordinate 82,065 downwards.
AGCGTGGGAGTCCAATCGGCACCATACACCTCATAAGAGTCGTTGAAGAAGTTGTTGGGTATCTGCTTCAGGCCATTCGCCTTGAAAGCCTTGTCGAACTTGGCCAAATAACGTTTCACAGCACCCTTGTCGAGATGGTCCATCACATATCCCTCTCCACCGGGAGCGGCACGCTTCACCTTCTGCAGAGTCTTGCCGGTGAACTGGGCTATGAGGGTCCACTCGCCGCCAGCCGGAGCCGTCCAAGCAAGTTTGCCGTCAGCCGCCACCTTTTTGGTCAGGTTCACCGTCTTGCCATTGGGGCCATAGGCCATGAGGCAGCCCAAGCGGGCCACATCCTTCTGCTTGCGGTCTTTCATCACCACAGGCTCGTCCAACGCCTGACCACCCGGCAAGGTATAGGTCTGGAACAAGGCACGTGTGGCGGCATCCTCGATGCTCACCTCGGGGCCACCGAAAGGCCATCCTGTACCGTTGTTCATATCGATGTTCATTCCCAACCGCTCTGCTTCACTCATCGTATGGTTCAGCATTTCCATCCACTTCGGAGTCAGGTAGTCGATATCATTAGCCTCGTTGCCAATCACTCCATAGATGGGGGTAATCTCCACAGTGCCCATACCCTTCTCTGCATAAGCTTCGAGGTTGTGGGTCAATCCTTCTTTATCTACGGCACTGCCCAACCACCACCAACGGGCTGCAGGGCGCGCTTCAGTTTCCACAACAGGCCACTCTGTGGGAGCCTGTGCCTGACCCATTGCGGCAACAGCCAACAACAGACCACTCATAAACAGGTTGTTTTTCTTCATAATCGAATATCTTATTTGTCTATTATTCATGGTAACGCGCACAAAGATACACGATTTTATGTGATTAGAAAGATAAAAGGAAAAGAAATTTGCAGGAAAAGTTTGGTAGGGAAAAGGAATGGTCGTATTTTTGTGGGCAGAACAATTGTTTCCGAAACATCCCATGAGAAAAAAACTGTCCCAATCCCCCTATCGGTTATCCATACTTATATGTTACCTGTGCCTGTACCTGACGATGCAGGCTGCTCCTGTGTGCAAAGTGATCCGCTACGATGAAAACTGCGGTCTTTCCCACTGGAGAGTGACCCAAATCCTGCAAGACCACAAAGGCATGTTATGGTTTGCTACCTGGAACGGTCTGAACCGATACGACGGATACGAATTCAAATGTTTCAAAGTGGAGCCGGGAGATGGATGCAGCATGACCAATAACCGCATACGCAACATCTGGCTGATAACAGAGGGTGATATCTGCTGCAAGAACGATGACGGATACTACCTCTTCGACTTGAGAAGTTACTGCTATCGGGACATTCCCGCCGAAGAGCAACAACAGATGGATGACAAGCTGTTGAGGAACAACCGGGGATTCTCCATCCAAAACCAGAAAGATTCAAAGCTGACATACGAAGACAGGTTCGGGACATTCTGGACACTCGACACGGAGGGGAATCTCTATTGGAAAAAGGGGACACGACAGGACCTTGGGAATAAGCCGTATCCGTTGGAGATACCAATAGAGACGCCACGATTTGCATACCCCGACACACAGGGGAACCTGTGGCTGTTATCTTCAGAAGGTATCTACAAACTCTGTTTCCACGATAATCCGATTGAAACGTTGGAGCAAGAAAACGAGACTCATGTGCGCAGCATCTTTACCGACAAGAAAGACCGCTATTGGGTGACCGGACGGGATGATGCGACCGTACGCCTCTACGATTCCGGCAACAAGTTGTTGGGCTATCTGGGAAGCGATGGCAGACTGCACCAAAGGTATGTTTCTTTCAACCATCCAATATATTGCATCACCCAAAGCCTGAACGGAGACTATTGGTTGGGAGCCAAGCCCGGCGGTATCATCCGTTTACGAGAAAAGGGAAACGGAACTTTTGACATCAGTCATTGGGGAGGAGAGAATGACTCTCCATCAAACGCAGCCAGCGCGCTGAGCCACAGTCATGTCTATGACATCAAAGAAGATTCCTACGGACGATTGTGGATAGCCACATTGGGAGGCGGCATAAACTGTCTGGAAACCCCGGAGCAACCTGATGCCCACTTTATCCATGCGGGAAACGGGCTGAAAGGATATCCCATCAACGAAAGTCCGAAAGTGAGATTCATACACATCACCAACGATTCGATATTGATGGCAGCAACAACTGTGGGATTACTGACGGCCGATATACGCGAAAGGGATTTAGGAAGAATCAAGTTTCACCGCCACACGGCACAACACGGAATATCCGACGGGCTGAGCTGCAGCGCCACTATGGACATCGCGGAAAACAGCAAAGGGGAGTTGTTCATCAGCACCGAGAGTGGAGGAGTCAACAAGCTCATCACCCAAGACCTGCTGGCCGACACACTCCGGTTCAAGCACTACAACACCAAAAATGGGCTTCCATCCGATGTCATCCTATCCATGGCTGTCACAGGAAACCGGCTGTGGGTGGTCTGTGGGAACCAACTATGCCTGTTGGATCCCGATACTGGCCAAGGGGAACACTATGACGGTAACTTCCTGATGCGGGAATGCCGTTTCTCGGAGGCCCATCCAATACAGCTTCCAGACGGGAGATGGCTGTTCGGTCTGCACGACGGTGCTTTTGCGTTAAAGGCCGACAGACTCCGCAAAAGCAGCTATTCGCCCCCCATCGTAATTACAGGAGCGGATATACAGAACAAGGGGATTGAGACCATCTCGCCACTTATTGACACGCTGACATTGTCGTCCAAGGAACGGAATCTGACCATACATTATGCCGCGTTGGACTATACCGATGCACGACATCTCCAATATGCGTTCAGGTTGGATTATGAGGGAAACAAATCGGAATGGAACCATGTGCAATCCACCCGTTCAGCAACATTCCTTGACCTGAAACCGGGAAGCTACACTTTGAGTATCCGGTCAACCAACTCCGATGGGCTTTGGTCCGAGAATACACGCTCCATAACCATTATCGTCACCCCCACTTTCTGGGAGACGGGATGGGCCACCCTGCTCTATATCCTGATTTTCATCATGGTGACAGGCAGTATCACCTATACTATTATATATATAAGACGCATCAACCGCAAACAACGGGAAACGCTGGAAGCATATCTCGCCCTACTGAACAGGCCTGAAGAACATGAAGCCCATCCTGTCCCATCCCAATCCGCCCCTAAAATCAGCGAGGAGGACGACCTGTTCATGCGTCGAGTCATGGATTTTGTAGAGGCCAACATCAGCAACCCGGACATCAACATCAGCGATATGGCAGAAGCGGCTGCCACCAGCCGGTCCGGCCTGAACCGCAAAATGAAATCAATCCTTGGCATCACCCCTCTGGACTTTTTACGCGAAGCACGATTAAAGAAAGCATTCCAACTGCTTGATGAAAAAGAACTGACAATAGCCGAAGTGGCTTTCCAATGCGGTTTTGCAGACCCGAAATATTTCAGCCGTTGCTTCAAAGCATCTACCGGGCTTTCACCCTCTGAATACAAAGGACAGCATCAATAAACAATTCGCCCCATTTGCCTTACCTGCAAATGGGGCGGATTCTCATCACGGACATCCCTCATCAAGAAGGATGGTTCGGTTTTTCATTATTTCATCACTTTCTGAATGAACACGTTGCCATTGGCATCCTGCATCTTTACGATGTTAAGACCCTTCTGCAACTCTCTCACCTGCATACCGCCAACTGTATAAATGGCTACGACCTGCGCGTTGGTGAGCACTGCATTCTGGATACCTTGTGCATTGGGATTGCATCCGACACTGAGTCCACCCTGCTCGTTGGCGGCATAGACTACGTAGTCAGCTCCGGCTTCAGCAGCCATGCTTGTTTCGGTAGTGAAACTTACCTCCGTACCGTTCTTCACCACAACGTAGCAGATGGCATAAGGTACGGCTTCCCATGAGAGAGCAGTTTTGTCATCGCTCAAAGTGGCTACGGGTGCAGCACATGATTCAGTGATGACATTCGGCTGCCAGTTGTCGCTTCCGCTCAACACATTCTTCACGGTGTACTGGGCAGCCTCTTCGGCTGTCAGGTAGTTTTTGGCCTTTCCATATACTTTTTCACCGGTCTCTTTGACTGTATAATAATAGGTATCTTCGCGCTGGCTCAGGTCAACAGGGTTACCATTGCCGTCCATGGTGTTGTAGTCAGCCCACAGTACGGGCAAACCGCCCATGGTGGGATACCAACCCTTGGCAGGAATGGTCACTTCGGCAATGGTGTTGATGAAGACAGTCTTCGGGCTGTTGTGCCAGGGGCGGCCCAACCATACGTCGGTCTCAGAAGGTACGCCCGGAGCAGTGATGCGGCAGTTCATGAAGACATATCCCCACTCCACGTCGGCACCGTGTGAAGGAGCCACGATGTATCCACCGCTCTTGCGGTTGATATAAAGGGTTGTGTTATCGATATAGATGTTTCCACTGTTATAAATGAAATCCACAGCACCTTCGATGAAACAATCTTTAGCGTATGCGCGATAGTTTGAAGTCGAGGGAGTGATCCAAGTGTCCTGATAAGAGAGCATAGCCACATTCTTGAACACGGTGCGGTCGCCGCTGGTGTTCAGTGCCAATGCCTGCGGACCGGCTTGTTTGTCGTGTCCCCAAGAGTTCTCAAGGGTAAGGTTGTCGAAGTAGCAATCGTTGGAATTTACCACAACAGTAGCACCTACGCTGACGTGAAGGGCATTGTCGCCACCACAGAGTTTGTCGTCAGTAATGATAACCTTGTCGCGTTCCTGACCAATGAAGTGCAGGTAAGGTTTGGCCTTGGGAATGTCCACATGCCCTTTGTACTCACCATTCTTGATGAAGATGAGCCAAGGAATGGCACGTCCTTCGGGAGCAGCATCGATGGCCTCCTGTACGGTCAGGTAGTCACCACTGCCGTCAGCAGCCACCACTGCGTCATAGAGGCGGGCTGCAGGCTGCGTACGCTCCATGGTGGTGAAGTTCAGTGTGATACCTTCGTAGGCATTGCCGCTACGGTCGGTGATGACACCGGCCGGCAAAGCGAAGGTGTATGCAGCATTGTAGTCCAACCCAGTGTATTGGAATACGGCGGTCTTTCCGTTGACGGCAGGTGCAATAGCTTCACCGTTCAGTGTAGCTGTGCCTGTTCCAGCCTTGATACGTTCGTTGAAGGTCAGCACGATGCTTCCTGTGGCAGATACACCGGTGGCATTGTTTTCGGGATTGCTGCCTACAAGTACGGGAGCAACCTGATCATTGGCCTGTTCGCTCTCACCCAATACGAAGATGTCACCGATAGAGAGTCCGTCATAGTCTGTTTCGTTACCTACAAGTTCTTCTGAACCGGGCATCCAGCGTATCCATACACGGTCTTGGTTATTTGCCTCGGCAGGCAAGGCAAACTCGCCGTCAACCCATCCGCGTGTAGGGATATCGTAGGTTCCCACTTCGGTGAAGTTTGTTCCATCTACAGAGTATTCGGCCTTCATTACAGCATAGGTGTTGTATGAGTGTCCGAAACCGTTAGAGAAGGTGATGTTGCTGTATCCCTTGGTAGAGAAGGAGATTTCCCAGTACCAGCCTTCGGAGCGCAGTTTCCAGATACGGGCACCCCAACGGCCCTCTTCGGCACCGTTGTTCACGCCACGTGTGAGCCATCCGGAAGTGGTGCCATCTGCTTTGCGCAATGAGAGCAGGCCTGCATTCTCGGGATTACTTTTATAGTCGGCGGCACGTTCACTCTTAGGTTCATCCTGATAGAGGTCCCATGCTACAATATAGTCGGCGGCAGCATAATTGACCGTCAGGTTCTTTTCACCATCCATGCGGATGATGCGCTCGGCATTGGTGTTACCATCTTCCCATCCGATGAAACTGAGAATCTTATTGTTATTCACTGTCAATTTCACGTCGGTTCCAGCTTCGTAGAAACGTACACCATCCACCATAACACCTTCAGGGACAATGGTTACCAAATTAGCATTACCATATATGTTCTCCATATCATCGACAACCTTCATATTCAGGGCATAGGTGGTAGCCTTGTCGAAAGTGGCTGTCAACTTGGTATCTGCAGCGATAGCAAAAGTATATGGGTTCTCTGTCGAAACAATTTTGCCCTCGGCATCTACCCAAGCCTTGAAATGATAGCTGAAATTCTCTTCGACAGAGAGAGTCACTTCGTCGCCTTCACTGAAAATATCCCCACCGGGCTTCACTGTCAATTTGCCCGCATTATTGTCCTCAAGCGAAACATTCAGGACATATTGGGGAATATCTTTCACTTGTCCGCTAACCATTCCCTCGATGACCACATTGGCAAAACTTACCTGCTTGGTGTTTCCCAAGCTATAGAGATTCAAGCGCAATCGGCACTCTCCGTCGGAAGCAGGGGCACCGGCAATATCACATGACACATTTGTCACAGCAGGAGAGGCATTGTTACGTGCCGGTGAGATGCCTTTCTGCAAACTGACGACAGTACCGTCAGCATTTACCCACGACACATCCACCTTACCACCATCAGTTCCATGACGGGTAGTTTGGAATGAAACTTTGGTAGGAATAAAATAGAGTCCGTTTTTAGGTTGGATAGCAAAATCAATGCAGTTACCCTCATTGGCACTTCCTTCGTTACTTACCGCAGGTTGGAATCCAGTACCAGTCACTCCACCAGCGCTCTTCACACCGGCATAGGCCAAGTTTTGAGCCACTTCCACATAATTGTTCTTGAACCACTCCTCTGCACCTTCACTATAGGTTCCAGTCTGTCCATCTGTTCCTTTATCAAAGGCATAAGTGATAGTGGCCTGTTGATTTTCCACTGTTGCTCCAGCCTTTTTGGCCATACCGTGGATATATACATCGCTTAAACAGATGGTCTTTCCTGTGGCCCCGCTGCTGTACCAAGGATAGATACGCAGATAAATGCTTTCACCATCAGCAATACTCACAACAGGAGTACTCTCCACTCCATATACAGTATTGCCCGCCATGCTTGAGAACTCTTGTATCAGAGTTGCATTGGAGAACTCCGCATCAGTGGCATAATAGATTTTGCACCGCATACCACTACCTCCGGCCCCTGCGACATAAAGACTTATCTTGTCAATATCAATGGTAGTTTCGGCAGGAGCCTTCATGCCAAATTGGATATAGCGTGTTGAAACTTCGTCAATTTCACCGGCAGGCCAGGTTCCTCCCACAATGACGTTGCGTTGTGTCAGGTGCGAAGCGTCACGTCCACTTTCGGCCGGCCATACGGCATTGGCATTGATGGCGGAGTATTTCTGAACCTCCATACCACTCCAACTTTGGTCTATAGCTGTACAAGCACCTGTTACCACAGGATTGGAATCGGCAGTAAGAGGCCACAAGAGCGACACCTCTTCGCCACCATTCAAATCGATGCATTGTATGGTCAGTGGGAGCTCGCGGCTTACATTCCCATCGGTGGCTGTCAATGTCCCATTGAGGGTTCCGGGAGATTCGAGGGTAGTACGTACATAGATTGACGTGATAAGGTTTCCGCCCGTGTATGCGGCAGATACGCTTTGTGCGTAAGTGTTTTTGTCAGTCGAAACCTCAAATCCTTCCGATACAGTGAAGGTGAAATTACCAGTCTGGTTGCTCAAGCCAAAGGCTGAAACATTGAATTCTTTGGTTACAGTCTGTCCGGCATATCCCTTTCCGAAGTCACCTATAGTGGGGCTGAAGGTGATGTCTGTACCCACGATAATATGTTCGGCTAATACACCTTGTTCCTTCATCGCCTGGGCAAAAAGACGAGCTATGAGCGTAGCACCCATCTTGGCAGGGTGAGTGCTGTCATCAGTACAGAATAGGTGCTCCGTACAATAACTGTCACCGTAGCTCAAATAGAGATCACGTGTCATCAAAGTCAAATCAATGACAGGCACATCTTCATACTCGGCAGCCACATCACGCAAAGCTTGTGCATAGTCATGGGTATTGTCACTTTCGGGCACACTACCCTTTGAACTGCTACCCAAAATGCTGAATGAATCGCCCAGGTCGTGCATACCGTTACGACGGATGGTGTTTCCGCTGAAATACTTACGACAGATAGGAGTTACAATAATAGGTTTACCACCTTTGGCCTTGGTTTCTTCAATGTATGCACGGATAAACTTCTTGAATGTACCATTGGCGGTGGTTCCACGATAGTCGATACTTGATGCGTCTCCCCCTTGTGCAATGGTATAAGCCTTCAAGGTATCGCCATCCAAGCCACCGTTCTTCTCATCGTTATGGGCGAACTGGATAAGAACGTAGTCTCCTTCATTCACTCCAGCTATGACAGTCTTCCAATAGGCTGCCTCCTGATAAAAGGATTTGGACGAAGCGCCGCTCTTTCCACGGTTGTTGATAACCACTTCGTCTGCATTAAAGAATTGCTGGAGCATCTGACACCAGCCACGTTTGTCGGTAGAGCTTTCATCATAGTTTGCCATGGTGGAGTCACCGATGGTGTGTACTTTGATAGCCGCTGTAGCCGTAATGGCACTTACCATAAGTGTCGTGAGGAAAATTCCCCTAAGTTTGCTATTAATTTTCATTTGCAGCATGATATTATTAAGTTAATAAATTGATTCACGTTGCAAAAATAGCACCATTTCACCGAATAAAGGAAGAAAAAAAACTCAAAGAGGAGGAAAATTATGGCAAATGAAGGGGGGAAGGAGCTTCGCCTTTAACGGTGAGCGGTGAGCGGTGAACGGTGAGCGGTGAGCGGTGAACGGATGAACGGTGAGCGGACTATAAAGGAAGAACGGTGAGCGATGAGCGGTGAGAGGTGAGCGGATGAACGGTGAGCGGATGAACGGTGAGCGGACTATAAAGGAGGAACGGGTGACGGTACATACTTCCACCTCCCGCTCATCATTCCCTCGCGCGAAGCGCCCCTTCACCCTTTCCCCTTCACCCTTTATCCTTTATCAGAATCGACCACCGCCCATTCCACCACGAGCGCCACCAGGACCACCCATACCGCCACGGGCACCACCGGGGCCACCCATACCGGGGCCACCGAACCCTCCGCGCTCACCACCACGGAAAGCATTCCGATTATTGTCGCCAAAGATATTCAGCTTATAGATGAAATGCAGCATACAATAACTGTTGATGGCATTTGTCTCAGAATCGCGACGCATGGCGGCATTGATGGTACGGCTGATATTGCTCTGCTCATGCAGGATATCATAGAACTGCAACGATAGTGTTCCTGCACCGTTAAAGAGTGTCTGGGCAATCTGGGCATTCCAGATAAGTTCGTTGGTATTCATACTGGCATCACTATATCCACGACGACTGTTCATACTCATGTCAGTAGAGAGAGTCATACTCCAAGGGAAAGTCACATTGGTGCTACCTCCATAAGAATACATGTAGGTATCCAGATTGCGGTCAGGTTGCAACTTATTCTCTGCATGCTGATAATTGAGATTTCCGGTGAGAGAGACTTCCAATCCCCATCCACTATCCCAATCATTACGGAACGTTCCGCGCAACGATTCTCTTACGTTGATTGTCCCGGTCGTATTCTTGCGGCTGTCCATGCCATTCTGTGCCAAATATTGCACACTGTTATCATATTCCAATCGGGTATCGGTGCTGATGGTGAACTTCTTGTTTGGCAAAGCGGTGTTGAAGCCGAACATACCATTGACGTTCCAATTGCCATTGATATTCTCCGGACGTGTCTCACGGCCACCCGTTTCGGTATTGTAACGTACCATACTGCTCACACTGTTCTGGACCAACTGTCCGCCCAACATGGCAAAGATACCACGTTGCCTCTCCACAATATAGTTGCGATAATGCGCATTCAAGGTGTGAGAGAACGAAGGTTTCAAGCCAGGGTTACCCATGGTGATATTCAACGGGTCTGTCGTATCTGTAATGGGCAAAAGGTCCGTCATACTGGGCTGGCTGCTACGACCACGGTAGCGAACGTCAATCTGATGTTGCTTGGTCCAGCGGTAACGGAAACGTACGTTAGGAGTGAAGTTGAGCACATTGCGGGTCACCGTAGTATCTGTACCCAAATACTTATAGTTCATCTTTGTCTTTTGGGGAAGCACCGTGAAGCCTACATTAAATTGATACTTGTCGCGGATAAGGCGTAACATGACCTGTGCCTCGTGAGTATAATTGTAATACTCGGCAAACTTGCTCTGCTCAAGGTCCAGATACTGTTCGTATCCCACCGGCACATTGGGGAATCCGTTGAGATAATAATCTGTCAGGTCACTAAAATCGTATGTCGAGCGGTCACTCTTATTGTAGCTCTGAGTGAAGCGGTAGCTGAACTGCAGGAAGGTCTGCCTGAAGATTGGTTCACTATAAGTCATCTGTGTACTGTATTCCCAATTCTTTCCAGGCGTAAGATTATAGCGGTTTCGGGAATAGGCAGAATCCTGTAAGGCATAACGCACATCGGATGCCGAAAGAGACTTGTTGTCGCTGTCACTATAGCTATACGAGCCGCGGAAAGTGATATTACGTCCTTCGTTGTTCAAGCGGCGGTTCACCTGTACCGAGCCACTGGCATTCCAACTTTCACTGTCATTCCGAGACTTGCTCTTGTTAGTGTTCACCAGTGCCGAATCTCCCCACAATACAGTGTTGTCCACATTCCCTAACGGGTCATTGGTATAGTCATAGGGGTCCTCGTTGAACGTTGCCGATGTATTCTCAGCCCAATTCTCCGAAGTATTGTAAGTAAAGCGGGGACGGAAGATGATATTGGTCATCGTATCGGGTTCCCACTCCAAGCGGAAGTTCGCCTCGAAATTCTCCGAGCACCCCAAACTGTTGTTCAAACTGTTGGAGAAAGAACTGCCACTCTGCAAAAAGGTTTCGCTGGCACTTTTTGATTTGGAATCCGTATCACGATGACGATAGCGGACATCTCCTCCCATCTCAAAGTTCCCTTTCTCAAAAGCGAAGTTGAAACCGGCATCCTTATTCGCCTGAAGGCCACCGCCATTACCACCACCGCCACGGAAGCCGCCACCGCCACCGGGGAAGCCACGACCACCTACATTGTTGGCATTTCCCAACAAAGACATCTGCTGGGAATCATTGAAACGGTTAAGCATTGCCCGGGCAGCATAGCGGTCTTCGGTTCCATACCCCAAGTCGGCATTTCCGAACCATCCCTTCTCCATGCCTTTCTTCACGGTAAGGTCAAGGACTGTCTCCTCCTCACCATCATCGATACCTGTCACGCGGGCAAGATCGCTCTGCTTGTCGTAAGCCTTTATCCTTTCGACCATATCCACTGGGACATTCTTCATGGCTGTCTCCGTATCACCGCTGAAGAATTCCTTGCCATTCATCATGATTTTCTTCACCTCCTTACCGTTGACTGTGATCTTTCCATTATTATCAACCTCTGCCCCGGGAAGTTTCTTCACCAACTCTTCCAACATGGAGCCGGGGGGGACGCGGTATGCACCGGCATTATACATCACCGTATCCTCGACCACCTGAGCTTCAGCCAATTCAGCCGTCACTGTAGCCTGCTTCAACAGGACTGCATCCTGACTAAGTGCAACGACACCTATATCGGTACTTTTCTTCAGGTCCAAGGTCTTCCATACGGGTACATATCCGGTATAGGAGACCTTCATCAAATAGTTACCTACAGCCACTGCCGGCAGTTGGAACTTACCGTCCAAATCGCTGACGCTACCCGTAACGAAAGTGCTATCTTTTACCGTCATCAACTGGACTGTTGCCTGCATGACAGGTTCATTCGTACCCTTGTCCTGTACTATACCGGACACTACAATGCTTTTCTCCTGTGCCATTGCGGTTGTCGCCAAAGCCAAACTCACAAGCACTCCAAATAGAATCCTTTTCATCATTCTGAAATGTAATTACCTTAAATTATATATTGTCAGTTTTCCTATATTTCCCTTCAAAGAAACATACAGGCCTATGACTTTTCTTGTCCGAAAGGGTTTAACTCAAATCCTGGCTTCTCACCCGTAGAATCGACTAAACGAGCATTTTTGCCGATTAACCTGAGCGATATGGAAAGAATAACGAGATTGAAATATTTTTCAGAATGTTTTTTCCTTTTCACGTTGTCTGTTTTATCCATTCTTCGTACCTTTGCCCCACCCATAAAGTGGGCTTGAAAATTTTCCACTATCAACAAACAATGGTGAGCACCTCGGAGAGCCACCTCTAATGAGTATTTCATTATGAACAAACAAGAAATCATTTTGTCGGATAACTTGGACAAATGTCTTAAACAAGCTATAGACAGTATCCCATACGACAAGCTCTTTATATTGGCCGATGAGTGTACCGCCCGTCTTTGCCTACCACTCATTCAGGATATTCCTTACTTGCAACAAGCCGAATATATCACCATTGGCTCCACGGATACCCACAAGACACTGGAAAGCCTGGCTCATGTATGGACATGTCTGAGCGAACAAGGTGGCACACGCCATTCCCTGATGCTGAACGTCGGAGGAGGCATGGTGACTGACTTGGGAGGATTTGCCGCCTCTACCTTCAAACGGGGCATCGCCTACATCAACATACCCACTACCCTACTGGCCATGGTGGACGCATCAGTCGGAGGAAAGACGGGCATCAACTTCAACGGGCTGAAAAACGAAGTGGGAGTATTTTCACCCGCACGTTCAGTACTCATCGACACGGACTTCCTACGTACTCTCGATTACCAGAACCTTGTGTCTGGATATGCAGAGATGCTCAAGCACGGACTAATCAGCACCAATGCCCATTGGGCCGAACTGCTGAACTTCGACCTGAATCAGGTGGATTATCCCGCTTTACAAGAATTAGTGGCCAAAAGCGTCCGGATAAAGGAAGAGATTGTCACCCAAGACCCCTTGGAACATGGCATACGCAAAGCATTGAACCTGGGTCATACCGTAGGACATGCCTTCGAGAGTCTGGCCCTTGAAGAGAACCGCCCGCACCTGCACGGCTATGCTGTGGCTTGGGGTATGGTGTGCGAACTCTACCTGTCATGTATCAAGACTGGGTTCCCACAGGACAAGATGCGTCAGACAGTACAGTTTATCCGCGATACATACGGAATATTCCAGTTTGACTGTACCCACTACGAGCGCCTCTACCAGTTCATGACTCACGACAAGAAGAACACTTCGGGCATCATCAACTTCACCCTATTGGGCGAAATCGGTGACATCCGCATCAACCAGAGTGCCACACGGGCAGAGATTGAGGAGATGCTGGACTTCTACCGCGAAACGATGGGGTAACTTTCTCTCTTCCCCAAACAAACCTGTAAACAAACATCCCCAATGTCCCCTAACAGATACAGATTATGAAAAAGTGGTTCATCAGCCTCATCATCACCATAGCGTTCATCGCCAGTTCATACAGCCTGCAGGCCAAGGAATATACGGTGGACGAAATCCCCATGGTGCATCTGCAAGACCGCACACGCTATGTCAGCAACCCCGATGGAATTCTCTCCAACGAAGCCGTCTCCACGATGGACCAGATTCTCTACAACTTGGAACAGAAGACCGGCATCGAGACGTTGGTCGTCGCCGTAGAGGAGATTGAAGGTGGCGACTGCTTCGAGTTTGCCTATCAACTGGGCAAACAGAACGGAGTGGGCAAAAAGGAGGCCGACAACGGCCTTGTCATCCTGCTGGTGCGTGGCGAACGGTGCGTGCAATTCGTCACAGGATATGGCATCGAAGGAGACCTGCCCGACGCCATCTGCAAACGCATACAGGAGCGCACCATGTTTCCACTACTCCGGCAAGGAAAATGGAACGAAGGTATGATAGAGGGCATACGAGCCGTAAACACCTACTTGACCGACTATGACGGATGGAAAGCCTCGGAAACCGACCAAGAGGAAGAGGGACTCGTCATCATGCTGGCAGGGTTCATCATCCTGATTGCCGCATTCTTCCTACTATGCGCCATCATCAGCCGACAACAATCGAAATGCCCACACTGCAAGAAGAGCGGATTGCAACGAAGCAATTCGCGCCTTATTTCGCGCAAGAATGGGATAAAGACCAACGAAGTGGTATATACCTGCCGATATTGCGGACACACCGTGGTGAAGCAGGAACAGGAAGAGGATGACAACTACACCGGTTTTGGCGGTGGCGGTTCGCTCGGAGGCCCCTTCATCTTCGGACATGGCCGTGGAGGCACCTTCCATGGCGGCGGTTTCGGAGGCGGAAGTTTCGGAGGCTCCTTCGGTGGAGGTTCCTTTGGAGGAGGCGGTGCCGGAGGAAGATTTTAGAAGTGAAGAGTGAAAAACGAAAAATCATAAATCACAAATCATAAATCACAAATCAAATGAAGACAATCAGCAAACTTTTGGTGGCCTTAGTGGCCTTGGTGAGCCTCAACAGTTGTGGCTACAACACCATGACAGAGAAAGAAGAAGCCATAAACAAGGCTTGGAGTAATGTAGAGAACCAGTATCAACGCCGTTCGGACCTCATCCCGAACCTTGTGAACACCGTAAAGGGATACGCCCAGCATGAGCAAAGCACCCTGACAGCCGTGATGGAAGCCCGCTCAAAGGCCACCCAACTGACGGTGAATGCCGAGGACTTGACGCCTGAAAAGCTGAAGGAGTACCAAGCCGCACAGGGACAAGTGACCAGCGCACTGGGCAAACTGCTGGCCATCAGCGAAGCTTATCCCGACCTGAAGGCCAATGAGAACTTCAAGGAACTGCAAGCCCAACTGGAAGGGACAGAAAACCGCATCAGTGTGGAGCGTCGCAACTTCAACGAAGTGGTGGGCGACTACAACACCTACATCCGCAAATTCCCACAAAACATCATTGCCAGCATCTTCGGCTTTGACAAACGCGCCTACTTCGAGGCCGAAGCCGGAAGCGAGAAGGCTCCGAAGGTGGAGTTTTAAGGTATATAGGCTCAGTTCGTATCAATATAGCCCAACAAGCACAACGTTGAAAGTATGGCACTTTCAACGTTGTTTATTCTTTATTAGCCATTTAGGACAACAATTCTTTTACCTCCTAAATTTTAAACATATAGACAATCTTATGAGGTAGTAAAACTTTCACTCTATTATACCAAAACATCGCGAACGACATAAACTCACACAAAGAAAAGCATAATTCGAGAAACAAACCTTTTTTCTGAAAAAAAATAAGTAACTTTGCGCCCTATAGTGTGTAAACTGGTATAAAACAAACTAAATATACATCAAGACATGAGTAACCAACGGTACATGATGCGTGGCGTATCGGCCTCGAAAGAAGATGTGCACAATGCCATCAAGAACATTGATAAGGGTCTCTACCCGAAAGCTTTCTGTAAAATCATCCCTGACATCTTGGGCGGCGACCCGGAGTATTGCAACATCATGCATGCCGACGGTGCAGGCACCAAGTCGTCATTGGCTTACCTCTACTGGAAGGAGACAGGCGACCTGAGTGTGTGGAAGGGCATTGCACAGGATGCACTCATCATGAACATCGACGACCTGCTTTGCGTAGGTGCAGTGGACAACATCCTAGTGAGCTCGACCATCGGACGTAACAAACTGCTTGTGCCGGGTGAGGTAATCAGCGCCATCATCAATGGCACGGACGAGTTGCTGGCCGAACTTCGTGAAATGGGTGTAGGCGTGTATGCTACGGGTGGCGAGACAGCCGACGTGGGTGACCTAGTGCGCACCATCATTGTAGATAGCACAGTGACTTGTCGCATGAAGCGTAGCGACGTGATTGACAATGCGAACATCCAGGCGGGTGACGTGATTGTGGGTCTTGCCTCTTACGGACAGGCCACCTACGAGAAGGAGTACAACGGTGGTATGGGAAGCAACGGACTGACCAGCGCCCGCCATGATGTATTTGCCAAGTATCTGGCCGAGAAGTATCCCGAAAGTTACGACGCAGGCGTACCCGAGGAGTTGGTATATAGCGGTGGACTGAAGTTGACCGATGCCGTAGAGGGCAGCCCCATTGATGCGGGCAAACTGGTGCTTTCACCTACGCGAACTTACGCCCCCGTTGTGAAAAAACTTTTGGATAACCTGAGAAAAAATATCCACGGTATGGTACACTGCTCGGGAGGTGCACAAACGAAGGTGCTGCACTTCGTGGGAGACAATTGCCGCGTCATCAAGGATAACCTCTTCCCCGTGCCTCCTCTCTTCAAGACCATCAAGGAGCAGAGCAACACCGATTGGGCGGAGATGTACAAGGTGTTCAACATGGGTCACCGTCTGGAGGTATATCTTGCACCCGAATATGCAGAAGAGGTCATCGCCATCAGCAAGAGTTTCGGCATCGACGCACAAATCATCGGACGCATCGAGGAGAGCGACGGACAGAAAGAGCTGACCATCAAGAGCGAATTCGGAGAGTTCAAATACTAAATAGCGACTAGCTACAAGTTACGAGTGACCAGTCTATGCCGCACAATTCTTCCACCAATGCGAAAGAGAAAGAGCATGAATAAAAAGAAGATTATTGTTATCATAGCGGCTCTAATAAGCATGTCTTGTTTGTTGGGGATGTTGGATTTCCTACTAGACATATGGGAATCAAACGGAAGGTACCGTAGAGTCATCAGTCTCTTGGCTCTTTTAGGATGGGTACACATCACCTATAACATGATAACGCTGAAATATAAATGGATAAGGAAACTGGCAGAATAAGACAACCTAAAACCTGCTTATGGGAAGAGATGTAAAAGGTTTCATAATCATAACTATCGCCTTCGCCATCATGGCTATAGGTATCTATATCGGCCTCATATACGACTGGTTTTATCTCAAGAACCTCTGCATAATGCTCTTCAGCACGGTTGCCGCATACATTGGAAACAACTATTTCCAACACGA
Source organism: Phocaeicola sp. (assembly GCA_045545095.1). Taxonomy (GTDB): domain Bacteria; phylum Bacteroidota; class Bacteroidia; order Bacteroidales; family Bacteroidaceae; genus Phocaeicola_A. Next base: position 65,151 of record JAZQAG010000031.1, on the reverse strand, counting down.
CGAAAAGAAACGAGCACCGAAGAGCACTTGGAAATGGTACTTCTTGCTTGTATTTGTTTTGGCGGGCATATTAACATGGATAGAATATCAATATATTGACTAAGATTGGTTGAATAAAAAAGCATGGCTGACAACAACACCATATTAGAAAAGCTCGAAGGGCTGATAGCACGTTTTGAGGAGGTATCGACCCTCATCACCGATCCGAACGTGATTGCCGACCAGGCACGCTACGTGAAGTTGACCAAGGAGTACAAGGACTTGAGCGAAATCATGCGGGTAAGGAAGGAGTATGTGGATGCACTCAATGGTTACGAAGAGGCAAAGCAATTGCTCCTCACCGAAAGTGACCCTGAGATGAAGGAGATGGCTCGCGAAGAGGCCAACCTCTGCGAAGCCCGCATTCCCCAACTGGAGGAAGAAATCAAATTGCTCCTTGTACCTGCCGACCCGCAAGACGACCGCAATGCCATCTTGGAAATACGTGGCGGTACGGGTGGAGACGAAGCGGCCATCTTTGCCGGCGACCTGTTCCGCATGTATGCCAAATATTGCGAGACAAAAGGTTGGCGCATGGAGGTATCAAGTGCCAGCGAAGGAGCGGCCGGTGGATATAAGGAAATTATCTGCTCGGTGACGGGCGAAAAGGTATATGGCACACTGAAATATGAATCGGGCGTTCACCGCGTACAACGTGTGCCGGCTACAGAGACACAGGGACGTGTGCACACTTCGGCGGCATCCGTGGCCGTACTCCCCGAAGCGGAAGCCTTCGATGTGGAAATCAATGAAGGGGAAATCAAGTGGGACACTTTCCGCTCAAGCGGTGCGGGTGGACAGAATGTGAACAAGGTGGAGTCGGGTGTACGCTTGCGCTACAACTGGCGGAACCCCAATACGGGCGAGGTGCAGGAAATCCTCATCGAATGCACCGAAACACGCGACCAACCGAAGAACAAGGAGCGTGCCCTCTCGCGCCTGCGTACCTTTATATATGATAAGGAGCACCAAAAGTACATCGACGACATTGCCGCCAAGCGCAAGACGATGGTATCTACGGGCGACCGCTCGGCCAAGATCCGTACCTACAACTATCCGCAAGGACGCATCACCGACCACCGCATCAATTACACTATCTACAATCTGGCCGCCTTCATGGATGGCGACATCCAGGATTGCATCGACCAGCTGACCGTGGCGGAGAATGCCGAACGGATGAAGGAGAGTGAATTGTAGATGAGCTACGAGTGATGAGCTACGAGCTACGAGTAATGGGCTACAAGTAAAAGCAGACAATAACGAATAATGGTGGGAGATATTAAGACACATAAGGATTTATTAGTTTGGCAAAAAAGCATGGATTTGGTGATATTGATTTACTCTTTAACCAAACAATATCCCAAAGAAGAGTTATATGCTCTAACCAATCAAATAAGAAGGTGTGTAACTTCCATTCCTGCCAATATTGCAGAAGGTTCTGGTCGGAAAAACAAAAGCGAATTAATACAGTTTTTACACATAGCTTTAGGTTCAGCAACTGAACTGGAAACGTTTCTCATAATCTCGACAAGACTTCAATACATAAACTCTGAACAATACGAAGAAGCTAATCATGCGCTAAATGAAGTCATCAAGATGCTCTGTGGACTAATAAATTCTTTAAGAACTAATAACAATACAAGCACTGCTCACTTGTAGCTCGTAGCTTGTAGCTAATAACTGTAAATCATGAACAAACAACAACTGATTGAACAAATCAAATTGAAGAAGTCATTCCTCTGTGTAGGACTTGACACGGATATCAAGAAGATACCTGAGCACCTCTTGAAAGAGGAAGATCCTATCTTTGCCTTCAACAAGGCTATCATCGATGCCACCGCTCCCTATTGTATCGCCTACAAGCCCAATTTGGCTTTCTACGAGAGCATGGGTGTGAAGGGATGGATTGCATTCGAAAAGACGGTGGAGTACATCAAGAAGAATTACCCCGAACAGTTCATCATCGCCGATGCCAAGCGTGGCGACATCGGTAACACATCGCAAATGTATGCACGCACCTTCTTCGAAGAGATGGATATTGACTCAGTGACCGTAGCTCCTTACATGGGAGAGGATTCAGTGACTCCCTTCCTCACTTACGAAGGCAAGTGGGTTATCCTGTTGGCATTGACATCCAACAAAGGTTCACACGATTTCCAGCTGACCACCGACACTGAAGGTGAGCGTCTGTTTGAGAAAGTGCTCCGCAAGAGCCAAGAGTGGGCCAACGATGAAAACATGATGTATGTGGTAGGTGCCACGCAAGGACGCATGTTTGAGGACATCCGTAAGATTGTGCCCAACCACTTCTTGCTGGTGCCTGGCGTAGGTGCACAAGGCGGCAGTCTCGAAGAAGTATGCAAGTATGGTATGACCAAAGATTGTGGCCTCATCGTGAACTCAAGCCGTGCCATCATCTATGCAGACAAGACCGAGCGCTTTGCCGAAGTGGCTGGCATAGAAGCCAAGAAAGTACAAGAGCAGATGGCTGAACAATTGAATAAGTAATGAGTTACGAGCTACAAGTTACGGGTGAGTAATAAACATAAGAAAAATAGTTTATTGCCTCCACTCGTAACTTGTAGCTCGTAGCTAATAACTATAAAGCATGCAAGATCGCAAGATAATCAACGACCCTGTCTTCGGATTCATCAACATACCCAAAGGGTTGCTCTACGACATCGTGACCCACCCTATCCTACAACGTCTGACACGCATCAAGCAACTGGGACTCTCATCCATCGTATATCCTGGGGCACAACACACGCGTTTCCAACACTCATTAGGAGCTTTTTACCTGACCACAGAGGCTATCAATACATTGAGGATGAAGGGAAACTTTATCTTCGATAGCGAAGCCGAGGCCGTACAAGCCGCCATCCTGATGCACGACATCGGTCATGGGCCTTTCTCACATGTACTTGAACACACATTAGTGAAAGGTATCAGCCACGAGGAAATTTCACTGATGCTGATGGAACGTATGAACAACGAGATGAAAGGGCAACTGAATCTGGCCATACAGATATTCAAAGATGAATATCCGAAGAAGTTCCTGCACCAGCTCATCAGCAGCCAGTTGGACATGGATCGTCTGGATTACTTGCGACGCGACAGTTTCTATACGGGAGTGACGGAGGGCAACATCGGCTCGGCACGTATCATCAAGATGCTGAATGTAAAAGATGACCATCTGGTAGTTGACTCCAAAGGGATTTATTCTATAGAGAATTACCTGATGGCACGACGGCTGATGTATTGGCAAGTATATCTGCACAAAACATCCGTAGCCGCAGAAAAGATGTTGGTAAGCGCTCTATTACGTGCTAAGGAGCTGGCCGAAAAGGGCATTGATCTATTCGCCTCACCTGCACTTCATTTCTTTCTATACAATAATATAACTTCGGAAGATTTCAAAACAAATCCGATTTGTTTAGATAATTATACAAAATTAGACGATAACGACATCTGGACTTCCTTAAAAATCTGGTGTGACCATCCGGACATAATCCTATCCACATTAAGTAAAGGAATTATCAACCGGAAGCTTTTCAGAGTCGAAGTCTCTGACAAACCAATCAGTAAAGAATATAAAGCAAAGCTACTTAAAGACATAAGTACGCACCTGAATATCAGCCTAAAGGATTCGGAGTATTTCTTATGCACCAATTCCATTGGAAAAGACATGTACAGTAAAGAGGATGATAGCATCGACATCATGTTCAAAGATGGCGAGACACACGATATCGCCTATGCCTCTGACATGCTGAATATATCTACGCTATCCAAGAAAGTCAGGAAATATTACATTTGCACATTACGTTTAGAATAATAAAAGTGTGAAAATGATAATAAATATTTGGCTAATTGTAGTGAGATTTGAAAAAAAAATGCGTAATTTGCACAATTAATAAAGGGGAGAAAGCACAAACTGAGCTTTATTGTACCCGATATGATGTGTAAGTAACCATAAGAAATTAAGAAAAAATGGAATTTTCCGCCAAACAGATTGCCGAATATATTCAAGGCATTGTCGTGGGTGACGAGAATGCTACTGTTCAAACATTTGCAAAAATAGAAGAGGGTATGCCTGGAGCCATATCATTTCTGGCCAACCCTAAATATGCCCATTATCTTTATGAGACACAGTCAAGCATTGTCTTGGTGAACAAGGACTTCGTTCCTGAAAAGGAAGTCAAGACAACACTTATCAAGGTGGACAATGCTTATGAATGCATAGCCAAATTATTGACGCTCTATGAAATGAGCAAGCCCAAAAAGACTGGTATCAGTCCTTTAGCATCTATTTCAGATTCTGCACAAATCGGCAATAACGTGTATATAGCCCCATTTGCCGTCATTGGCGAGAATGCGGTTATTGGCGATAACACACAGATTCATGCTCATGCCTATGTTGGTGACTATGCCAAAGTGGGAGCTGGCTGTATCGTCTATCCCAACGTTACCATCTATCATGAATGCCGCATTGGCAACAACGTCATCTTGCATGCAGGAAGCGTCATTGGCGCCGATGGTTTCGGACATGCCCCTGCAGCCGATGGCTACGAGAAAATTCCCCAAATAGGCAACGTTGTCATCGAAGACAATGTAGAGGTTGGAGCCAACACCTGTATCGACCGCGCCACCATGGGAGCCACCATCATCCGCAAGGGTGTCAAACTGGATAACCTTATCCAAGTTGCCCACAATGTAGAGGTAGGTGCCAACACGGTAATGGCATCCCAATGCGGTATCGCCGGAAGCACTAAAATCGGTGAATGGTGTATGTTCGGCGGACAAGTTGGTGTTGCCGGTCATTCAACCATCGGAGACCGTCTGTTTGTAGGTGCACAAACCGGCATCCCTGGCAACATGAAGGGAGGACAGACCGTCATGGGTTCTCCTGCAATTGACGCCAAGTTGTTTGCGCGCGCATCGGTAGTCACCAAGAGATTGCCAGACATGTATGCCACTCTCAATACGTTACAGAAAGAAATTGAAGAACTCAAAAAACAATTGAACAAATAAATAATATGCTGAAACAAAAGACGCTAAAAGGCAGCTTTTCACTTTGCGGAAAAGGCCTTCACACGGGGCTTAACCTGACCGTGACATTCAATCCAGCACCGGACAACCATGGATATAAAATCCAGCGTATCGACTTGGAAGGACAACCTATCATTGATGCTGTTGCAGAAAATGTTGGAAATACCACTCGCGGAACTGTCCTTTGCAAAGGCGACATCAAAGTCAGCACCATCGAACATGCTATGGCTGCATTGTATGCCGCAGGTATAGATAACTGTTTGATTCAGGTTAATGGTCCTGAATTCCCCATATTGGACGGTAGTGCCAAGTTCTACGTTGAGAACATCCAACGAGTTGGTCTTGAAGAGCAGACAGCAGTCAAGGACTACTATATCATCAAGTCTAAGATAGAATACAGAGATGAGGAGACTGGCTCCTCCATCATGATTCTCCCCGATGAGCACTTCAGTGTCAATGCATTGATTTCATACGATTCGCAAGTTTTGTTCAACCAGTTTGCCACACTGGACAATATGGAAAACTTTGCTGAAGAGATTGCGTCAAGCCGAACATTCGTATTCGTACGCGAAATCGAGCCCCTCCTCAATGCCGGTCTGGTAAAGGGTGGTGATTTGGACAATGCCATCGTCATCTATGAACGCCAAATGGATCAGGAGCGCTTTGACAAATTGGCTGACATCATGGGAGTTCCCCATATGGATGCGACCAAATTGGGATATATCAACCATATTCCTCTGGTACATTCAAACGAGCCCGCCCGCCACAAACTGCTTGATATCATTGGCGACCTTGCCCTTATCGGTAAGCCCATCAAGGGACGCATCATTGCAACCCGTCCCGGACATACGGTGAATAACAAGTTTGCCCGTCTTATCCGCAAAGAAATCAAATTGCACGATGTGCAAGCTCCTATCTATAACCCGAATGATGCTCCCATCATGGATGTGAACCGCATCCGCGAACTTCTCCCCCACCGCTATCCTTTCCAATTGGTGGATAAAGTGATAGAGATTGGCGCCAACTACATCGTGGGAGTAAAGAATGTAACAGCCAACGAGCCATTCTTCCAAGGACACTTCCCGCAAGAACCTGTCATGCCGGGCGTATTGCAAGTAGAAGCCATGGCTCAGGTTGGAGGATTGCTTGTACTGAATTCAGTAGAAGAACCAGATCGTTGGAGCACATACTTCATGAAGATTGACGGAGTAAAATTCCGCCAGAAAGTAGTGCCTGGTGATACATTGATCTTCCGTGTGGAAATGACTGCTCCTCTCCGTCGTGGCATTTCAACGATGAAGGGATATGTCTTCGTTGGCGAAAAGATTGTCTGCGAAGCTGAATTCATGGCACAGATAATAAAGAACAAATAAGCTACGAGTGACAAGCTACGAGCTACAAGTTAATATGAAGAATAATCAAGTTACAAGTTTTGAGCTATTACTCGTAGCTCATAGCTTGTAGCTAAAAACTAAAAGATATGATTAGTCCATTAGCTTATATCGATCCCGAAGCCAAAATAGGAAACAATGTAGAAATTGGTCCTTTCTGCTTCATCGACAAGAATGTGGTCATTGGCGACAACAACGTCATCATGGCCAATGTGAATATCCTTTATGGTGCCCGCATAGGAAATGGCAACCGCATTTTCCCTGGAGCAGTCATCGGTGCTGTTCCTCAGGACTTGAAGTTCCGTGGAGAAGAGACAACAGCCGAGGTGGGCGACAATAATACCATCCGTGAAAACGTGACCATCAACCGCGGTACTGCAGCTAAAAACAAAACTGTAGTGGGCAACAACAACCTTCTGATGGAAGGCGTACACGTGGCACACGATGCTGCTGTGGGCAACAATTGCATCATAGGAAATGGTACAAAGATGGCAGGAGAAACTGTCATTGATGATAATTCAATCGTCAGCGCCAACGTCCTGATGCACCAATTCTGCCGGGTAGGAGGATACGGCATGATTCAAGGAGGTACTCGCTTTAGTAAAGATATCCCTCCGTATATCATCGCTGCCCGCGAACCTGTGGCATACAGTGGTATCAATCTTATAGGCTTGCGCCGTCGTGGATTCAGCAATGAATTGATTGAAAACATCCACAACGCATACCGTCTCATCTACAACAGCGGTTTGAATGTAAGCGAAGCCTTGGAGCGCATCAAAGCCGAGATTCCTATGAGTCCGGAGATTGAGTACATCGTGACATTCATTGAGAGTTCGTCACGAGGAATCATCCGATAAAACACAGAACAATTATGGTATATAGATTCACCATTATCTCTGACGAAGCAGATGATTTCCTCAGAGAAGTCAAAATTGATTCGGAAGCCACATTCTATGATTTGCATGAATGCATCTTGCGCAGTTGTGGTTATAAAGATGATCAAATGACATCATTCTTCTTGTGTGATGAGAACTGGGAAAAAGAACAGGAAGTGACTCTCGAAGATATGGGAAGCAGTTCAGAAGAGGACTCTTACATCATGCGCGAGACTCCACTCAACGAACTTTGTGAAGACGAAGAGAAGTGTCACTTGCTGTATGTATTTGATCCGTTGGCGGACCGTGTATTCTTCATTGAATTATCCGAGATTCTTTATGGACAGGATATAGATAAAGCTGTTTGTAGCAAAAAACATGGAGAAGCCCCACAGCAAGTTATCGACTTTGACGAATTGATGGCCAAAGACACCAGTTTGGATCTCGGTGAGAATTTCTATGGTGACGAAGATTTCGACATGGATGAATTCGACCCGGATGGATTCAGCATGGGAGACGCCGCTTCACTCGACGAAAATATCCCTTATGAATAAATACAGAATGTGCCAATATGCTAATATCCTATAATTTAAATTGACAGTATTGGGGTATTAGCATATTGGCACATTAACACATTGACACGTTTTACCACATTGAAAACCCTCTTTGTACTGATTGGCCCCACAGGTGTAGGAAAAACAGAACTCAGTCTCAACATCGCCGAAATGTTGGGCTGCGATATCGTTTCTGCTGATTCACGCCAAATGTATGCGGAGTTAAAAATCGGTACTGCTTCCCCCACTCAAGAACAACTGTCACGAGTAAAGCATCATTTTGTAGGAAATCTTTCTCTAACGGATTATTATAGTGCAGCCCGTTATGAGGAAGAGGCCATAGAATGTATCTCCCGACTCTTTAAATCCAATGAAAGCGTTTTATTGACAGGCGGTTCAATGATGTACATTGATGCTGTATGCAAAGGCATAGACGATATCCCCACCGTAGATGAAGAGACACGAGCTTTCATGATGGAAAGATATGAATCAGAAGGATTGGAAGCCCTTTGCGCCGAATTACGCCTGCTCGACCCAGAATATTACCGCATTGTGGACTTAAAGAATCCGAAGCGGGTTATCCATGCATTAGAAATTTGCCACATGACAGGGCGAACTTACACCTCTTTCCGTACCCAAACAGAGAAAGAACGTCCTTTCCGCATTATCAAAATAGGTTTGAAACGTGACCGGGAAGAGCTTTACGAGCGCATCAATCGCAGAGTAGATATAATGATAGAAGAGGGACTATTGGATGAAGTCAAGAATGTTCTTCCTTATCGGCATCTCAACTCCTTGAATACCGTGGGCTATAAAGAGCTATTCATGTTCCTGGACGGAACTTGGACGCTTGATTTTGCGATTGAAAAGATTAAGCAGAATTCGCGCATTTATTCGCGCAAGCAGATGACTTGGTTCAAACGCGACAAAGACATCACATGGTTTCACCCTGATGACGAGATGTCTATTAAAAACTTTATCAACAAGGCTCTTTGATTTTCCAAAAGCATCCTACTGTATTCTTCAAATTATTAATAACTCTGTAGAATATCTAATTCCCGGATACAAAAAAAGGATGTGTTCAACACATCCTACTATGGAGCGGAAGACGGGGCTCAAACCCGCGACCCTCAGCTTGGAAGGCTAATGCTCTATCAACTGAGCTACTTCCGCAACTTTATGTGGGCAAAGATGGATTCGAACCACCGAAGGCGTAAGCCAGCAGATTTACAGTCTGCCCCATTTGGCCACTCTGGTATTTGCCCAAGAGCAACTGAAGAAAGAGGTTTATCCTCAATTGCGCTGCAAAGGTACGACTTATTTTTTTAACTTGCAAGCAAAATCCACCATTTTTATTGCAGTAATGGCACATTCATCTCCTTTGTTACCCAAAGTTCCACCACAACGGTCTTCTGCTTGCTGCATATTATTGGTCGTAATCAAGCCGTATATTACAGGAATATCTGATACGGTATTCAACTGGGTGATACCATTCGTTGCCCCCATACACACATAATCAAAATGGGGAGTATCACCACGCACTACGCATCCGATAGCAATCACGGCATCCACTTTACCACTCTTAATCATCTGTGCTGAACCATACGTCAACTCAAAACTTCCGGGCACTGTCTGCACAAGAATATTTTCTTCGAGCGCACCGTGTTTCTTTAACGTGGTAACTGCTCCATCCAATAGAGCACTTGTAATATTACTGTTCCATTCAGATACAACAATGCCAAAACGCATGGCGGAGGCATCAGGAACAGATTCGGCATCGTAATCCGACAAATTATGAAAGGCTGTAGCCATAATTCTGTTTTTATGAAATTATTATTGATGAAATTCAAATGTATGAATAAAAAATCAGGCACGGGCTACAAGGAAAGCACACGATCCATAATTTATAGATTCATCCGTGTTTATCCGTGTAATCCGTGCCTGAAGAAGATCTAAAACACTTAGTATTTTAATTAATGAAGATATCTACAATTCAACGATTAGAAGCACGCTCGATATACTTATCGATATCGTAAGCCTGCATAGAGTTGAAGTACTTATTCTTGATTTGCTCGTATGCCTCTACCGCTTTCTCATACTGACCCAAGTTCTCATAAATTTGACCTGCATCTAATAAATAGATAGGGCTCAGCGAATGGCTATCAGCCTTGGTAGCAGCCTCCATCAATGTGGCAGCAGCCTTTTCGCTTTGGCCAAGTTGTGCATAGCAGTTACCTAATGTACCCAATACGGCAGGAGCAACCATTGCATCATCTGCACTAAAAGCATTCAGATACTCAACGGCTTCTTCATACTTCTTCAACTGTGCCAATGCTATTCCTGCATAAGCATTAGCCAAATTACCAGCCTTAGTGCTACCATATTCTTCAGCAATCTCGATAAGGCCTACAGTTCCCAATGAATCACCATTGAGGGCCATTTCATAAGAACCGGCGCGGAACAATTGCTCTGCTGGGAAAAGAGCCTCTGCGGCTTTTTGCTCACGAGGAGCACTCACGAAGTTATTGTAACAAATCACTCCTGCAATAAGTACAATTACTGCAACGATAGCACCCAAAATGGTGTTTTTGTTTTTGGTGAGGAATGCTTCCGATTTGTTTACTACCTCTTCCACACTCACTTCTGTCTGTTTGTTTGTCTGTTTTGCCATTTTATATATTTCTTTTATTATTTTCGGTTCACATTAACGCATTCAGCGGGCAAATTTAGCCTTTTTCTATAGATTGACGAAATTTGTAAGCTACTTTTTTGCAAATATTCAATGAATAAAGACGGATTAATGAAGATTTATGGCTATTTTTGCCCGAAATATGAAGTAAGGGTAATGATACTGAACCGAATTTCCATTTTAAACTACAAGAATATCCGACAGGCTGAGCTTGAATTCTCGCCAAAGCTAAATTGTTTTATCGGTCATAATGGAGTTGGCAAAACCAACCTGTTAGATGCCGTATATTACCTCTCTTTTTGTAAAAGTTGCACCAATCCTATTGATTCTCAGATAATCCGCCATGATGAAGAATTTTTCGTCATACAGGGATTCTACGAACAGGCCGATGGCACACCTGAGGAGATTTATTGTGGAATGAAAAGAGGACGCAAAAAGCAGTTCAAGCGGAACAAGAAGGACTACCAACGCTTGGCCGACCACATCGGTTTCATCCCTGTTGTCATTGTATCCCCTGCAGATTCAGACCTCATTGCCGGAGGTAGCGAAGAACGTCGCCGATTCATGGATGTGGTCATTTCCCAGTATGACCGTACATACCTTGATGCCCTTATGCGCTACAACAAGGCTCTTCAACAGCGTAATGCCTTATTGAAGGCTGAGGAAGAACCCGATCCTGAATTATTAAATGTATGGGAGGAGATGATGGCCACTACCGGCGAACTGATTTACCACCGGCGCGAAGAATTTATACGGGAATTCATACCCACCTTCCAACGTTTTTATGCTTTTATTTCACAAGGGAACGAAGAGGTGAGTCTCAACTATATATCCCATGCGCAACGAGGTCCTCTACTCGATATCATCCGGCAAAGTCGAGCCAAAGACCGTATCGTCGGATATTCACTCCACGGCATTCACAAAGACGAATTGGAAATGAAACTTGGCGACTATCCCATCAAACGGGAAGGTTCACAAGGACAAAACAAGACATACCTTATTGCCCTGAAATTGGCTCAGTTCGATTTTCTCCATCGCACAGGCAGCCAAACGACCCCGATATTGCTGTTAGATGACATTTTCGACAAACTTGATGCGACACGTGTAGAACAAATTGTCAAATTAGTCTCCGGAGAGAGTTTTGGCCAAATTTTCATTACAGATACCAATCGGGACCACCTCGACAGCATACTTCACAATATAGATCAGCCTTACACTCTATTTGAGATCGAAAACGGTGAGGTAAAAGGACAGGAATAGAAGTTATAAAGAAAGATATAATAAGGTACACGCATGAAGAGAAGCAATGCCCTGCCCATTGGCGACATGATCCGTCGTTTTCTACGCGAAGAAGGACTGGAGTCCCCATTGAATGAGTATAGACTCATCCAAGCATGGGAAACAGTTCTGGGGAAGGCCATTGCCAAATATACCGGGAAACTCTATATAAAGAACCAAACATTGCACGTGCACATCACCTCACCTGCTCTCAGGCAAAACCTCCAAATGTCCAAACAAACCATCATACATCGCCTCAACGAAGCTGTGGGGGCACAGGTCATCGTCGATATTGTATTCCAGTGAGCCGCATTTTCCTCGGATTACGTTTGACAACAAAATCAAGAGAGCCGCACACAAAAAAGTTTGTGTGCGGCTCTTTTTAATCAGACTTTAGCCAAAAAGTTAATCATCAGTGCTAATCATATAATCAGCACTGATGTTTATATAATCACCACTGCTAATCACATAATCATCAGTGCTGATTAAACTTTTCTGTTAAGCCAAATCAAGTAAAGCAACGGCCAAACCGATTTTAGAGTGTGGCATTTCGGATTTATCTCTGAACAATCATCACATAAGCAACTATTATCAATCCCTCTGCTTCTCTTTGTTCTAAAAACTAATTCACTGAATAGCCATTCACGCAAAGCAGACTCTTAACAAGCCTTAAAAACATTTCATCTACTATTAAAATAGTTGCAAAGTATTTCTGCACCGTTTACCTTTGCCACCGATAAGAGTGAAACACTCAAAACTCAGAACTCAAAAACCATGAACCTCGACACCAAACACCGAAGCCTCACCAAATCGGAACTACACTTGATGAACCTCTTGTGGGACAAGGGGGAGGCTACCGTCAACGAACTGTTGGAAATGTTACCCGAACCACGACCGGCCTATACCACGGCACTCACCGTGATGCGCGTATTGACCAGCAAAGGCATTGTTGAAGCTAAACCGGGAAACGGTAAGGCACACGTCTATACCCCCATCATGACACGCGAAGAATATACACAAGGATTTATGGAGGAGACTCGTAACACATTGTTCAAAGGTTCCTTCTCGGCCTTACTATCCTTCTTTACCGAACGTGAGCGATTGGCTGCAGAAGAAGTAGAACACATTATAGCGTTGCTGAGGAAGAACCAGAAAGAGTCCCGCCCTAACCCTCCTGGAGAAGAAGAGTGAATGGCACCCACTTTCGGGTGAATCTGCACCCCAAACGTCATTTTCACACTTTTGGGTGACAAAAACGTATGACAGAAATCTATACTTTGCCATCTCTTATAAAAAAGACAAAACTCAAAACTCATAATTATATGACCTACCCTATCTTACTCCTTGCAGGCCGTTTCATATTGGCATCGGCTCTGCTGATGGCCCTCTATTGGGTCGTATGGCGCAAGCAAGCCACCTATCGCTCCAAGCGCATGTATCTGCTCACTATGCCCATCGTGGCATTGGCCATCTCACTGCTACAGGTTGAAGTGTACAAGCCGGAACCGGTGGTAGTGGAAGTGACGGCGGAAAGCAACCCCTCCCCCATCCTCTCTCAAGGAAAGGGCGTAGATGCACCTCCTTTCGCGAACCTTACCAAAGAAGAGGTGGCAGATACTGAACTCCAATCTAACCTACCCATTGAAGCAAAAGCCAATAGCGCCACTCACTCTAAAGGAGAAAGCATTTCACTCTTTTCCGTTGGGGAGGACCAGAAGTGGAGTCTTAAAGATCTTGGTCTGTTGCTCTATGCCCTCATCATCCTATTGTTCTGCATTCCCTTTGTGGTGAACTTGGTGCTGGTGCGCCGTCTGCGCAAGGAGGCATCCATCACTGAGGAGGAGAAGGAGACGGACATCCGCATTCTGACGGGCGAAGGGGTACAGGCCCCCTTCTCGTTCCACCGTACCGTCTTCCTGCCTACAAACCTGACGGAGACACAGCGCCGCATGATACTCGCCCATGAACGGGCGCACATCCTACACCGCCACTACGTGGACGTATGGGTGGCCGAGGCCATCACCCGACTCTTGTGGTTCAATCCTTTCCTGTGGTGGGCACGGCAGGAGCTTCGCAACATGCACGAGTTCGAAGCTGACAGCGAAGTACTTGGTACGGGCGAAGAAGTCTATGCCTATCAGGCCATCCTCATCGAGGAGGTATTGCATGGTGACATTGTGATAGCCAACGGATTCAACCACTCCTTCATCCGCCGCCGCTTTGTGGAAATGCTGCAAAGCACCAACCACCGCATGACTTCGCTGGCCAAGGCCGGAACAGCGGCATGGATGTTGCTCGTGGTGGCCCTGATGTGCTGCACGGTGGGCGAAGCGGAGACGGTGTATAAAACAGTGACGAGTGATGAGCTACAAGCGACAAGTGATGAGCTACGAATGAAGGGTGAAGAGGCATCTGACATAGAAGCGGATTCTGTCCGTCCTGACATCCAGGCTGTAAAGCCCGGTGAAGTGGCAGAGCCTCCGATGATGACCTTTGAAGAGTCATTTGACACTACATTTACCGTGGAAGCGTTATTTATCGAGGAGGTTGTCATTGATACAAGCAATACCACACAGAACGAGGCGTTGCTGCATTTCATGTCCGAATGGTTCGACTTGAGCGAAAACGCCGTGCATCTTTCCGAGTCGGGATTTGACGAAAAGTATAAGGACTTCCCCAAAGACTTCACATACGAAGATTATAACGAGGGATGGAATGGTACAATCATTCTGCAAATCAATATCATGTCCAAATGCTTGCACAAGCTGAACAGCGAACTCCGTCCCCAAGTGGAGGCTCTGCTCAAGCAACATGGATGGATACTCCCGCGCGACAAGCACTTTAATATGACCGTGAAATCCAAGGCTTTCAACAAGACATGGACATTCGTGAAGAAACCCCATTCATCGCAAATATTCCCCTCGATGAAGGTCACAGAAGAAGAACTGACACAAATGAAGATAGCGGCCAGACGGAACAAAGCCGCAACCAACACCTCAGCAAACGAACCAACCATCACCAACGACGCTTCGCTGAGAGAGCAGGACGAAGCATTGCAGGCGTTCTTCGGAGGTTGGTTCGATATGAACAAGATGGCACAGAAGCCCGTCATGACTGAAAAGGAGTTCCAACAAGCCCTCAAGACCGAGCCTATACCTCCCGGAGCTATCCCTACATACGAAGAGTATAAGGAAAAAAGGAGCAACGATTTAAAAGCAGCCCTACTCAAGATGGAGGAGGGGCGTGCACGTCTGAACAAAGAAATCCGCCCCCAAGTGGAAGCCGTACTCAAACAACACGGAAAGCTTTTCCCACCGGAACGCCAACTGAAGATTGTCATAAAGGCTGCCTATAAGAATGCCACCTGGGAGTTTGAGAACAATACCCACCCCAATTCTTACGGTTATGCATTAAACACAAACTTTGGGATTGTCGATGACCCGTCGTCACCAAACTACAATAAGGGAAAAGTTTCAACCAGACCTCAAAAGCGCCATATGCAGGATGTTCATCTGCCCACGGCTCCCTTTACTTTCAGCGAATACCAGCAGCTGACACCCAAGTACCACCTAGTACGCTATGCAGAGGAGACACACCTCATCTGCTACGAATGTCCGAAATACGACAAGGAAATCATCAACCTGCACCGCGAGATGTATCTGACGGACACAGCCACGGGTGACAAGTACATGCTACGCCGGGTAGAGGGAATAGCCAACGATGTGCAGAGCGTGGAGGTGAACAACTACCGCGAGGTTCCCTTGCAGGTGACCTATGTGTTCCCACCCTTGAGAAGCAAAGTGAAGGAGGTGACCCTGAACTTCCCACACAAGGAGAACCAGACATACAAGGTGAAGAGCCTCGAAAAAGCATCCATAAAGACCATTAGGGACAAGTCTCTGCAATCTGTCTGCGCCCACCCCGTGGAGAAGAGCGACAAGCCGGACAACAGCGTTCCTACCCTGAGACGTCCCAAAGCGGCCGACTACAATGTACAGAACGAGAACTCTTTCCCCGCCTATACCAATGTGTACACCACCTACCAGCAAGTGTTTCACAACGACAAGGACCACTACCGTATCTATCGCGGCAAGGGATGCACCTACGTGACGGTTTCCTACAAGGTACGTTGGGAGTGGGAGTTCTTCAACTTCAGCGATGACATGATGCTGGTTGACCCCACTACGGGAAACCATTACATGATTGCCGGCGTAGAGCACTTCCCACTGGACACCCACTTCTGGGTAGTCGGCCAGCAGGGAGAGTACATCCGCTTTGTACTGGTATTCCCCGCCCTGCCCGAGAAGGTGACGACAGTTGACCTGTTCGAGGGAGGTATGCAACGCCGCCACAACACCGACGGTGCCAGACGCTATCAGGGACTGACGGTACGTAGCAAATACACCTCTCCTGATCGGGAGAAACAGGGAAGAGTGATTTATTAGTGAAGAATGAAGAGTAAGAAATCCTATACTGAGCAACCATGAAACGACTGAACAGCATCCTCATTGCCGCACTGACCGCACTATCGGCAACTGTGGCACAGACACCGGCCGACTCACTGGCCCGGTTCGTGAAAGACATCAATGCTTTCAACCAACTATACCCACAGGAGAAAGTATATCTGCACTTCGACAATACCGGTTACTTTATGGGTGAAACAATCTGGTTCAAGGCATACGTGATGAATTCTACCACCATGGAAGCCTCAGACATGAGCCGGGTACTCCATGTAGAACTGCTTACCCCAGAAGGGCGCATACTGACCTCGCAAAAGTTGAAGATAGAAAAGGGTCAGGCTCACGGAAGTTTGCCTCTGACAGAAGTGCTGCATGCCGGTTTCTATGAAGTGCGGGCCTACACCCGCATGATGCTCAACTGGGACAAGGAGCTGATGTTCTCACGCGTATTCCCCATCTTTGATGCACCACAAGAAGAGGGGATTGAGATGTACGACACACCTACCATCACCCGATTCCCTCACACGCAACGTAGTCCTTACAAACGTGACAAGCAACCCGATACAGACAAGCTGAACTTGACGTTCTTTCCCGAAGGCGGACACCTTACAGAAGGCTTGACATCGGCTATATACTTCAAAGCTACAGACAAGCAGGGACAAGCCGCCCAAGTGGAGGGAGTCATCACCAACAGCCACGGAAAGAAAATCGCTCCTCTCAAAAGTATCCATCAAGGAATGGGAAAGACTCTCCTGACTCCCCTAATGGGAGAGACATATAAGGCAGAAGTGGAATGGAACGGGCACAACTACACCTTCGACTTGCCCGCCACGCAACCTACAGGATATTCCCTGAGCATGGAAGAACAGGATAGCCATCTGACTGTAAAGTTGGCCCGACGAGGCAATGAAACACGCGAAGTGGGACTCAGTGTCATGGAGCGCGGAAGCATTGTACAGTTCGGACAAGTACGATGGGACGAACAAGAAAAGGCTACAGTGGATATCCCCAAAGAAAGATTACAAGGCGGCGTACTGCAAATCACGCTCTTCGACACAGAGGGACATATCCATGCCGAACGCCTGGCATTTATCCGTCCACAAAAAGGAATCCTTATGAGCTACAAGGCAAACAAGGAGTACTATGCCCCATGCGAGATAGTGGAGATGGACTTCTTGGTGAGTGATCGCGACAACCGGCCAGTAGAGACCAACTTCTCCCTATCGGTACGCGATGCCGATTATGACACACCACACAACCGTACAGCCTCGCAAGCCGAAGCCAACCTGTTGTTGGGATCAGACCTGAAAGGCTTTATCCACGATATAGACTACTACTTCGAGGCCGATGACCAGAAACACCGCGCAGCTTTGGACCTGCTGATGGGAACCCACGGATACCGTCGCTACGACTGGGCACAAATGACCCGTCCCAAGGAGTTTAATCCCAAGCACTTTATCGAAGAAGGCATCGTAGTGAAAGGCGAACTTCGTTCCGTATTCCGGAATCGCGTAAAAGACAATGTAGAAATCAACGTCAATATTTGGAGCAGTAGCGGACAGGTAAAACGTGGAAAGGCCATGACCGATTCTTTGGGAAGATTTGCCTTTCAGGCTGAAGACTTCACGGGCAAATGGAACATGTATATCACCACCAAAGAGGATGGCAAACGTAAGGAGATGACCGTAAAACAGGACAAGGACTTCGCTCCACAAGGACGCGCCCTCTACCCGATAGAATCCCTCCTTTTCAAAGAAACGGAGAACCGTAACGCAATGGTCCGTCCCATCATAGAACTATCCCCCGACACACTACAGGCCGAGGAGTTTGCCCAACATTGGGACAATTTGCTACCTACCGTGGAAGTGGAAGCCAAACAACGATGGAAACAGCGGGCATTCCGACGCTGGCAGAACATAATCTATGACATGGAAGAGGAACTGCTACGTATGGACGATACAGGCGAAGAGTACCTGATGTACGTGACCGATTGGCTACACGAATGGAACAGATACTTTGACAAGTACAGTAACACCTACAAAGGGAAAGATATCATTTATGAGTTCGTTCCCCGAAGAAGGGAAATCAACCTTAATGTCCTCTCTATAGACGAAGTGGAAGCTGTAACCATCAGCGACAAACCACATTGTATCATGAGAGCAATGGCAGAAAATCCGGACAGAGACCTTCTTTCTACAGAAAATTTCGACCATGTAGTGATAACTATCTTTGTCAAGGACAAGTACTTTAACCGTATGGGAAAAGACAGGAAAGGCGAGCGACATACCAAGTTGCAAGGATACTCCCCCGAACGACAATTCTACATGCCCGACTACAGTGAATCCCTGTTGCCCGATGAAAAGGACTACCGTCGCACTCTTTACTGGAATCCAAATGTAGAGACTGACAGTAATGGAGAAGCTACCATCAGTTTCTACAACAGTCCCACTTGCAAGCAAATGAAGGTAAGCGCTGCTACCGTCACGGCAGATGGCCTGATGGGTAATCTGGAAGAATAGTCCGGCTTTATCCGCAACTCACCAAGCCGTTTTCAAAGAGTCATTATAAGACTATGTATCAATAAATTGCATTTATACCAAATTTACGCACATATGTAAAATCCTTTACGCATAACATGTAAAGCCGTTTACACGTAAATGTCAAGAGTTTTACATATATATGTCAAGGGCTTTACACATAGATGTAAAGCCCTTGATAATATACAGGCAAATATCACTATGCCATATTTACTGATGTGGGCTTACAGATTGCCAACACTTCATCCATCCGCTGGTCGTGCGACTCATGAGGTATCTCTTCGTCAAGCAACTGGAAGGGGAAACAGAGACCAAGCTTGTAGGCACTGGCCAAACGAGGCAGCAAACGGTCATAGTAGCCTTTGCCACGCCCTAAGCGATTGCCATGACAATCAAAGGCCATACCAGGAATGACGGCCAAAGTGATACGGTCAAGGTCTGTGAAACGTTCTCCTGAAGGTTCTAAAATGCCATAACTGCCGAGTACCAAGCAATCAGGCCCCGTATAGCGATACAGTTCAAGGTCATCACCTACGACAGTGGGCAGAATAATTTCTTTTTGATTACACCAACGGTCAATGAAAACATGAGTATCCACTTCATCAGGCAAGGAATGGTAGAGCAATACCGTACGAGCTTCTATAAAGACTGGATGTTGCTCCAACTTTTGGAGCAGGGATAAAGAAAGGGCTTCCAACTCCGCTTGGGAGTAGGAAGCCTTCATGGTTCTGACAGACTGACGGATGAGTTGTTTAGTCTTCATTTTCTCATTCCTTACTTTCCACCTTCTCCGGTACACTTTCACCCTTTTCCAACACTTCGATAGCACGAAGGACAGCAGGGTCGGTAGCATTGAGGTACTTCAGATACTCCTCCATACCCAACATATTGTAGATAACGTTTCCATACAATGCTTCATCAAAAAGTGCGCGGGATTTATAGAGCATATTGTTCCGACGTTTCAGACCTCGTTCATCAGCATAACGGGCAAATTGTTCAAGCAGTCCTTGACGCTTAAGATAACGTTCCAGTTCCTGCCCTGTAGCATACTCCTTCAGGCGTGCCCGATAACGGTCAGTATAGTCAAACGCGAACTTCTGCAACAATCCACGCATAGCCGCCATCTTATAGTAAGAGGTATAGTCCGAAGTGTCCTGCGGAACAAAAATGTCCGGCATAATACCTCCACCTCCATAAACAGGACGACCATTAGAGGTATAGAATATGGAGCTCTCATCTTGGCGGATACTGTCCTGCGAGAAAAACTCGCCATGCTCATAGCGGTTAATCAAGTCCATATCATACTCCTTATCCTTTCCTTTATTATAAGGTTTCTGTATGCAACGACCCGCAGGTGTGTAATAACGGGCTACAGTAAGACGGATGGCAGATCCATCTCTGAACTCGATGGGTTGCTGTACCAATCCTTTTCCAAAAGTACGTCTTCCTATAATAGTTCCCCGATCATTGTCCTGAATGGCACCAGCAAAGATTTCACTGGCACTGGCAGATATCTCATCTACCAATACAATGATAGGCATCCCCTGCATATTTCCCCGTCCATTGGAATAATAATCTTCCCGAGGGCTACGACGTCCCTCTGTATATACAATCAAGCGATTCTTAGGCAGGAATTCATTGACCATCTGAATAGCAGCAGCCATATACCCACCAGTATTTCCACGCAAATCCACAATGACTCCCCGACAATCCTGTTGATTGAAAGAGGCCAAAGCGATGAGCAGTTCCGGATAAGTCGTTTCACCGAACTTATTGATGCGTACATAGCCAAACTCATCTGTAATCATGTAGGCAGCATCAACACTTTTGATAGGAATATCCCCACGTACAATGGTAAAGTGAAGCATACCTTTCTCCCCTTGGCGGGATATACCAAGCTTTACTTGAGTTCCTTTGGGTCCCTTAAGACGGCGCATAGTCTCTTCATTGGTCACTATCTTACCTACAAAAAGAGAATCGTCAACCGTAACGATACGGTCACCAGCCATCAAACCGACTTTTTCTGAAGGACCTCCTTTGATTACACTATTGATATGTACTGTATCCGACTGGATGGTAAATTGCACCCCAATACCACTGAAACTTCCTTTCAGTTCTGCATTGGTATCCTCAAGTTCTTTGGCCGGAATGTACATAGAGTGAGGATCAAGTTCGCTCAATATCTGCGGCATAGCCTCTTCTATAAGATCGGCCACCTGAACAGTATCCACATATTTATCTTCAACAATATGCAAAAGATCACCAATTTTATTGGATGAAGTATTCAGTATATTGAGACGTCCTTGTGAGAAATTTCGGGTATAAAAAGTTCCAATAGCAGCTCCCACCACAATACTGGCAGCAATCACAAGAGGGATATAACGGGATTTCATTATTCGACTTTACTTTTTTAAAAGAATAGAGATGAAGTTTCCTCCATCATTCATTATTAGCTTCCAAATAGCAAACCTCAATACCTGCGCGTTTCAACAGGTTGATACCATCTTCCAAACGATACTTCTCTGAATAGATGACCCGACGGATACCCGATTGGATGATCAGTTTGGCACACTCTATACAGGGTGAAGCTGTAACATACATGGTCGCGCCATCGCTACTATTTCCAGAACGGGCAATCTTGGTGATGGCATTGGCTTCGGCATGAAGCACATAAGGCTTGGTCACATTATTATCATCCTCACACACATTCTCAAACCCTGAAGGAGTACCATTATAACCGTCAGAGATTATCATATTGTCCTTCACTACCAGACAACCCACCTTACGGCGTTGGCAATAGGAATTTTCCGACCAAATGGTTGCCATACGGATATAACGCTTATCCAGTTCTTTTTGTTTCTTGTCTATATCGCTCATATTCTGAGTCAACTTCAATTATCTATTTCTTTTTATTTGTAAGGACGGAAAAGAATATAAGGCGCCTCTGCCTCTTTTAATTTCAGATGGTTATAGTCCCCTTCATAGGAAGCGGCATTCTGAATAGCCTTGATAACCATCTTACTTAAAGCATCTGCCGGATTCCCCGTATCCTTGAAACGTAGCGAAATAGTACGCTTTTTCAAATCTACGCTCCATGTACCACTAAAGTTTTTGTCCAATGTACGGCCTTTAAAATCCGTACTATTCTCAAAAGTGATATAAAACGCTCCATCTTTTGCTATGGTAGCAGCCTGTTCTTCGTTGAGTACAGGACGGTCAGAAACTCCAAAGAGATTACTGACCTTCCATGTGCGCCCTACGAAGATATCAATATCGTCCTCCTCATTACAACCACCAGCCAACAGAGCAACGAGACATAGAACCAGTGGGAAAAAGAATCTTTTCATGAATGGATGTCAAACAGAAAATTATCAATTGATGATTCCCTTCACACCTGCATCAGGCAAGATTCCATTACGACGAAGCAAAGCATCAATGCTGGGCTCCTTGCCGCGAAAATCTTTATAGAGTGTCATAGGATGTACTGTTCCACCCTTCTCCAGCAATTTACGACGGAACTCCTCACCGACCTCACGACTGAAAAGACCACGTTCTTTGAAAACCGAGAAAGCATCAGCATCCAGCACTTCAGCCCACTTGTATCCATAATAACCGGCAGAGTAACCGCCATCCATAATGTGGGAGAAGATGACACTCATACAAGTACCATTAACCACTGGCAATATCTGAGTCGGTGCCCATACAGACTTCTCAAACTTCTCTACATCGCCATCGAACGGTTTGTCCAAAGTATAGTATGCCATATCCAGCATTCCATATTTCACTTGACCGATACAAGCATTAGCCACATTGAAATTCTGTGCGGCAATAATACGCTTCACCAGTTCATCAGGAATCAGTTCCCCTGTCTGATAATGGCGTGCAAAGGTGTGAAGGAATTCTTTCTCCTGTGCCCAGTTTTCCATAATCTGTGAGGGAAGTTCTACAAAATCGCGGTAAACGCTCGTTCCACTCATACTGCGATATTTGGTATTAGCCATAAGCCCATGAATAGCATGGCCAAATTCATGCAAGAATGTTTCCACTTCCCCCATAGTCAGGAGCGCCGGACGTTCTGCCGTAGGTTTGGTGAAATTCATCGTGATAGAAACATGAGGACGACTATTCGTACCCTTATCATCTACCCACTGGTCCTTATAGGAAGTCATCCAGGCACCACTCTGCTTGCTGGCACGTGGATGATAATCTGTATAAAGGACTGCCAAGAATGAACCATCTTCATCCAATACCTCATAGGCCTTCACATCAGGATGATATACGGGAATCTCCTTATTCTCTTGAAAAGTAATTCCATATAAGCGGGTAGCAAGTCCAAACACTCCTTCCTGAACTTTACCCAATTCGAAATAGGGGCGCAACAATTCTGCGTCAAAATCATACTTGGCCTTACGCAATTTGTCACTATAATATGACCAATCCCATGCCTGCAATTCAAAATCTGATCCAGCAGTCTGACGTGCAAAAGCCTTTACCGCCTCAGCTTCTTTCCGGGCTGCAGGCATATAGGCACCGATCAACTGATCGTAGAGACGATATACATTTTGACTATTTTCAGCCATACGTTGTTCCAGAACATAATCAGCATGGGTATTGTACCCTAACAATTGAGCCATTTGCATACGAAGGGTAACAATCCTTTTCACAATATCGCGATTATCCAAAGAATCGCCTTTGATGCATTGGGTATTATAGGCCATATACATCTGACGGCGCAAGTCCCTATTGTCACAATAAGTCATGAAAGGTGAATAACTGGGAGCCGCCAATGTGAACACCCATCCTTCCTTACCCCGTTCTTTAGCTACTTCAGCAGCAGCATCCACAGAAGTGGGAGGAAGCCCTGCCAATTGAGCTGAATCGGTAATGTGAAGTTCAAATGCATTGTTGGATTTCAGAGCATTTTGGGCAAATTGCAGTTTCAAAGTACTCAACTCTTTACTATATTCACGATATTTCTCCTTATCGGCTTCAGCAAGATTAGCTCCGCTACGCACAAAACCCGTATATACCTTTTCCAACAACTCCCGATCCTCTGCTGTCAGAGCTGTATCATCCTTTTGCTTTTCATACACGCACTTTACACGTTCAAACAATTGGGGATTCAAACTGATATTATTCCCATGTTCAGAAAGGATTGGAGACATCTTTTGAGCTATTTCCTGCAACGTATCATTGCTCTCCGCTTCCATCAGGTTGAAGAACACATTGAGTACATTACCCAACAGTTCACCACTATTGGCATAAGGAACTATTGTATTATGGAAGGTGGGTTCCTCGGGGTTATTGACTATTGCTTCTATCTCCTGATTCTCAGCGGCCATCCCTTGCATCATTGCAGGTTCATAATGAGCGGCCTGTATCAGATGGAATGGAGCCGTCTGATGAGGGGTATTATACGTTTGAAGGAATGGATTAGAATTCTGCTCTGCAGCATTCTTGCAAGACTGATTCATCACTGTCATACACATTACTAAAAGAGCCGTAACGCTCCATTTGATTCTTTTCATGAATTAATATTATATTACTGTTATTTTTAAATGCGTAAAAATACAGCAAAAAGGGCTATTGAAGCAGAAAGTCGCCCATCTTTTAACATAAAGATGGATAGATTCTCAATATATTAACGATGGTTAACGAGAAAGAAGATTCATTAAGGAGAGATGGAGCCTACCTGCTACAACAATTTTTCTAGATGAGGAATCTCTATTTCCTTACGTTTCAGGAAAACAAGTTCCTCTTGTTGCAAGGCATTCAACATGCGAGAGACATTGATACGCCGGTCACCTAAAAGGATGGCCAGTTCCTCCATCTTTATGCGTAGCAATTTGTAACCAGAGACTCTACGACAACGTTGGATAAGGAAGTGGACAAAACGTTCGCGTAATCCCCCACGCACATCTTCCCATGAATGACGGTAAAGATATTGGGAACGTTGGCAAACAATGTTGACAAAATTAAAGCCGCAAGGCAAATATTTTGCCAAGACCTCAAACAGGTATTTTTTGTCAATATTCAACGTGCTTACCTCTGTAGCCGCTTTATACGACGAATGATAATAGGGGCGAAGTCCAAAGAGAGAATATAATTCAATCACCGATGGCACAGGCATCTCCTCAACAAGCTGATAATTTCGGTTATCCGACACTGTTTCAGCCATCAAACGGCCACTTATCAGGAAGCAGACCTCATTACATGGTTCACCCTGACGGAAGAGGTATTCTCCCACAGCATATTTTTTGAAATGGAACTTGACATTAGTGACCATTTCAGTAATATCATTCTTACCTAATCCTTGAAACAAAGGTAACTGCAGCAATGTGTCATACATCGTAAAGTCCATACCAAAGGTTTATCTGTTTAATAATTCTTGAGACAGACAAATATAGATATTTCCATTTGTCAGACCGTCAGACAGCCCTCTTTTTTCATTTTTTTTAGTTTTCCTTAAAACAAAAACTAATGTTTAATTGTTCATTGCATAAATATTCAATATCTTTGCAGAAATCAAAAAAAAGAAGAAGTTATGTTTGCAGGCATTAATTTTCAAGAGATACTCAGTGCATTCATTGTACTTTTCGCTGTCATAGATATCATCGGCTCCATCCCTATCATCATCAATCTGAAACAAAGTGGACGTAACCTCAACTGCAAGAAAGCCACTACTTTGTCATTTGTATTGATGACTGCATTCTTTTTTGCCGGTGAAATACTGCTCCAGCTTTTTCAAGTTGACATTGCCTCATTTGCCGTAGCTGGAGCATTCATCATATTCCTCATGTCATTGGAGATGATCCTGGATATAGAAATTTTCAAGAACCAAGGTCCCATCAAAGAAGCGACATTGGTTCCTCTCGTTTTTCCCCTGTTAGCCGGACCTGGCTCCTTCACCACCTTACTGTCTCTTCGAGCAGAATTTGCAGCTGTCAATATTATCATCGCTCTTATCCTCAACATGATATGGGTCTATATTGTACTATCCATGACCGGTCGTATCGAGCGCTTGCTTGGCAAGGGAGGCATCTATATGCTACGCAAATTCTTCGGAATTATCCTGCTGGCCATTTCCGTACGCTTGTTCAGCGCCAATATAGCCCAATTGATGGAACAAATGGGACAATAAGATTACTTGACTGCGATTTTATGGCCTCCAATCAGATATATTCCTGCAGGAACTTTTTCTGACACGCTACAGACTGGAATCTGCCGTTTGACCAAAATTCCTTGAACATCATAAACATCAACGACAGCATCCATAGGCAGACATTCTATCCCATTAGGAGCTGCCATCAATCTGACTCCATGCAACACCATGTCTGCTCCCAACGTTTCATCATCGGCCGCTACTCCTGTAAAGGATATCTTATATTTTTTCGTATGGTCAAGCTGCAGAGACACCACAGTTGAGACGTAATTGGACGATACACCTTTGCCCTGCACAACATCACCTTCAGTGGAGGTGGCAGTAACTATCAGTTTACGTTCCGTACTTCCTGCCGTACAAGCATAAGCTGTCAGTTCTGAAACTCCTGTTACATATATTTCAAACATTTTGGCACTGTTTCTCTGTTTCAGCAGGATCCCTCCCCCACTATATTTTTCCACGGTTTCACCCGTTGTAGGGTCTATGGTTCCTGATTTCGAAGAGGCTGTTTCGCCACCCCGTATCCAATTTTCAGCTGCATATGCAGACAGGTTTTCCGTTGTCGTAAGCAGAATCATATCCTCCACGAAATCCTTATATACTATATTTTCAGGAATTTCCGGTTCCTCTGGCTCAGAAGGTACAGTTGGTCCCTCTGGCTCCGCCGGTGTATCTTCCACACTTCCGTACTCCAGTTCCCACTCGAGGCTTGCCATGATGAAGGGGCCAATACTTTTTCCTTCGTTGCTGACAACTGTGACATCACTACCACAAAGATAATAACTGGCGCTACCATCACGTTGAGGAGACTTGGCAGGTCCCAGACCTGCTGATTTACAACTGTAGTTCAAGTTCAGGCTCTTATCATCGTTTTCCGTAACGAACGTAGCCAACACTCCCTTATACGCTTTCTCTGCTACGGGTCGATAACTCTCGTCTATCAACCCCAAACGCAATGCCTTCAAATAGGAATAGGTGAACATACACGATGCGGAAGCTTCAAGATAGTTGCTCTTTCCACATTCTCCGACAAAGGTATGGTCATATTGCAACAACTGATACCACACCCCGCTGGCCTCATCCTGCCACTCTTTCAAACCTGCTGCAACTTGAGAAAGGATAGTCTTCATGGCAACATAGTCTGCATGCGTCTCAGGCATCACCTCCAACACATCTACCAGAGCTGCAAAATACCATCCCATACCGCGTCCCCAAAATTCACTGGAACATCCGATATAATCACCTTCACGGTTAGCCCAGAAAGAGTTGGTATTCGTTGGGTCAGCACTCCATCCATGATAATTCAATTTCTTTTCGGGATTATAGGTGTGGCGATGAATGGTAATGAACTGATTAGCAATATCGCTCCATCCCTCAACATCATCCGGTGCAAAATTGGCCAAATACTCAGCATAGAAAGCGGCACCCATATAAAGACCATCCAACCACATCTGGTTGGGATAGATATCCTTATGATAGAATCCCCCTTTACCCTCTTCCAACTGGATACGCGAATATTCATTACGCAAATAGTTATACAAATAATCTACAGCCGCTTTGTATTTCGCAGCATTGGCACGTCCTTCATCGGAATCTTTTTCCAACTCTCTACGATAAAGTTCAAAGAACACCTTACCCGATGCAATATTGTCGATATTGCCTTTCTTGAAGTTTTTGAATGTTCCATCCTCATTCAATGCCGCATCGGCATAATACTTACACCAGTCATAAGCTGTCAGGCTCCATTCATCATCCGGATATTGGGTCGTACATTTCAGAAGCGATTTGGTGACCAATCCGCACACATAATCCCACGCCTTGTCTGCCGACCATGCCTCTCCATGAGATTCGGTCATACGACGGGAATAGTAAGTGGCAGGAGCAGTCAAAGGGAGAGTAAGGAAATCGTCAATCAAATCATCAATAGTAGCCCCCGCACCATGTTCACCTTGCAAAACTACAGGTACACTGTCCACTGGGATAAAAGGATATTCATAGGGGACCTCCAAAGAGATGTCTGTATTAGAACTGTTGTCATCTTCCCCAAAGCCATAGTTCTTGCGCGTCATATAATAGAGATCGCTATAACTGCCCGGTCTGAAGGGATTCTTCACGCCACTGACAGCATAGTTCCCCTCCACCAATGCATGAGAGTTGGCATTGATGGCAATGGCCACACTATTATCAGGACAGTTATAGTAGTTGTTGACCAAATGGATATACACCCAATCTGCCTGAGGCAAGCGGTTCTTGCACCCTGCCCCCCAGATGTTGTAGGCATAAGTGATGTATTGCAGATACCCCCTGCTCCACCCCACCCCATTGGAATAGGGATGCGAATAGCTGCGGTCGGTATAGCGGAAAATGTTCCAAGAATAGGTCACAAACTGATCACTGCCTGCACGCTTGCCACTGTCGAGATTTCCGTCCATACCATCAATGAACTCACAATGGTCAATCCACACATGGGTAGCACCGTTGTTGCTGATGATGTCAGCTCCACCGACATCCACACTTCCGGGTCCCACGAATACCAAGTTGCGGAATATCATATTCTCATTGTCCGTGCTTATCTGGAAGAATCCGGAGTTACGATATGCCTCCGAATCATCCCCCGTATAGTCGATGATGGTCTGACGGGTCATCCATTCCCGTTCCTCATCCACCTTTTGACCATTACTCAATGTCCCACCCGTACCAGAGCTGCTGGAGTATTGCCCCAAATCGGCATCCACCAACACCTGTTTCAGTTCTGGTGTGATGTACCACTGTGTACAGAGCCGCGCTCCATTACGTCCTACAATGGTCTTGTTCTTCAAGCCTGAAAGCGACATGCTTTTAGAGACTATGAAGTCACCTTTGGAACCATCCAAGATAATGATGTCATTATTGGTAATAGCATTCAAAATAGCACTACGGTCATCCCCTCCACCGCTATAGAGGACTATCGTCTTGGGGGCTTTCATGCGATGTCCCCCGTCCAATGTATAGAAAGTTCCGCTTGCATCACGACACGTTCCCCACCCGAAAGGACGTAGAGACAAATATTCGGAAGCTTGCACAAATGCACTTGGCATAATGAAAAGCAGAAATATCCCAAAGAGATAGAAATGTTTTGCCATAGTATTATACTTATAATAGGTTCATAAAGTTTCTAAAAAAGGAATAAACAGCCGACACCTTTACCGCCACTGTTCAAATCCCGGTGTCTGATAAGTCGCCAACTCACCCTCTTCATCCGCATAAATGAAATAACCATGAAGTTCAGGATGACGGGAACAAACAGAAATAGCAGAATCAAGGCCAAGCACCATGAAAGAGGTGGCATAAGCATCTGCCGTCGCACAGTCCGGTGCTAATACCGTGGCAGAAAGGATAGAATGCTGCACGGGATAGCCTGTACGTGGGTCAATCGTATGAGCATACTTCTTGCCATCCCGGTAGTAGAAATTACGATAATTCCCAGATGTAGCCATAGCAATATCTGTCACCTGCAAAATTGTTTGCAGTTCAGAAGTTTGGGCCAATGAATCCTCGACAGGCTTATTTATTCCGATTTTCCATCGGGACAGTTTGGCATTCTTCCCCTTCACCACTATCTCGCCACCAATCTCTATCATATAATTCTTCACACCGGCCCTGTCAAAAAGTTTAGCCACAACATCACATCCATATCCTTTGGCTATAGCACTACAGTCAAGCATGACAGCCGAATCGGCCTTCACAATCTGTTGTCCATCGAAATACACGTTATTCATTCCCACCGACGAGCGTAATGAATCAATAGTGAGCGAGTCTATACCTTCACTATTTTTGAACCCAAATCCCCAAGCATTGACCAATGGAGCAACAGTAATATCAAAAGCGCCATATGTATCAGCCGAAATAGTTTGTGCCAACCCAAACACATGCATGAATAGGGAATCAGGAATCACACCCAAATCATTGTTATTGATGCGAAATATAATGGAACCATTCTGAAATGGAGAAAGTGAATTGTTCACTTTATCCAATTCAGCTTCAATCTGCGCCTGCATATCCTCCGGAGCCTGATAGGTTACCTTATAGACCGTACCAAAAATCAAACCCGTGTTTGTCCTATAAGGGGAACGGTCCTGCTTGCTAAGAATAATGACTGTACCGACGATCAACAGCAATAAGAAAGGCAACTGCCAGCGTATTTTTTTCTTGTTGTCATTCATAAATTATACCTTATTATATTATATAGCCAGATGCTCATACAAGATACGACAACCAATCGCTATCAAAATCAATCCCCCGACAGGTTCTACAGGCAGATGAATGCGCCGTCCACATGCTATCCCCAAAGTATATCCCACTAAAGAAAAGAGTGTCGAAACAAGGGCAATGATCAAAACCGGACTAACCATATCACGACTATGCATTCCCAAACATGCAAAAGATATGCCAACAGCCAAAGCATCTATACTCGTTGCTACAGCCAAGGTCAGCACCACTTTCGGGTCTGCCGGATTGAAATGGTGACTTTTTTCATCAGACTGCAGTCCTTCATAAATCATACGACTGCCCAGAAAAGCCAACAATCCAAATGCAATCCAATGATCTACCGACTCTATCATTCCATGCAGATAACGGGTCCCCACCCATCCAATCAGTGTCATTCCACCCTGAAATACTCCAAAAGCTACAGACAACGAAGCGGCCGTACCACCACGCCAACAGCGCTGGATAATACCACTTGCTACCGAAACAGTGAAACAGTCCATCGCAAGTCCTACGGCCAATAGCCAAATCTCAAATGAAGACATTATATCTGATGTAATCCAACTTCCTATCCTCTATTCTTATTTCCACGGAATACAGTACACGATATCATAGGTCGCCCCAAATTTCGTACTGCTATTCGCTCCATATCCAGGAATGTACCATGGTTCAGAATTAGCACCGTCTTTTACCCGAAGATTCACTTTATACCTGAAACTCCAGCCCATATGCAGGTTCTTGTAAATCTGTGCACGTACTCCTACCAACAATTCCGCCCAAAGAGCATCCCCCTTGACTCCGGCTATATGAAAAGGAAGTTCCCCACCCCATACCGGATCTGTCATCGGCGGTCCATCTATGTCATACTTGAATGTACTATAAGCGATACGGGCACCAGCATAGATATATCCTGGCAGTTTCTTTTTGTACTGGACATTATAATTGAGACCTAAGCGGAAATAGGGAGCTGCAGTCTTATAATGCAACTCGGTATCTTCATTGATGGCATCAGTACGTCCATATCCTACCTCGAGAACAGGGAAGAAACGATTCAACAGATTGACCTCCAAAGCAGCTTCAGCAGCAAAGAAATCGCTACCCAGGACATACCCGCCAGGGCCAACCAAGTCAACCATGACATTCATGCCCTGGAATACAGGAATCGTATCTGTCAAGTCAAGCCACTCTACTATCCGGCTTCTCTTAGGTTCCACTCCACGCTCTTGCTTCTTAGGTTGTTGAGCCATCAGTGAACCTATCGACAGCAACATACTAATTGCTAACAGTATAATATATCTTAACATTCTCACGAAGGGTATTTGTCACATCTGCGGAAACTATCCGTACAGAATCTATCAAATGATGAGTAGAAGAGACATTTAATAATTTATAGTGCATCACCGTACCACACTCCATGGACGAGAAGAAAGGAAGGTTCTGATGCTTTACCCACAAAGTATCCACCAATACCGAGCCGTAATGCAGATAAAACGTATCAGCCTCTACCAAATAGGCCAAAGGCAACTGCATTCCCTCTGCCCCATATTTCTGATTAATCAGTACTCCCTGTTTGCGAATTGTCTCTACTGTCAATATATAGTCCTTCGCCAGCAGGGAATCAACAGGCTTATCAGAGACCACCATATCGGTATCAGAGCGATAGACAAAGAGCGTATCATAACCGGCCATATTTGTAGTAACCGTCAGTGTATCGGACAGTTTTACGCCTTTATCTTCGCCATCAACAAAGGTCATACTACAATACGACTCACTGGAGAGCATGCAATCACTGCTCTCACAGCTTACTGTCCACATGGCCAGCCAACCTGCTACAACAATCAGAGGAAGGAGCCTTCTCATATCTCTTTTTCAATCTGATATTTATTACGTTCAGGAGAATTACGGCTTACCAGTTCAGCGACAAATCCCGTAAGGAATAGTTGGGTTCCCAATATCATCGCCGTCAAAGCCAAGTAGAAATAGGGAGAATCTGTCACCAATCTGGCCGGAATATCCATCGAGAGTGCGTACAATTTATTCACTCCCACAACGCAGACAGACACAAATCCCAACACGAACATCAGCGTACCCAAAAGGCCGAATATATGCATGGGCTTCACTCCGAACTTGGAAAGGAACCAGAGAGAAAGCAAGTCCAGGTATCCATTGACAAAACGCTCGAGACCAAACTTCGTTGTACCATATTTACGAGCCTGATGCTGTACGACCTTCTCACCTATGCGTTTGAAACCTGCCTCTTTCGCCAAATAAGGGATATAGCGGTGCATCTCTCCATATACCTCTATATTCTTTACCACATCACTACAATATGCCTTGAGTCCGCAATTGAAATCATGCAAATTGTGAATTCCGCTGACTGCACGCGCCGTAGCATTGAACAATTTCGTCGGTATGGTTTTAGAGAGAGGATCATAGCGCTTTTGTTTCCAACCGGACACCAAATCATATTTCTCTTCCGTAATCATACGGTACAGTTCCGGGATTTCATCGGGACTATCCTGCAAATCGGCATCCATCGTAATGACAACCTTTCCCTTTGCACGTTCGAAGCCACAATACAATGCTGGGGATTTCCCGTAATTACGGCGGAACTTTATGCCTCTTACATTAGGTGATTTTTCTTGCAGTTCTTCTATCACCTCCCACGAACGGTCTGTACTGCCATCATTCACAAATATCACCTCATAGCTGAATCCATGAGCATTCATTACCCGTTCAATCCAGGCATAAAGTTCGGGAAGTGATTCATCTTCGTTGTACAAAGGCACCACCACAGAAATATCCAATGCCACTTTTGTCTCTTTCTCTTCCATATCCATTACTTCACATTATTGTTTATCCCATTGGTCCTCCTTCTCCTCTGTTTTATGTCCCAAAGAGACAAAGAGAGCCGTAGGCAATGAGAATATCATTCCATAAAATATATTGCTCGAAATCATTTGAACAGTCAATTCGATAGGAGTAAGCGATGCCATCATCTCCATCGCCTCCTTATACTGCCCGATGGAATCTGTCAGGGATGGATCGGCCTGTTGCACCTGCTCCAACATCCCTGAATAAGTAGCCAGCATCGCACCATTATCCACATAGCGGAAGAAGATATAATGCGCCACCGAGACAAGGAGCGCAGCAAACATGTACATAAGCAGACAGAAAATCCATGCCTGCATAAAGGATACACGCCCTTCCGGACAATAACGATTACGGTATTGACGAGTAAAATAATATCCCAAGAATGGAACTGCTACCGTCAGAAGAAGAAAGAATAAAGAGGTCAAGGGAACTGAAAAAATAAATGGTACAAGCAGGAATTTGGCAATCCAATACCCACCCATAGCCGTACCATAAGTCATGGCACAATTCAACACATTATTGCTAAACGTACTCTTTCCCATAAAGATTGATTCTATCTACAGTTTGCAAAAATACGACAAATCATGTAAATAACAGCGTAATTAACATAAGATAATATGTTTTTTGCTTCACAAAACATAAATAATAAGAACTTCCTACGGTACAAAAATGTAAAAACATGCAAAAAAGTGACGCATTCTCTTGCTCAAATGGTCAAAAAGAAGTACCTTTGCAGCCGCAAAACGGGTAAGTCCTATACGGTCAGCTCCTTTCGAATCCTCCAGGGCTTGACCGCAGCAAAGGTAGAAGGTCGTAGCGACGCGATATAGTCAGCTTACCCACCCGCCTCTTTAGCTCAGTTGGCCAGAGCACGTGATTTGTAATCTCGGGGTCGTTGGTTCGAATCCGACAAGAGGCTCACAAAGGAACGAGGGTGTATCAACCGATACATCCTCGTTATTTTTTTGTACGAATCACACGAATTGCCAAACAATTGTGACCAAAATGCAGGAAGTACCCCCAAACTGACAACTAAAAACAGGGAAGTACACAATTCGTGCTTGTCTGCAAAAAATGCGCCTTGCTTTTTCAGAAATGCGCCTTGCAGTTGGTGCAAATGCGCCTTGCTTTTTGAAAAATGCAAGGCGCACATTTTAAAATGCAAGGCGCATTTTTTCCTTTCCACAGAGTCTCGTAACTTTTAAGAAAAATAAATGTACAAAGGGACGGCTATATACCACCTTTTAACTATCTTTGCGACCTATACGAGAGAGAGATGAAAGGAGCAACCACCATAGACTTAGACAATGCGGAGTTTCAGGATGCCCTGAAACTGATTCAATATACCCGTCAGTCTGTTTTTCTTACGGGAA
Organism: Phocaeicola sp.; assembly: GCA_045545095.1. GTDB lineage: Bacteria > Bacteroidota > Bacteroidia > Bacteroidales > Bacteroidaceae > Phocaeicola_A. Next base: position 30,628 of record JAZQAG010000031.1, on the reverse strand, counting down.
AAGCGGGGACGGGTAAATCCACATTCTTACGCTATGTGTGCAGCCAGACAAAAAAGAAATATGTAGTACTGGCCCCGACAGGCATTGCTGCTATCAATGCGGGAGGAAGTACATTGCACAGTTTTTTCCGTTTGCCTTTTCATCCGTTATTACCTGACGACCCGCAATATTCCCCCAAACGCATTCGGGACACATTGCGCTATACGAGTTCCCACTGCAAATTATTGCAACAGATTGAGCTTATCATCATTGATGAGATTTCGATGGTGCGGGCAGACATTATCGACTTTATCGACAAAGTGCTACGTATATATTCCCGTAATCTGCGCGAGCCATTCGGCGGGAAACAGATATTATTGGTAGGTGATGCTTACCAGTTGGAGCCTGTGGTAAAGAGCGATGAACGAGAAATTCTGAACCGTTTCTATCCCAATCCATACTTTTTCTCGGCACAAGTATTCCAACAAATGGAATTGGTCTCTATAGAATTGCGCAAAGTATATAGGCAAAGCGATAAGGGATTCATCAGTGTATTGGACCACATCCGAACCAATAAGGCCGGAGCGACAGACCTCCAATTGCTGAATACACGCGTAGGGGTAGAGGCCAGAAGTACGGAAGGTCTCTTTATCACTCTGGCTACCCGGCGGGACAATGTGGATTATATCAATGAACAGCGATTGGCCCAATTGCCGGGTGACCCCATCCGGTTGGAAGGCGAGATACGGGGAGAATTCCCAGAAAGCAGTTTGCCCACATCCATGACATTGGAGTTGAAGCCCGGTGCCCAAGTTATCTTCGTGAAAAATGATATGGAAAAACGATGGGTAAACGGGACATTGGGTACCGTATCAGGAATAGACCTTAACGCAGAGCACGTATTCATCGTCACAGAAGACGGGCATGAATACGATGTGGAACCAGCCCAATGGAACAATATTCGCTATCACTACAACGAAGAAGAGAAGAAAATAGAAGAAGAGGTGTTAGGCAGTTTCATCCAGTTCCCTCTCCGATTGGCATGGGCCATTACTGTACACAAAAGTCAGGGACTGACATTCAACAATGCCATCATAGATTTTACAGGCGGTGTATTCGCCGGAGGACAGACCTATGTGGCCCTGAGCCGATGCACTTCACTGAATGGCATCTATCTGAAACGGGAAATTACTCGTGCCGATATTTTTGTACGCCCGGAAATCGTTCAGTTTGCCACCAGCTTCAATAACCGGCAATCCATCGACCGTGCCCTCCGGTTGGCTCAAGCCGATGTGCAATACATTTCGGCCATTGAACATTTCAACAAAGGAGAATTTGGTGAGTTTCTGGATGATTTCTTCAAGGCCATCCACTCCAGATACGACATTGAAAAGCCTAACATACGCCGACTGATACGCCGCAAATTAGGAATTATCAATACTCTAAAAGAAGAGAATAAAGCCTTGAAAGAGGAACTGTACTGTTTGACGGAAAGCTTGAAAGTGTATGCTGATGAATACTTAAGATTAGGGAACGAATGTATCACTCAGGCACATGATAATCAGGCCGCTTTAGCCAACTACGAGAAAGCTTTGCGTCTATATCCCAAGCATACTGAAGTCTTGGTACGCAAAGGAGTTACACTATTGGGAGAGGGTAGAGATCTGGAAGCTTTGGAAGCACTGAATGAGGCCGTACGGCTCAGTCCGCTCCTTTTCAAAGCTGTATATAACCGGGGCAAGGCACATCTGGCTCTCAAACATACTTCAGAAGCATTGGCCGATTTTGACAAAGCCACTTCCCTGAAGCCTGAGCACCCTAAGGCACACCACCTGTTCGGTGACACTCTCCATGCCATAGGCAAAGAAGAGGAAGCTGCCATCCAATGGGAAATTGCGGAACAATTGCGCGAGCAGAAAAGAAGAAGAGACAACTCATAAACATAATACATAAAAAACTGACACATGAAGAAATTCGCAAAAATTACAGGAATTGTGCTGGTATGTTTACTGGCACTGATGGCTATCCTTCCTTTGGCATTCAAGGGAAAGATCAAAGAGATCGTCATCGCAGAGGGAAACAAGATGCTGAATGCTGAATTCGGCTTCGAAGACTTGGACATCAGTCTGCTCCGAGAATTTCCACAAGCATCTGTCGGCTTGGAAGGCTTTTGGCTGAAGGGAATAAACGAGTTTGAAAATGACACCCTTGTAGAAGCCGGCGACCTGCAAGTGGCTGTAAATCTGATGTCCCTGTTCGGAGACTCAGGATTTGATATATCTAAGGTGCTGGTGGCTGACACACGACTAAAAGCCATTGTACTGGAAGACGGACGACCCAATTGGGATGTCATGAAAACCGATAGTACCACCGTGACAGAGGAAGACACCACCACAACAGAGTCCGCATTTCGCATCCAGCTGAAGGAGTTGACACTGGAAAATCTTAACATCATCTATGATGACCGTCAAGCCGGCATGTATGCCAGTATAGCAGGATTGGATGCCACTTGCTCCGGTGATATGGCTACCGACAACACCACATTGAATCTCGAAGCTGTAATCCGTGCACTGACCTTCAAAATGGGGAATATCCCATTCCTGAGTCAAGTACGCATCGAAACAGGCCTCGATATCGAAGCCGACTTGAAGAACGGCCGTTACACATTAAAGGAAAACACTCTGGCCCTGAATGCCATCCGGGCAACTATCGACGGTTGGGTCAATATGCCCACCGAAGCGCCAATGAGCATGGACTTGACATTGAATACTGCCGATGTCAATTTCAAAGAGATTCTTTCGCTTATTCCTGCTATCTATGCCAAGGATTTTGCCGACCTGAAAGCTGAAGGAAATGTAAGTCTCAGCGCATTTGCCAAAGGTGAACTGGTAGGCGACAGCATCTTGCCACAATTTGAAGCAAAATTGCAAGTGAAGGATGGCCAATTCAGATACCCGGCCTTACCCGCAGGAGTGGACAATATACAGGTAAATGCTATGGTGAACAACCCTGGCGGTTCTATGGACATGACGGAAGTTAACGTCAGCCAGTTCTCATTCAACATGATGAATGCCCCATTTGCCATGACCGCTAAGGTGAAGACTCCTATCAGCGATCCGGACTTTGCCCTTTCGGCCAACGGAACCCTCAATCTTGGACAAATCAAAAATGTATATCCATTAGAGGATATGAGCCTGAACGGTATCGTAACGGCCAACATGAGTCTGGACGGCAGACTCTCCTATATAGATAAGGAGATGTACGACAAGTTCAATGCGAATGGGAACATCGGCCTGCGTGAAATGCTGCTGAAGATGAAGGATATGCCCGATGTAGCCATCCAGAAATCAACCTTCACTTTCACGCCCCAATACCTGAACTTGAGCGAGACGACCGTCAACATAGGCAACAACGATATCACCGCCGATTGCCGCTTTGAAAACTATATGGCATTTGCTCTGAAAGGAAAGACCCTGAAAGGACAACTGAATGTGCGTAGCAACCACTTCAATCTGAACGATTTCATGACGGCAGAGGGCGATACTGTCATCGCTGCGGTGGCCGATACTACCACAACAGCTACTGAAGCTACAGGTGTTCTGGTGGTTCCCCGCAACATCGACTTCAACATGAATGTCAACATGAATGAAATCCTCTTTGACAAGATTGCCATCAACAATCTGGAAGGCAAATTATTGGTAAAGGACGGCACTGTGGATATGAAGAACCTCTCCATGAACACCTTGGGAGGAGCCGTAGTGATGAACGGGGCCTACTCCACAGCACAAAGCGAGAGCAATCCGGCCTTGAATGCCTCATTTGCCATGAATGAACTCTCTTTCTCACAGACATTCAAAGAACTGGATATGATACAAAAGATGGCACCCATCTTCGAGAATCTGAACGGAACCTTCTCTGGCAAAATGAATATAGACACCCGTCTTGACAGTGTCATGTCTCCCGTAATGCAAACATTGGAAGGAAGTGGAAGTTTGAATACCAAAGATCTGAACCTTTCGGGAGTGGCCATTTTGGACAAGATTGCTGAAGCCACCAAATATTCAGGTTTGAAGAACTTGAGTGTCAAAGATATGAACATAACCTTCACCATCCACGAAGGACGCTTAATCACTAAACCTTTTGACATCAAGGTTGGCAATATGAACCTGAACCTGAGCGGAAGCACCGGATTGGACCAAAGCATTGACTATACAGGAAAACTCAAGCTTCCAGAATCTGCCGGCTCATTGGCAGCCCTCACCACTCTTGACTTGAAGATAGGTGGATCCTTCACTTCCCCCAAGGTCTCTGTAGATACCAAGAGTATGGCCAAACAAGCAGCCAGCGCTGCCACAAACAAGGCTTTGAATGCTGTGGGTGAAAAATTGGGCATAGACCTGAGTGATGCTGAGAAGCAGAAAGAGGCTTTAGTAAATACAGCCAAGCAAGCAGCCGAAAAGGCCGTAGCCGAAGCAGAGAAACAGAAAGCAGCTTTAGTAGAAAAGGCAGGCAGCAATGTATTAAAGAAATTGGCAGCCGAAAAGGCTGGTGAGGTATTAGTCAACGAAGCCAAAAAGCAAGGGGACAAACTCATCAAAGAAGCCGAGAAGAAAGGTGATGCCCTCATAGAGAAAGCGAAGGGAGAATCCTGAAAGCAATAAACAAGCTATAGAATAAGAGGAGGGGCATACAACAATCGTACGCCCCTCCTCTTTATATGCTATTCGGATTATTATAACCTGAATATTTATTTACTATACCAATACAACTTACGGCCATCTACGATATACATGCCTGCGGGCAATCCGTAGAGCGCACGCTTATAATATACATTCTTACGGAGGAGTTGGCCATTGACAGCATATACATCCACATATTCGCGCACAGGAAGCATCACCTGATGTTCTACACCGCTGGCGGTATTGCGTACCCACAATGTAAGTACTGCCACAGTCTGTTCACCACTGAACTTTACTGGAAGAGTACCACTTGCTGGTGCAGAAAGAACTACACTATGAGTAGCTGTTTCTCCCGTCGAACGAGAAGGGTACACATAATCAGTTTCTGCAAAAGTATCGTTTCCTAACTGAGCCAAATATGAGTCGCTGTTATCCACATTGCTATAGCCGAAGACATCTACCGAGAGAACTTCTATATCCTTCGGCAAATTGACTGTATAGGTTTGGTTACGTGAATACTTGATACCATCCTGTTTTCCTGTGGCATATCCTTTAGTTGTGGATATTGAATAGCCATTCGGGAATCCCCAATTACTATTGGTACAAGTGGATGCCGCCAAGATCACAGCTTCTCCCTTACCCACATTCTCATCAATAATGGTGTATCCCATCGGTTCACCGCCTTCGATACCTCCTTCCATAATACCGGCCACCAGACTGTTCATATAGGCCTCCAACATAGTGTATCCTTCGGCATTCTTGGTATTACGGTCGGCAGCATCATCAGGATTCAATCCATTAGCAGTTTCCCAAGCATCAGGCATACCATCCTGGTCTGTATCCGTCGGGCAAGTGGTACTTTCCAATACGGGCCAAGGAGTCCAGTCTGCAGGAGCATTAGCTGGTTTGTTGTCATTCTGTGAATTGATAAATCCCTTACTAAGGCCGCTACCCGTGTGAGAAGCCTTGCCATAGCGTGTGTCATACACCATCAGGGTATCTACCCAGTCACGTGATAAAGAGGCACCGGCATATTGCAGCACCTTCTCATAAGCTGTCTGCGCATCGTGCGTGGTGACATAGACAAAGTCCATCGGTTCAAGTAACTTGATTGTATCTTTCGTAACGGCAGTATAGAGGCCATCGTTGTCCGACGAAGATATTTGGTTGTAGAAGCCATACGTCCAATTGTCTTTGGTGACATCACTGTATTTCGAATTCACATTGCCATCCACGAAATACTTCCCCCATTTGTGAAGAGCAGGAGCGTAAGCAGGATAAGTCGTCACATAGCTATTGGTACGTATTCCCACACCGGCTATACGCTTGCCTTTATCGTTGGTGGGTGAACCGGGTCCTGGCTTATAATAGTTGTTCACAATGTTCACTGTCATACCTTCGCCACCGTAGCAACCGTTTCCACCATAGTTATAGATGACATTGTTTCGCATATCCATACGCTCGTCAAGCTGTGTGGTAGGTCTTGGACCAAGTCGGGGAGTACGACTGGTATGATGGGCTATCAGGTTATGATGGAACGAAGCGCCACTTCCACCCCAATTACCACCGTATCCGTGAGCACCTTTGGTATGTCCTGAATTGACAAGACTCTGAGATACGATACACCACTGCACCGTTGTATTCTCATTGCCCAACACCGAGAGACATTCATCAATACTCCAACTGACTGAGCAATGGTCGATTATCAGATTCCTCTGGTCAAAACCACCGAAACCGTCCCAACCATCCGCTCCATCTACCAACACATTGTCGTTTCCCAAACGGAAACGCATGAATCGTACGATGACATTGCCTCCTTTAATGGAACAGGGGTAACCCGCCACGCAGATACCGTCACCTGGAGCTGTCTGACCTGCAATCGTAGTATTGGCAGGGATGCTCAATGATGACTGCAGATGAATTGTACCCGAGACATCGAATACAATAGTTTTGGAGCCCTTCTGTTCCAATGCCCAACGGAGTGAACCTTCACCACTATCGTTCAAATTAGTCACGTGATAGACAGCCCCACCACGTCCACCTGTAACATAGCGTCCGAATCCTTCAGCTCCAGGAAAAGCAGGAAGTTTCTCCACCTCTTCGGCCAAAGTTGCCGAGGCGAGAAGCAGACCACCGATCAGGAACAAGAAAAGTTTTTTCATTACGTTGCTTTGCATAACTGTTGTTTAAAAACAAAGGCTCCGCCCCTATAACAGAGCGGAGCCTCTTTATCTATCTTTTTCTGTCAACTTATAAACTCGTCAACTAAAGAGTCTTACTTCACGATGAACTTGCGGCCATTCTGGAGGTAGATACCCTTGGCAGGGTTGAATACCTGACGACCAGTCAAGTCATAGATAGGAGCATTGGGATTAAGAGCAGGAGCCAATACATTCTCGATTCCTTCTCCACCAGCAGCAACCGGTTCAATCTCGATAGAAGCAACGTGGATGTTACCAGTTCCGCTATACTTCTTGAAAGTATAGATACCACCAGTCAGACCAAACTCGATAACGTTACCATCGGTAATGATATTCTCGTGACCGTAAGTAGTTCCGTTCAAGTTTACGTAAGTCTGCAAAGTTTCTGCATTCTTGTGAGAGTTCTTAGAAACAGTAACCTTTACATTTACAGAGTCACCCTCAGCCACCTTGAATGTCAAGAGGTCCTTAGTCATCTGCAGGTAGATTGCCTGACCATTAACCTGAGCTGTGTCAGTCAGGATTACGCTGAATGTAGCTTCAGGAACAAGGTAGAAGCAGGGGTCAGCATCCTGTCCGTTGTACTGCAATTTGGCATCAACAGCTACATAGATGGGAAGAGGATTACCGTTCTCATCCAAGTTAGTATTGGCAGCTGTAGCCTCTTCGTCAATTTCGTAAGAACCTGTTACGGTTACCACCTTCTTCTCCTTGATAGGATCAAGTACATAGATTGGAGCAGAAACTGCTGCTGAAGTCCAAGTAGTGTGGTCACCATTCTTGATTTCAGTGTAAACAGAGATATTGCAAGAAGCAGTAGCAGTATAAGAATCACCGGCTACGCCCTCAGCACCGTCGATGCTATAGTAGTTGGTAGCATTCTGGTACTCAGTAGCGATAGTTGCATTAGCACCATCAATAGTCAAAGTAGGAGCGTTGAAGTTGAATTCAACAGTAGCCTCGTTGCTGGCACCTTCGCAAAGCGTACCCATCCAATAAGCCTGGAATTTCACCACCTGATCCTTGTAGCACTTGATAGGCTCAGTGTACTTAGCACTGGCATTAGTAGGCTCTGTACCGTCAGTGGTGTAGTAAACTTCTGTTGCTCCCAAGTCAGTACCATCAATATTGTAGTTGTTAGGAGTACAAACAACTTCCTGGTAGTACAGTTTCTCAGTTTCGTCATATACAGTAGGAAGAACCTCTACAGAAGGAGTACCGGCAGGCTCGTTAGCCTCTACTACGATGAAACTGAAGAAAGCGTCACCATTGTAAGAACCGATATACATAGGCATTGTACCGTCGAACTGAGCAGGAACGACAAACTTATATACATACACGCTTGAACCGGGATAAGTATCATCGGGAGCAGCATTCAATGCATTCTCCAACTTAGCGTCGGTAGCAAACTTGGGCACACGGGCAGAAGCACCAGTCTTATTGTTACCTTGTCCGAATACGTACACTACAGAACCTGCAGTAGGCTTGAAAGCGATAACGTCCTGAGCATTCTTCAAACGAAGAGAGTTGAGGTGCTTTCCATAGCTGGTGTACTTGGCAGCCAAACGGGAAGTATCGGCCTCGGCACCACCGTAACAAACGGTGTAAGTAGAGGGATCTGCAATGTCGATAGAACCCTTGTTGGTAGCCACTGAACCACCAGTTACGTCCAAATAATAGCCTCCACCAAAGAGACCAGCCTTTGTACGAGAACCGGTACCGTTACCTGTATAGTTGTCAAAAACAACCACATTGCTGTGCTGCATAGGCTTGATGTCATCTACAGTCTCAGCATTCATTGCCATAGTCAGACCGAGCATGGCAAACAAAGAAGTAAATACTTTTTTCATAAACACTTTTTTTAAGTTAATAAATAGATTAATAGTTTCTTTTCTTGTATTTTCCGTGGCCGGAGTCAACCCCAGCCACGGAAAAAATATTCTTATTCACGCACTAAATAGGTTTGAGCAGGAGTATCACCATAGTGAACCACAGTCAACATATCTCCGTACTTGGTACCAGATACAGCTACACCCACGAAAAGTGCCACATCCGACCAGCGACCTTTATCATCCTTAACAGATTTCAGTACAGTCAGTGTACCGGTTTCGTTAACATACGAATACTTATATGTACCCGAATCATCCACACTCATGGTTCCGGCTGTTGTACCTTCACTCATCACTACCACTACAGAATCGGTAGTGAAAACCATGCTCTCCACATATCCTTGCACTTCTTCGCCAAGAGCATTGTACTTGATTCCATGACCACGTACCCATGATTGCTGTGCCAACGAATCGGGATGAGCAATATCTAATGAATCGTTGTACTTACCTGCCCATGAAGGGTTGTCGGTACGGGCATCTTCGTATTCATTGGCGTCATCGCAGGCCACAAAACCTACGGTCACCAATAAAGCAGCACCGGCCAAGAATAATTTATTGAATAGTTTCATATCGTTTACTTATTTAACGTTTGCTTAATCAGTTTCTATTTCTCCAACGGGCAGCACCCACATTGTTCTTGACAATCTCATTGTCCATGTGCTTGATATACAAGTTTACATTGTACTCTGTATCTGCTGTTCCGTCCAATGCATCAGCACGGTGCATATACTGGTCTTCCTTGGTCTTGGCCACATAAGGAGGACAAGGCTGTTCCATCAATTCGGTGGCAGAAACACTGGCTACATTTACATCCAATGTACCATTCAGAATTGCCTGATTGTTCTTCACCAACTTACCGAAGTTGTTGCTGGTCGATGTCCAAGGATTACCTGAGAATATCTGACCATTGGTCAAATCGTTGTTGGTTGACCAGTTGTTGTTGAAGTTCAAAGTCACTTTTCCAGATGAACCGTCAGCAAGTACCATTGTTTCACGGATATCCGCGCCATAGAACTCCAATACACGCAAATCACCTGGTTTCTTACAAAGTACCATCAGGTTGTTTTCTACAGTATATACTGAACCATCAGGCAAGTTACGCATCTTGAAGATAGAACCGTTACCACGGGTATTGAAGTTTACCAGTGTATTGTTGGAGAAGGTGATATTCCACTTGATAGCAGCATCCCAGAATACCTCTTTCTCTTCACGGATGAAAGCGGGGAACGGGCTGTCATAGAATGTATTCTCCAAAACCTTGAAGTCTGCATACAAGTTTGATTTTGCATTGGCGCCAGAACCATCTACCCAACAGTATCCACCGGCACCATTGTTGTAGTAACCACAATCCATAAAGAGGTTATTCTGGATAAGTACATGGTTCCAGATCTTGTAGTTAGGACCTTGCTCACGAATGAATCCACGAACAAGACGCTTGAAAGTACAGTTCTCAATTACCAAACTATCAAGTGTAATGGCCATACCGTCAGAGAACATATTGAAGAAATAGTTACCTGTAGCATTACCCACCTTGGCAGCTTGGTCACCATAGGTATAGCAAAGCGGATTATCGAAATCGATATCATAGAAGGCCAACTTCTTCATATAGATTTCACCACCTTCACCAGCTTCGGGTGAACGTCCGAATGTAAACATGGAGTAAGGACATCCGTTCCATTGCTCACCATTAATACCCTGGTCATACATTTCAGATTTACCCATACCACAAATCACACGGGCACGCTTGCCTTCGGCCAAATCCTTGGGGTCTGTACGGAGCACAAATCCCTTACAGGTGATGTCATTGCCATCCAGATAATAGGTCTTTCCACCCTCCAACAGATAGGTCTGTCCCTCTGCATAGTTGGTATTGGAGATAAAATCGCGAAGCACCGGTGTAATAGGAGCAGCATTGAATTTTTCTGCTTGAGGACCATAAACATCCTCACGCATATAGGGAGAATCCTCAGAGATATTTCCAGTAGCATACTGGGCAATCATTTCATCGTGATACAACAGAATGGGTTCACCCGGTTTACCGTCAGAACGGGCAGTACAGGTATTGTACTTGGCATCAATAGCCACAGGTACAGTGGGGTCTATCACATCAATCACATATACCGAGTTAGGAGTCAAGCCATCAACTACGACATAACCACGTTCACGGTCTTCATCAGTAATCTCATAGTTCTTCCACTTCTCTCCTACGGTTGATTCCGGGTTGTTTGGAGAGGGCTTTACCTGCAGATACTTGTACAGGAACTTACCGTCTTCTGCCACATTGAAGTTCTCACGGTAACTCTTTTCATTTTCTGCATCCAGTTGGGCATCACCTGTTGAAACTTGAGAAATATTAGAGTTCAAATAGACGTGCATCGTTGTTTCTGTGGTCAAGGCCTGATTCACATAAACGACAAACGGAGTGGGATAACGGTCGTGAGTCTGGATACCCACATACTCCTGCCACTGACGTCCGTTTCCATGTCCATACCATTTGGAGGCATGAGAGAAATCGGTAATGTTGTCATCCTCCTTGGACAGTGCACGGATGGCAAAACGATAGTTGGTAGAATACTGAAGATCCTTGATAATCATGTCGAGTACATCAGGACCGACAATCGTATCCAACAAGAGGTCATCAGTCCCTTGAATGGCAGCCCATGCATGAGCGCCACCAGAAACTTTTGGCAGCAAAGCCATCTGAATCTGATAACCTGCACAATCGTTCACACCATACCAATAGAGATGGATGGTATTACCATGCGGATAGGAGGCATCCAAACCACAGTTGTAAGGATAATCTTCACCCTTTCCACGGGTATTATCTGTAATGAACATGGTCATAAACTCACGATCGGTGCTGGCACCTGCCATGTCATCATCGTCGTCACAAGACGATACAGTCAATGCTGAAAAGCCCGCCGCAAGGAGCGCCATGATACTGAATATCTTTTTCATAATATGTTATATCGTTTTTTATTATTTATAACCGTAATAATTCTTGTAAAGTCCAGAAGAACGCTGAACAACCTCCTGCGGATAAGGCAAGATATATCTTACCACCGGTAACTGTTCAACAGTGGGGACATAAGAAGGAAGCATCTCCAATGCGCCATCACGCACCAACCAGATATTACCATTTACATCACCACGGATAAATCCATAGAATGAGTAGAGACACTGGTCTTTGGGATAACCTGTATCTGCATTACCCCACTGGTAGAAGTCTGTACGTAACCAGGATTCAGCATCGAAACCAAACAGAGTGATAATACCCTTTGTCGGTTCTTGGCGAGCCGGTGCATAAGCATTATAAAGACGCAGACTCTCCATCTTTTGGTTTGGATAGGTCTTCACCACATTATTACCAATCACCTGATAGCCATACAACTGAGCTGCGAGAGCAGGCATAAGCGCCGGATTCATGGCTGAAGTTTCTTCAAGTTTATATGTATGATAATAGATACGTGTAGGCAATTTGTCAATATATTCACGTCCATCATGCTGATTGATAGCATCCTCGTAACCACACATACCACTGGCATTCTGTGCTCCGGCTGAATAGTAACGCAAGAAACTATACACCAACTCTTCGCTATAGGTATTGGTACGTACCAAATCACGCCAACGTGAGTTCTCACCGGCAAACTCCCACTTACGCTCATCAAGTACAGCCTTTTGGAAAGCCTCTTTGCTGGCCTGTGCCTCAGCGATGAAGGTTGGATCACCATTCACAAATGCACGACTGTGTACTTGTTCCAGACATTCAATAGCCTTTTCAGTAGGTGCACCATTCAGTTCATTGGCAGCCTCGGCATACATCAGCAATACATCAGCATAACGCATGTAGGGGAAGTTGATACCTGTAGAACCGGTTGTCTCTTTACCCAATGCATTGGACTCCAAACTCCACAACTTAGACCATTTGTTGTTATGTACCGTATAGTCATTACGGATATAGACGGTATCTATCATCACACCATCAGCATTCTGGAAATAAGAGTAATACCACATACCGTTGACAAACTCACGACGTATGTCGTTGTCACGGAACAAGAAACGGTAGAATGCATTCAGACGGCCATTACCGGAAGTTGCACCCCATGCACTTACGGTGCTACCCTCATAGGCCTGATAAGTAGGTCCTTGGATATAACCGGTATTACCTGTTGACAACTTGGCAAAAGGCAATTCAAAGATTACATCGTCACCATTGATAACCAAATAGTTACAAGGATTAACGAATACATCCTGATAGTTCTGAACCAACTTGTGAGAGCCAGACATGATGACAGAATCGGCATACAACATGGCGATTTCATAGTAGTCCTGATAGTTGTCGGGACGCTTCATCTCACCATAGCTGCGCTCATCATTCTTGTTAGGATGCAATGAATATCCACCGGCAGTAAGAGCGATACGGGCAATCAGCGCATGGGCAAATTCCCGTGAACAACGCTCTACCGTTGTCGTCTCACTGGAGGTCATATAAGGAGCAATCTCTTGCAAATCTTTAATAATAGCCTCCTGTATTGCCAAACGGTCTGTCACTGGAGGTAATTCTGTCGAACCACTTCCTGCTGTCGAAGTAAACTTGAAGGGAACATCACCGAACATTACGACCAGATCATGGTAAGCCATGGCACGCAAACACTTGGCTTCGCCCAACTGCTGCATCACCTCCGGATTCTTTTCTTCATAGAAAGGGGTTGACTCCACACCTTCAATGAATCGGTTAGCGTATTCAATCAAACGGTAAGCTGCTGTCCAATACTTACTGATTTCTTTACCTTTCTCATTACAGTCAAAACGTGCATACGCGTTTCCATCTGTAGATGCAGCATTATTGGCATCCACCTGCATATCCACATCGCTGTTATAAATAAAGGTACGCTGATAGGCATTGCCATAGAGGTCGCCGACAATCGCCTTTGCATACACACCATTCAAAGCACGGGTAATCTCCGACTCATAGGTAAAGACAAATTCATCTGTAGAAGAAGAAGGTGCATCTACCTCGAGAAAGTCGTCACACGAAACCAATGCCAAAGCGGACAATCCCGCCCATAATATATTCTTAAGTTTCATATCTTTTTCTGTTTATTAGAATGTAATGTTAGTACCGAATACAAAGCTACGATTACGCGGATAACGGTTGTAGTCCACACAAGGAGTCAGACCAGTCTGGATATCCACCTCAGGGTCGTAACCTGAGTAGTTGGTCAAGATAAAGAGGTTGGTAGCCGAAGCATAGAAACGTGCTTTCGAGATTCCCCATTTCTTTGTGATATTCTCAGGAATGGTATAACCGATAGTAATATCGTTGCAACGCAAGAACGAACCATCCTCTATGAAATAAGAATGTGTGACTTTATTGGGCACATCTGCAGGATTCCACAATGTACGGTTGGCATTGGCAGCCTTGTAGATATCATTTCCGCCATCTACATAGTAAAGTTTGTAGAGGATATCACCAGGAGTTCCTGTCAGCTGGCCGGAAATATCATTGTACAACCAACCCTTGGAGAACTTGGACATTACATTGTAGAAATTATTCTTGTTACTTTCTGAAGAAGACAATGTAAAGGCAGTAGCATTATTGATATCATAATCAAGCATATAAGTGAAGTTGGTCACGAAGTCGAAATTCTTCCACTGACCGCTCAAACCGAAACCACCCTGCACCTTCGGAGTTGTTTTACCGATAACGGTACGGTCTTCTTTGGTGATGCGTCCGTCGCCATTCAAATCCTTGAACTTGATTTTACCGGGCAATGTTGCCTTACCAGAGTTCGAATCATCTATTATGTCATTAATGACTGTTACGTAACCGTCTTCACGGGGAGCCTGATTCTTGGAGGTTCCATTATCAGCGGCCAAAGAGCCCCAAGGAATAGCCTGATAATTGTTTTGTGGGTCAAAATAGAACTCATCGAATCCATAAAGGCCATCATATACGAAACCGTAAATCAGACCGACCTCTTCTCCTTCACGAAGCATGTAGTCATTAAGACCTGAATCCCAATCATCACCTTCCAAATCAAGTGTTCTAATATCACCATTCAGCTTGTCCACTTTCATCTTGTTGGTACCGAAAGCAAAATGACCGGTCAACACATAATCAGTACCACGAAGAATGTCGCCACTGATAGAAAGTTCTATACCACGGTTGGTAATCTGACCCACGTTCTGCAACTGGGTTTCATAACCGAGCGTAGGATTGATGTTAGCATCATAGAGCATATCACGGGTAGTATTCCAGTAGATTTCAGGAGTAATGGTCACACGTCCGTCAAACAATTGGATATCTGCAGCCAAGTTACGGGTAACAATGGTTTCCCATTTGATGTTACGGTTAGCCAACTTATTCTCTTTGCCACCACTGGAGTTCAAATAGTGTTTCTCTCCGTATTGGGTCTTTTCACCAAATCCCGGACCTCCTGTCGAAGTGATAACATAAAGCGGACGCCACAAGTCATCACTAACACGGTTGTTACCAGTAAGACCAAATGCTGCACGTATCTTCAACTGGTTCATCCAATCAGCCTTGAACCAAGGCTCTTCCGAAATTACCCACGCACCAGAGATTGAAGGGAAATAGCCCCATTGGTTACCCGGAGCAAACTTGGTACTACCATCAGCACGGAAGGTTCCAGACAACAAGTAACGATGTTTCCAATTGTAGTTTACCTGACCGAAGAAAGAGGCGGTACGGTCAGCTGTAGAGAGTGTGGTTTTATTCTCCACAGGAATACCAAAGTTCATATTGTTCCAAGCTTCTTCCGCAGAGAATGTTTGTGGAAAAAGATGGTTCTTCATGTAGATTTCACGCTGCTGGCTATGATAAATCTCCTGACCTACAAGGAATGAGAAATTGTGGTCATCCTTCACCGTAAGGTTGTAATTCGCTGTATTGGTCCATACATAATTCAAACGGTAGCAATCTGTCATTTCAGCCACAGGACGATTGTTGTTTTCAAGTTTTTGTCCCTCTTTAGTCATACCTCCATAGAAACGGCTTTTATCGTACCATCTCATACCTATAGTAGCTTCTGTACGGAGTGTCAATCCGTCAATAGGTTTCCACTCAAGGGCCAATGCATTGGTAGAGGTATAAGCATGTTGAACCAATTGATTGATTTTGATATCGTTTTTAGGATTGGTATAATGGAACATTTCTTCTTCCAAAGGATCGGCATACGAAGGATCGATATAACCATACTCGCGAAAACCGTTGGTAGGACGATATTTCAACACATCAATAATACCGCCTGTACCCACATGACTACCACCTGCACCTTCATCACGGCGATAAGTGAACTTAGGATTAATCTGGATACTGAATCTGTCGTTTACCTTAATGTTAGTCTTGACATTCAAGTTAGTACGGCGCACACCTGACCCCATAATGATACCATCGTCATCACTTTGAGTCAAAGAGGCATTGAAACGAACCTTTTCCGAACCACCACCTACTGTCACATTGGTTGAATAACTGACAGGAGTTTCCCCCATCACCTCGTCTTGCCAATCGTGTGTCGGCAAAGTACCGTACATATCCAAGTCATAAGGATTACCGAAGTTGGCACGATAGAATTTACCATTGGTTGAACGGGTACCGTTCATAGAGTGCCACTGATATTGGTATTCAGTAAACTGCTTGGTGTCCATCAGATCAAGTTCCTTGGACAAGTGACTGATACTCAACTGGCCGTTCAAAGAAACGGTCACTTTGCCTTCCTTGGCGCTTTTGGTAGTCACTACAACTACACCGTTACCACCCTTAGAACCATAAATAGCAGTCAAAGATGCATCTTTCAAGATATCAATGCTAAGGATGTCGGTAGGAGGAATATCATTGATATTGTCCACTTGGAAACCATCCACAATGTAAAGAGGCTCATTGCTCTGAGTAATGGATGAACCACCACGCACACGGATGTTCACATCTGCACCCGGCTGTCCATCGATGGTTGTAACTTGTACACCAGAGATTTTACCCTGCAAGGCAACTGCCGCCGAAGTGACAGGAACCTGCGCCAAACGGGTACCGGAAATTGAACCGACCGAACCGGTCAAATCCTTACGGGCACGGCTGGTATAACCGATAACCACAACGTCTTCCAAATTGGCATTGTCATCTTTCAATACGATTGTCTGATTCGCGTTAGAGGCAAAAATCTCTTGAGAGACCATACCCACATAGCTGATGACAGCCGTATTCGAATTCTTCAGCTCCAACGTAAAGTTACCGTCAAAATCTGTCGCCACGCCATTGGAGGGAAGTCCCTTTTCCTGAACTGCAGCACCGATAACCGGCTCACCTGTGGAATCTAAAACAGTACCTTTAACCACGCTCTGCGCATTGGCCCATATTGGCAATAACGCTAAAGCGAAGAGAAAGGACAACCTACACAAATAGAATTTTAGGTTTTTCATTTCACTAATGTTTTGCTGTTAAGTAAGATTAATATTTTAGTTAATTAGTTTCGTTTTTCGTATATGCATGCATTCTATGATGCCAATCCCCATATTGATTATCCCCAAAGAGAAGCCTAAGAATGAAGACAAAAGAGTACAATGCGGTGCAAATATAAGCAATAAAAATCAAATATTTATCAAAAAAAGTCAGTTTTAACAAAGTTACAAAGAACAAAAAAACACCTCACACATTACGCTCTTTGTGTTCGTACACAATAAGAATGCGGAAGCAAAACTCCACCTTGTATAAAATATGCAAGATAAATAACATAGTAATCAAATAGTTAACAAAAAATCTATAGTGACTAAGAGGAGGAATATTTTATCAATCCCGCTTTTTCACAAGCAATCATCCGGAACAATAAGCCTTTGGTTGAATCAAAGTGGAAAGAAGGCATCTCATATGCGTTTTTAACATTTTAAGACACCCTCCCATCCATACAATATCCCCATAAATGAGGATTGCTCATACCGACAAATAGCATTACTTTTGCAGCCGAAATTCAACATATGAGAGAAAACGAAAAACAAACGAAACAAATAAAAAAGATTTAATTATGAAAAAGAGCATTCTTCTATTGGCTATGACCTGCCTGTTTGGTGGAACGATATTCACTTCATGCAATGATGATGACAATGACAACACTCCCATCATCGACCCAGTGGTATATACCGCAAACTTTACCGGTATCACAGAGACAACATTGAATAGTGGCCATGCTCCGATGACATTTCCTGGTACTCCAGGACAAAAAGTCATCATCACCCGAGACACGCTTGACCGCACCGTCTTAATATATAAGGATTGGACAGGCATGGGAACCAACTATGGAGATTTCTCCATCCCCGTAAGTCTTACATCCACAGATAATGGACAGATTGGAATCAGCGGAGACTGTATCCAGACTTTATACAAAGATTCGAAAGGCTACGAAGCCACGCTAGGTGTAACTGGTAAGATTTTCAGCCAAGCCATCATCGATGGAGAAGGACGCAAAGACAGCTGCAGCCTGCTCATCACTGTAAACATGCCGGTTTCTCCCACCAAGACATTAGATTTCCTGTTGGATTACAAAGGCATAACGGAGTAACCTTTTTAGCAACTTTAGAGCACAAGCCACCTATTTATATAATATAAGAGTTGAGCTTACAAAATTTAATAAGGTATAAGATGTTGCACAGTTTCCCCCACGGGTATGGATTATATGGTCTGATACGAATTCTGACCTGTTGCTATGTTTGCATAGCTGCGATCAGTCCGTGTTATCCATATCCGGGAAATGGCGTGCTTACCTCCTTATCTTCTCCCCAATCCTTTACCACCGACACCATTCGTATGGTGGACATCGGGACTGTCACCATCGTGGCATCCCCCAAGGAACATTTTCCCCTCGAGAAACTACCCATCAGCAGCACAGGGCTTGACTCCCGACAGATTCGCGACCATCAGGTCGGGCACATCAAGGATATAGCCACTCTTGCCCCCAACCTGTTCATCCCCAATTACGGTTCCAGCCTCACCTCTGCCGTCTATATCCGTGGCATCGGGTCGCGCATCAACAGCCCAGCAGTGGGATTATATGTCAACGATATCCCCTACATCGACAAGTCGGCCTTCGACTTCCAGTTTTTCGACATCGAGCGTATAGAAGTCCTGCGTGGTCCCCAAGGTACACTCTATGGAAAGAATACAATGGGAGGACTCATCAAAGTAACCACGCGCAATCCATTCAGAGACCAAGGGACATCCCTTTCCCTATCGCTTTCCAACGGAGATATGTCCAGCCGTTTGTCTCTCACTCACCGCGCCAAGTTGTCTGACAGATTAGCGTTCTCGGCTGGAGGCCATCTCCATGCTGCCGACGGGTTCCATACCAATCGCTCCCTGAATAAACAGGCTGACAGCAAACTGGCCGGAGGTGGTCACATGCGAGCAATCTATCTCCCGTCTGAAGAGGTAAAGATGGATTTCACTGCCAGCTACGAGCACACCGATGAGGGCGGATACCCCTACCACTATATGGGTGCTGTTGACGGCCACGAAGAATACCCCCACCTCAAAGGGGTTATCAGCAATAATCGGGCACACAACTACCGCCGTTCACTTTTCAATGCAGGTTCACACATCCAATGGAGGACTCCCACGTTGCAATTTCATGCCGTCACAGGCTACCAACACATTGACGACGACATGCACATCGACCAAGACTTCCTGGCCGATGACATTTTCACCCTGCAACAGAGCCAACGGTTGCATACACTTTCTCAGGAGTTCACCCTCAAAAGCCGTTCTTTGGCTTCGTGGCAGCATACAACAGGTCTGTTTGCATTCCACCAATGGGCCAGGATTTATGCACCTGTCAACTTTTATGGCGATGGCATTTCCATGATACAGGAAGCTATGGATGCAGGGATGGATTCTGCCCCAGTACAGATTACCATCACGAACGACCGCATCCACATTCCCGGCACATTCCGGAGCCCCACCACGGGAGCGGCTTTGTTCCATCAGTCCGACCTCTCATTGGGGAATGGATGGGAGGCCTCCCTCGGGTTGCGCTTGGATTACGAGCATACCCATATCAACTACAACACCTATGCGCACATCCAAGGCATCATGAACGGTATGGGATATACAGACCAGCCCTTTACCCAAAAGAGTATCTATAGAGATACCCACGACAACGACTACCTCCACCTGCTGCCCCGTTTAGCCATCTCCTACCGTCCCGAGGGGAAGGGACATCACTATTACGCATCATTCAGCAAAGGACTACGCTCCGGAGGATACAATTTCCAAATGTTTTCGGAAATTATACAAAGCAGTTTCCGCAACGGTACCGTCCAGAATGTAAATGAACTGATTACCTACAAGCCCGAATACAGTTGGAACTATGAACTTGGTACACACCTGAAGTTCTCTGATATGGGATTGGAAGCCGATGCCGCCCTTTTCTATATCGACACACGCAACCAACAGATTTCCAAGTTCACCACCAATGGCTTGGGACGTATCATGGTCAATGCCGGACGGAGCAGGAGCTACGGTGCAGAAGCCGCCCTACGTTACCACCCCACCCCACAGGCCCATCTGCACCTGAATTACGGCTACACCCATGCCACCTTCCAGAAGTATGATGGTGGACATAACGCTGAAGGGGAAAAGACCGACTACTCCGGTCATTTCCTCCCTTATGCCCCCCAACACACCATCCATTTAAGAGGCAGCTACACCATCCCAACACCCTCTTCATCATGGATACGGCATCTGTCCCTACGGGCAGACTATGGAGGAGCAGGCCGCATCTACTGGACCGAGAGCAACGGAGCATGGCAAGATTTCTACGGTATTTTGAATGCCGGTATCGGTCTGCAATTACCCAATCTCCACATCGATATCTGGGCGCACAATATTCTCAACACCTCATACGACACATTCTATTTTGAAAGCATGCGCCGTGGATTCGCCCAATACGGAGCACCCAGCCAAATAGGCTTGAACCTGTCCTTGGATTTTTAGTTGTAACAGAAACGGTAAGAAGTGAAAGACATTGTCAAGCAACCATTCAGCATTAAATCTTCAACATCAGAAAGACATTTCTCTGCCATCATGCTTGAATAAAAAAGAAAAATCCTATCTTTGCAGACGTTAACCCATCAATCAGGAAACAGATGAAATATATAGGAGCACACGTCAGTGCATCGGGAGGAGTGGAAAATGCCCCCGTCAATGCCCACCAGATAGGTGCCAATGCTTTTGCCCTTTTCACCAAGAACCAGCGCCAATGGGTCAGCCCCCCATTGACAGCCAAAAGTATATCCTTGTTCAAAGAACGTTGTCAGGAATATGGTTTTCAGCCAGAGCACATACTCCCTCACGACAGCTACCTCATCAATCTGGGACACCCCGAGACCGAAGGATTGGAGAAATCCCGCACCGCTTTCCTTGATGAGATGCAACGATGCGAACAATTAGGGCTCAAGTTGCTGAATTTCCATCCAGGCAGCCACCTGAACAAGATTTCCCCCGAGGCCTGTTTGGACCGTATTGCCGAAAGCATCAATTGGGCACTCGAACGCACCGAAGGGGTGACAGCCGTCATCGAGAACACCGCCGGGCAAGGCAGTAACATGGGATTCAGTTTTCATCACCTCCGACATATCATCGACCGTGTAACCGACAAGAGCCGTGTGGGCATCTGCATAGACACCTGCCACACCTTTACTGCCGGATACGATCTGGACCGGGACTATGACAACGTATTTGCCGAATTGGAGGAAGTGGTCGGATGGCAATACCTGAAAGGTGTCCATCTGAACGACAGCAAGAAGGCTCTCGCCAGCCGGGTGGACCGTCATGAAAGCATCGGCAAAGGGCTTATCCGCCCCGAGTTCTTCAGCCGTATCATGAAAGACCCCCGTTTCGACAATATCCCCATCATCTTGGAAACACCCGATGAGGAGCTGTGGGCTTCAGAGATAGCTTGGCTCCGCCAGGAAGCAGAATAAGTTCAAATTATTAACATTAATAAATTATACCATTATGAAAAGTGACCCCAAAGAGTGCCTATATTGCACCAACAACGAGACCCTGCACAATCTGATGATTGAGATTGCCACCCTTAGTGTATCCCGTGTATTCCTGTTCAAGGAGCAGACCTACCACGGCCGCTGTCTCGTAGCTTACAAGGATCATGTGAACGACCTGTTCGAGCTGAGCGATGAAGAACGCAATGCCTTCATGGCCGATGTGGTGCGCGTGACCCGCGCCATGGACAAGGTGTTCCATCCTGAGAAGATTAACTACGGAGCCTATAGTGACAAGCTCTCACACCTCCATTTTCACCTTGCTCCCAAGTATGTGGATGGTCCCGACTACGGAGGTACCTTCCAGATGAATCCGGGCAAGGTATATCTGTCAGATCAGGAATACCAGGAGATGATTGATGCCATCAAGGCCGCTCTGTAACTCTCCATTCAAGAACTCATAGCATATTAGGCGCGGATCTTTTACTTTATTCAGAAAAGGTCCGTGCCTAAAAAATAGCAGGATATTTACCCTTTTCTATTCCCCTCTATATCGGTACCATGCATATCATAGACCTTATTGTATTTTTCCTTTTTACAGGCGGCATTGTACTTTTCGGCTGTTCATTCTTCAAGAAAAAGAGTTCATCGGAAGAGTTTACCTCCGCCGGTCGCAACCTTCCCGGTTGGGTAGTCGGCATGTCCATCTTTGCCACGTATGTGAGCAGCATCAGCTACCTGGGTAATCCTGGGAAAGCCTTTGCCGCCGACTGGAATCCCTTTGTTTTCAGTCTCTCCATCCCAATAGCCTCTTATTTTGCAGCCAAATATTTCGTCCCATTCTATCGTCGTCAGGTCAGCGTATCAGCCTACACATTCCTGGAAGAGCGGTTCGGACTGTGGGCCCGCCTGTATGCCTCGGCCTGCTATCTGCTCACCCAAATAGCCCGCATGGGTTCCATCCTCTTCCTGCTGGCTCTTCCCATGAATGTATTGATGGGTTGGGACATCCGTACGGTCATTATCATCACCAGTATAGCCATCATCCTCTACTCTATGCTGGGCGGTGTCAAAGCCGTCATCTGGACCGAAGCCATCCAAGGGTTCATCCTCATTGGCGGGGCATTGGCCTGCCTGATTATCCTACTGTTCAGCATGCCCGAAGGACCGCTACAGACATTTGAGATAGGCTGGCGCGACCATAAGTTCGATCTGGGCAGTTTCGACTGGGGCATAGACCGTTCCACATTCTGGGTCTGCCTGATTTATGGTATTTTCATCAACCTCCAGAACTATGGCATTGACCAGAACTATGTGCAGCGATACCATACCGCCAAAAGTGAACGCGAAGCCAAGTTCTCTGCCCTGTTCGGAGGATGGCTGTACATCCCCATGTCGGCCGTATTCTTCCTCATCGGAACAGCCCTCTATGCCTACTATCAGGTACACCCCACCCTTTTGCCTGCCGGGGGCATCAAACCCGACTATGTATTCCCCTACTTCATCGCCAACCAATTGCCCGTCGGTCTGACAGGCCTGCTCATAGCCTCCATTTTTGCAGCCGGCATGAGCACGGTGGCAACAAGTGTCACCAGTTCGTCCACCATCCTGCTGACAGATTACTACAAACGCATCCGCCGCCATACGAGCAACCGCGAAGAGCTGATGGTGCTGAAGTGTGGCAGTCTGCTTGTCGGTGTACTGGGCATCATCGTTGCTTTGGCTTTGGTCAATGTGGACAGCATTCTGGATGCCTGGTGGAAACTCTCCAGCATCTTCAGCGGTGGCATGTTAGGACTTTTCCTGTTAGGATACATCGCCCACAAGGCGCGTCGTGCAGATGCCGTCATCGGCACGGTATGTGGTGTCATCATCATCGGATGGATTTCAGCTGCAGAGTTCCTACACCTTCCATCCTCGGGCATTCATGAGTATATGGCCATCGTTTTGGGCACCATCGTTATCTTCTTAGTGGGATTCCTACTGGCAAATCTATGCCACAAGCGTCGGAATATCTAAAAAAAGTGCTACATTTGCACCCTGTAACGAATATATACCTATTTAAATATAAATATGATACAGTCAATGACCGGATACGGCAAAGCGATGGCCGTCCACGGTGACAAGAAAATCTTTGCGGAAATCCGCTCACTCAACAGCAAGGCTATGGACCTGAGCACCCGCATAGCTCCCCTCTATCGGGAGAAGGAGATGGAAATCCGCACCATCATCACTCAGGCGTTGGAACGGGGTAAAGTGGATTTCAACCTCTGGGTCGAAAAGGAGGCTTCCGAGGCCGCCACTCCTATCAACGGTGCCCTTGTTTCCAACTACTACGAACAGATAAAGGGCATCTCTGCCCAGTACGGAATCCCTGTACCCACAGACTGGTTTGCCTCCTTGCTGCGCATGCCTGACGTGCTCACCCGCGTCGAAGTACAGGAGCTCAGCGACGAAGAGTGGACCGCTGCCCGTCATGCCATAGAAGAAGCCGTTGCGCAATTGGTAAATTTCCGCAAGCAGGAAGGCGAAGCATTGGCCCGCAAGTTCGAAGAGAAACTGGACAACATTGCAGCCCTGATGAAAGCCATCGAGCCTTTTGAGAGCGAACGGGTACAGAAGATACGCGATCGTATTGTGGACAGTCTTTCCAAACTCCCTGTAGAGTATGACAAGAACCGTTTGGAGCAGGAGCTTATCTACTACATCGAGAAGTTGGACATCAACGAAGAGAAACAGCGTCTGACCAACCACTTGGCCTATTTCCGCCAAACCATGAATGAAGGACACGGACAAGGCAAGAAGTTGGGATTCATCGCCCAAGAGATGGGACGCGAGATCAACACCACCGGCAGCAAGAGCAACCAGGCCGAGATGCAGAATATCGTCGTAAAGATGAAAGATGAGTTGGAGCAAATCAAGGAACAGGTATTGAATGTAATGTAAAGAGAGAAAGAAGTATGAATAAACTTATCATATTTTCCGCCCCCTCGGGTTCCGGCAAGTCCACCATCATCAACTACCTGCTGGGACAGGGTCTCAACATGGCCTTCTCCATCTCTGCCACCAGTCGTCCGCCACGGGGACAGGAGCAGCACGGAGTCGAATATTTCTTCCTCACTCCCGAAGAGTTCAAGCAACGGATTGCCAACGATGAATTTCTGGAATACGAAGAGGTCTATACCGACCGGTTTTATGGAACCTTGAAATCTCAGGTAGAGGATCAGCTGGCCGCCGGTCAGAATGTTGTTTTCGATGTCGATGTGGTAGGCGGATGCAACATCAAGCAGTTCTATGGCAATCGTGCCCTTTCGGTCTTCATCCAGCCCCCCTCCATTGAGGAACTCCGCCGCCGCTTGGTAGGCCGTGGAACAGATACCCCCGAGGTTATCGAAAGCCGCATTGCCAAGGCGGAATACGAATTGGGCTTTGCCCCCAAGTTCGATGTGGTCATCGTGAACGACGATCTGGAAACAGCCAAAGCCAAAGCATTGAAAATCATACAGGAGTTTTTAAATGGTGAGCGGATAAGCGGTGAGTGATGAGTGATGAGCGGCTCAACCGTTAAACCGGCGGAAAAATACCCCATTCCCCATTAAAAGCGAAGCCTCCCGTCACCCTTCCCCATCACCCGTCACCCTTTATTTCGTTCATCGTTAAACAACGTTCAATCGGCCGAAGGCCATCCGCTCACCGCTCATCCGCTAACTGTTAACCGTTATAAAACATGAATATCGGAATATTCGGGGGCTCCTTCAACCCCATACATATCGGACATTTGGCCTTGGCCAACTACCTTTGCGAGTACAACGAGGTAGATCAGGTCTGGTTCCTCGTGTCGCCACACAATCCCCTGAAAGAGCGTGACGACTTGTGGCCCGATGAGCTACGTCTCCAACTGGTCAAACTCGCCATTGAAGGCTACGACAAATTTCGCGCCTCAGACTTCGAGTTCCACCTGCCCCGTCCCAGTTACATGGTCAATACCCTGCGTGCCCTTCGCCAAAGCCATCCCGAGCATCAGTTCACTCTCATCATCGGTAGCGACAATTGGGAACTCTTTCCCCGTTGGTACCAGTACGAAGAGCTGTTGACCGAGAATCAAGTGATTATCTATCCCCGCCCGGGGTATCCCGTCGAACCATCTGCCCTCCCTTCCGGAGTCCGGTTGGTACAGACACCCACTTTGGAGGTCAGTTCCACCTTCATCCGCCAAGCCCTCAGCGAGGAGAAGGATGTAAGGTTCTTCCTCCCTCCGGGAGTATATGAACATATCCGAAAATCTGCATTATGAGAAAAGCTATCATCATCGGTGCCACCTCCGGTATCGGACGCGAAGTGGCCCGCCTGCTGGCTCAGGAAGGCTGGCAGATAGGCATTGCCGGCCGTAGAGAAGAGTTGCTGTTGTCGCTACAGGCCGAGTTCCCGGCCGGACAGGTCCAGACAGCCGTATTGGATATCACCTCCCCCGATGCCGTCACCCATCTGCAAACACTCATCGACCAGTCAGGCGGTATGGATCTCTATTTCCATAGCAGTGGCATTGGGTTTCAGAATGCCGCCCTCGACCCTGACATAGAGATGCGCACAGTCCGCACCAATGGAGAAGGGTTTGTACGGATGGTAACCTTTGCTTTCAACTATTTCAAGACCCATGCTACCAAAGAGAGGCACGGCCACATTGCTGTCATCAGTTCCATCGCCGGCACCAAAGGTATCGGAGTCGCTCCGGCCTACTCCGCCACCAAGCGTTTTCAGAACACCTATATCCAAGCCCTTGCCCAACTGGCCCACATGCAGCACCAGCCCATCCATTTCACCGACATTCGACCGGGATTCGTGGCTACCGACCTGTTGCGCGACACCCGCTATCCCCTCTTGATGGAGGCACAGCCTGTGGCCCGTGACATTGTATATGCCCTGAAACATCATCGCCGCATCCGCATCATCGACTGGCGCTATCGCATCCTTGTCTTCTTCTGGCGTCTCATCCCCCGCCCCCTCTGGGAGCGATTGCAGGTTACGAATGGATAGCCCACACCATTAATGTCTCAGGGCTACACGACTAATCGCGTAGCACTACGCGATTAATGTCATCCGCCCAAGGGTCAGGAAGTGTATCCAGAAGACTATAGTTTTTCAATGACTATCTGTTTTTTCATTACAAAATAGACAAATCTGAGGGTACGCACCTTGCATTCCACCCAGTTCATCTTTTCATTCAAAGTGATATACTCCCTATCATTCACCAATACCAGATGCTTGGCATCATTCAATATATCACGCAATCGTTTATTGTTCACGTTCAGATTGTTCCGTTGGTCCTCCGCATCGATTTTGGGCCAATGGGCATCAATAATGGTCTTCTGTGACACCTTGCGTCCATCGGCTCCCAGCAGTGTCGTCAGTATAGCAAAAGGAATCTTTCCCATGATTCGCGTCGTACCATCTTTGTAGGTGAATCCGCGAGTCTTCAGATTGAGGAACGATGTACCGATGGGCACTATCACATGACGTTGTCTCATCAGCAGGAATTCTGCATAAAACATGGCCAACCCCATGATTCCGAAAACCATCCACACAACAATTCCTACCCGAACATTTTTCTGCATCCGCTCCATGATGAAGGATGGGCTGATAGCCACATGTCCGACCAATTGTCCCTGGTCACAGATTCCTATCCCCACAGTATCGGTCCTGACAGAGGCTTCGTAATCGAACGGGTGGCTCTCCAGGCGGAACACCTCTGCCTGCCTGTTCAGGCTGTCCGGTGTCGGAAACATCTCCCGCAGATTTCGATAGTAGAGTTCTACGGCAGTCTCCACGTGTATCCCCTCGCGCTGGAGGGTTGATGTCCAAACCCGATTCACCAATGGAACATCATAGATGCAGTCCCTATCCCCCAACATCGTCGAAGTGAGACGAAGCCGGTCCTGAATGGTATAGTCCGGGTGATAATGAAATTTGGCTGCAACCTCATAACTGCCGTATTTATCCGTGAAGCGGAGTGTGGCTGTGGGACGTTTGCGATTTTCTCCACTGGAATAATAGTATACATCGTTGATTACCATGATGGAATCAACCCACAAGGGAGCCTCGCGCTGGAAATTCTGGTTCACAGCATCAATCACCACATCCCTTTCATGGATATAGACCATTCCATAAAATATGGCAAACGTCGTCAGCCAAACTGCCACACCTATCCATAAGGGACGCATGGGATGATTTTTCTTCGTTGGAGCATCTTTTTTCATTTTTCACCTTATTTGGAGACAAAAGTACAAAAAAAGAGGTATTCAACGCATATTTACCGATGAAATGGGCAAAATGTAAGTGAATTTAAGCGTTTTGGGGCTACTTTGTCATGTACTTTTGCGAAAAAATTAAAGAAACATGAGAAAAATTTATTTTGCAATTATCGCAGCCATGCTGATGGGCGCAGCATTGGCCATCCATCAATGGGGCACAACAAAGGAAGAATCAAATCTCCTGTGGGAGAATATTGAGGCATTGGCCAATCCAGAAGGATACGGCACGGGAATAGGATGCTTCCATACGGGAGATGTCAAATGTCCTCAAAATGGGAAAATGGTCAGAAGCATAATGGATATTTATAGCTTAAGAGAAAAGCATGAACTTAAATAAGAGGAAATACAGAACGGTTATTGTCGTACTGGTTGTCGCCACCGCATTTGTGGCAGTCATGGCCAGTCAGGGGCGGCAATTCTTCCGACAGACCATTTACACGACATTCCCCAAGGAGGTCCGTCTGAAAGGAGAAGCCTTCGAGGCTGGAAGCAAAGATGTGTATCTTCGTTATCCCCGCCATATCCGCAGATACGGCAAATACCTCTTTGTACACGATCTGCATGGCGAGTCTCACTTCATGCACCTTTACGATGCGCTGACCCTGCAACATTTGACCTCTTTCGCCAAACGCGGTGAAGGTCCGGAGGAGGTGTTGCAATGCACCGCATTCCGTATCACCTCGCCCGATTCCATTTGGGTGTTGGACAGCAACAAACGGCAATTGACCCGTTGGAGCCTACAGGCAGATAAGGATTCCTTGCTGTGTGTTGAGAAAATCCGCTTTTCTCCGACTGTTGTCAGCCCATTGGATTTTGTTTGGAAAGACAGTGAATCCCTGTTTGTTCCGGACTATAGCGGTGAATGCCGTTTCATGGAAGTGAACCGCCAAGGAGATATCATCCGTCAATTCTCCGCTATACCTTCCCATCGGAAGCAGGTGCGCAATATGCGAGGAGCCGCTGCTCAAGCATGGCGCAGCTTTATAGACATCCGGCCGGAACGGCAGTTGTTGGTCTCTGTTACTCAGTTGGGAGATGCCGTAGAGATTTTCCAATTTGACAAGGGGGAGCACCAAGTATTCATAGGCCCTGAGGGAGAACCGGCATATCAAACCACCTCACAAGGTTATGCCATCCCTTCAGGATTCATGGGGTACACAGATGTCCAAATGACAGACCGCTATATCTATGCCGTCTTCCATGGACGCGATTTCAAAGGAGACCTGCAGTCAGAAGATGGCGGACGTTTTCTTCACGTCTTCGATCTGAAAGGCAATCCTGTTTGCCGCTATGTGCTTGACCATGCCATCTATGGCATCCATGTCGATGAAGAACAAAACGTCATATGGGCTACCGATGTAAATACAGACGAACAGATTATCAAATTTCATTTACCAGAACTTTAAAGAATATGAAAACTTTTTGGATTAAATTATGCATAGCTGTGTGTACACCATTTGTCACAGCCGCTTGCAGCGATGAGAACCGCGCAACCATAGCCCACATGGTAGAAGAATGGCAAGGTCGTACGATACAGATGCCCGAAGAAATCATCTTTACTGTGCAGGCGCGTGACACAGTGCAGATGGACGTACATGCCGCCACACATAAAGTCTTGATTTATGTAGATTCCACAGGATGTACCAGTTGCCGCCTACAGTTGCATGAATGGAAAAAGTTCATGGCCGAAGTGGATTCTGCCACGGAAGGGCGTGTATCGTTCCTATTCTTTCTCGCGCCTAAAAGCTTGAAAGAAGCCCGTTACCTCACCCGACACGAAGACTTCACCCATCCCGTCTGTATAGATATGACAAACAGATTGGACAGCCTCAATCACTTTCCCAAGGAAGAGATGTTTCACACTTTTCTACTTGATGCGGACAATCGTGTGAAGGTCATCGGTAATCCCATTCACAATCGGGCTGTGTACAATCTCTATATGAGAACTCTGACTGGATGTGATGCAAAAAAAACTGTAACAACAATCATAGAGGCACCCGTCCATGAGTTGGACTTGGGTACTTTAGCCGTGGGTGAGGAGAAAACCGTCTCCTTCACCCTTCGCAATGTGGGAGAACATCTGATGATTATCCACAATGCGGTGAGCAGTTGTGGTTGCACAACGGTTCAGTTCGACAAATCTCCCATCAGACCTGATAAAGATACGGAAATCACCGTAACCTATACAGCTGAAAATATAGGTAGTTTCAACAAAGCCATCACTATATATGCCAATACAGAGGAAAGTCCCCTCAAACTGAGAATAAAGGGAGAAGTAAGATAAGTGCCCCTACCCTTCATCAAAAAAGAAAAATTGAAAGGCCGTATTCCTTTCAAGTCACCTAAAAGGAGTTGAAGAGCCCCACATTTAGAACTAAAAAGTCCATTTTAATAAAAGCTCACCCCAGTCTAAATGAAAGGAAGTTGCAAGAGAAGAAGATAGTAAGAAGGAAAGAAAGATAATTGAATTGACAATCGGATGAGAAAAGAAGACCCTGTCAACTTGTATCTCGTCAACTTGTCAACTGAATTTAAATCGGAGCGGGTAAAACATCTGCATGCTC
>JAZQAG010000030.1:0-70256 GCA_045545095.1 Phocaeicola sp. | reverse complement strand
ATCACTGCCTTGGTGGAGCAACTCAAAGAGTATGTGGATAACGGAATTACCACGATTATCGTACCAGGCAGCAAATCGGCTATAATAACTGTGGGCAACATCACTGAGACTGCTATCGGCGAAGCAATTTATCGTTTGTCGGGCTCGGTTGCATATGACGAGAACAATCCATATAATGGCAAGATTGATTTGATTCTTCCCGATGTAACGGAAATCATTGCTATGGAGTTTTATGCTGCATTCGCCCTTAACAGCATCACTCTTCCAAAAGTAACAACTGTAGGTGACGGTGCTTTTACTGGTTGCTACTATTTGAAAAAAATGACGTTTGGTTCGGTTGTCACGTCTATCAATCAAAGTAATTCTTATGTTTTTTACGAAGTTGGAAAAGAGGTTGATGGAGGTCCCTGTGACCTCGTCCTTAACTGCGGGCAGCTGCAGACCGAAGATACATACAAGCCCGATCTTGAAAACAATGTGTGGTTCAAGCCAAGTTGGGGTGGCAATGTAACATGGAAGAGCATCACTCTGACCCACACAGGTGAGTGTGATGAATGTAAAGCAAATCAATAACCTATAGGGCAGGAAGAAGATATCAATAGACTCTCCGTAAGCTATTAACTCCGTTCGCAAACCGTACAAACACGGTAGGCGAACGGAGTTAATGCTGTTCAGGGGCAGACTCTTTGTCTGTGAGAACATTCGACGTACTGGAGATCCTTCCTATCGTCAGGATGACAAATCCCAAATTCCTTCTGTGTCTCCGCGTCATCTGCGGATGAAAAATTAGTGCCGCATGGCCCACTCAGCACTCAAAACTCAGAAAGCACCCAGTACTCACAACTCAGCACTCCCCACTCTCTCCCTTGCTCCTGCATCAGGAGCATCATCGTCCAGACGGCTACGTCCCAAGCGGTCGAGGGGATAGAAAAGACGGGCATCATCCGATCCTCCGGCATCGAGGGCCTGCGAGAGGGAGTCGAGAGAGAAATCATAATAGAATATGTCGGTATCGATAAGGGGAAAGTTCTCAATGCGGTTCACCGAAGCACCTACAGAGTCGATGCGCACCTGATAAAAGCGTCCGCCGGGAAGAGTGTCTCCCTGAAGACTATCGGCAGGGATATTGAGCAATGAGGCCTCGAAGCGATAATTGAAAGCAAGGGTGGTGTCGAGGTCGTGAGAGAGCATCAGCTCATTGGAGGAATAGCCGGTGAGAAGACAGCTGCGGAACTCGGCACGGGTGAGCGGTGTATGTTCGTTGCTCAGACAGAGAGCCGCTCCGCGATAGGCCCAAGGATAGAAATTGGCCAATGTGGTATAGACCACCTGCGCATCGCCTCCACGAAGTTTCAGACAATGGCCTCCGGCATTTGTCAGTTCGGTATTTCCCACCCAGATACGTCCGTTCACAGCACTGAGGGCATCGCCGGCCACATTGTGGATGACGGAATTCTCGATGGTGAGCTTGTTCAGCGATGCGTCGGCAGAGTCGCACACTATCCCCCACCCCCCACTATGGATATCGACATGGTTCAGGTAGTTGTCATAGCTGGAAGAGGTCAGGGTGATGCCTCCCCACTGATTGTCCAGACGGTCGTAAGGAAGATAGTCGAAAAGATTGTCCAGACGGTCGCCACGGAAAAGGATGGGACGCTCTATGGACCCCTCGGCACGGAGTGTGCCATGAACCTTGAGGAAAGCACCGCTATGGAAATAGAGACGGGTGCCCTCGGTGAGGCGCAGGGTGACGCCGCTATCGACCGTAAGACTGTCGTACACCACATAGGGACGATCGCCGGTGAGGGTGGTTTCCTGCATGAAGCACTTGCCCCGAAGGACTATCATATCCTGTCCGTAAGCCTCGAGGAGCACTTTCTGACAGACACCGCTCTGGAGATGGAACAACAGAGAGTCGCGAAGCAGGAAGGGATTGTTCTCGTCGCGCGGATTGACCGTGACCTCGACAAAGGCATAGAGGCTGTCTCCATCGCGCACTTCGACATTGGTGAAACGGGTGCCACTGACACCGTCGAGATTGACACGGAACCCACTCTTGCCGTCACTGGCCAGCTGGACTTCGGATATCATCAACGACTCATCGCCGGGATTATAGACCTTGAAAAGTTGGGTGCTGGAGCCTATGGTGGAGAATACGGTGTCGAACCGCACGGTGTCAGCCGAAAAGGTCAGCAACGCATGGGGCGAGGTGGTGTAATGCTCCTCATCGTCGCACGAAACGGAGAATATCGGCACCAAGGCCAACATGAGGATGTATAGGGTATAACGGAATAGTTTCATCATCTGCATTTTCAAGAAATAACGGATGAAAAAGGTATTTATTGCTTTGACCCATCATCCACGGAGATTCTTCGCTACGCACAAATAGTGAATAGTGAATAGCTACTAGTGACGAGTGGCCATGCGGCACTTACAACTCATAACTCCCCCTAGTCACTAGTCGCTAGTCACTCTAAATCACTCCCCATACATACGGGCACGCATCTCCTTGATATGGTCGCTGGTGATGTACTCGTCGTACTCCATCATCTTGTCGATGATACCGTTGGGGGTCAACTCGATGATACGGTTGGCCACGGTCTGGATGAACTCATGGTCGTGTGAGGAGAAGAGGATGTTGCCTTTATACAACTTAAGGTTGTTATTGAATGCTTGGATACTCTCAAGGTCGAGGTGGTTGGTGGGTGTATCGAGGATAAGGCAGTTGGCATTGCGCAGCTGCATACGGGCAATCATACAACGCATCTTCTCGCCTCCGGAGAGAACATTGGCCTTTTTCAGTACTTCTTCACCGCTAAAGAGCATACGGCCAAGGAAGCTCTTGAAATAGACCTCGTTGCCCTCGCCAAACTGGCTGAGCCAATCCACCAGATTGAGATCGGTATCAAAGAAAGCGGTATTGTCCAACGGCAGGTAAGCAGTGGTGATGGTGACACCCCAATTGAACTTTCCGGCATGAGGTTTGCGGTTGCCGTTGATAATCTCGAAAAGAGCGGTCATGGCACGCGGGTCGCGGCTGAGGAAGACAATCTTATCGCCCTTCTCGACATTGAAGTTGACATCGTTGAAAAGTACGGTGCCATCCTCCATCTCGGCACGAAGACCGCTGACTTCGAGTATCTGATTACCGGGTTCGCGTTCGGGAGTGAAAATGATACCAGGATACTTGCGTGAAGAGGGTTGGATATCATCGACATTGAGTTTTTCCAACATCTTCTTACGGCTTGTCGTCTGCTTGCTCTTGGCCACATTGGCACTGAACCGGCGGATGAACTCCTCCAACTCCTTACGCTTCTCCTCGGCCTTGGCCTTCTGGTTCTGTGCCTGACGAAGAGCCAACTGGGAACTCTCGTACCAGAAGCTGTAGTTTCCGGCAAAAAGATTGACCTTACCGAAGTCAATATCTACAGTATGGGTGCAGACAGAGTCGAGGAAGTGACGGTCGTGACTCACTACGAGAACGGTATGCTCAAAATTAGAGAGATACTCCTCCAACCAGGTTACGGTCTCCATATCGAGGTCGTTGGTAGGCTCGTCGAGCAACAGGTTGTCGGGATTACCAAAAAGGGCCTGTGCCAACATGACACGTACCTTCTCCTTACCGCTGAGTTCGGCCATCTGCAGATAGTGCTTGTCCTCCTTGATACCCAATCCGCTGAGCAATGCTGCCGCATCGCTCTCGGCATTCCACCCATCGAGCTCGGCAAACTTCTCCTCCAACTCGGCTACCTTGATTCCGTCCTCGTCACTGAAATCGGCCTTAGCATAAAGGGCATCGCGCTGGTTCATGATGTCCCAAAGGACGGTATGCCCCATGAGCACAGTATTGATAACGGTGTACTGATCCCACTTGAAGTGGTCCTGACTGAGGACTGACAAGCGCTCACCCGGGCCAAGGGTGACACTTCCCTTGGTAGGTTCCAATTCACCACTGATGGCACGCAGGAAGGTGGATTTTCCGGCACCATTGGCACCTATGACACCATAGATATTACCGTTAGTGAACTTCAGATTGACATCCTTATACAACACTCTCTTTCCAAACTGGATAGCAAGATCCGATACTGTAATCATGTTTCTTTCTTTATACCTTATTATATATTATACACTAATTCCGATGCAAAGATACAACTAAAATACGAAAAGGGAAAGAGAAACTGGAAAACTTGTCAGCCGATGTTGCCAGTATGGCAGTAATTGAGTAAATTTGCACCCGTTTTGGCACAAAAACATTCTTGGCAAAGAATTTGTTGAAGGTTAAATGATCCCCAAACACCCCTGAAAGATGAAAAAGAAGAATCATAAAAGAAACTATCATAACATGAATCAAAAAGAAGAAAAAAAGGTTCAGCCAGAAGAAATCAATGAACAAATGCCAGAGGAGACTGTGACCAACCAGCCCGCTGCAGAGGAAGAAAACGTACAAGAAGCAGAAAAGGAACTTTCTGCTGAAGAGGTACTGCAACAGCAACTGGCTGCCTACGAAGAAAAGATAGCAGCCCAACAGGACCAGATACTGCGCCAAGCGGCAGAGTTTGACAACTACCGCAAGCGTACATTGAAAGAGAAAGCGGAACTGATTAAAAACGGTGGAGAGAAAGCTATCACCGCCATTCTGCCCATCATAGACGACCTGGAACGTGCTTTGCAGAACATGAAGAGCGAAAATGAGGAGGTAGCTGCCTTGCGCGACGGTGTGGAACTGATTTACAACAAGTTCCTGAAGACACTGCAACAGGAAGGGCTGGAAAAGATGGAGACACATGAAGCTGACTTCAATACGGACTTCCACGAGGCTATCGCCCTGGTGCCCGCACCAACAGATGAACTGAAAGGCAAAATTCTGGACTGTGTACAGACCGGATACCAATTGAATGACAAAGTGATCCGCCATGCGAAAGTGGTAGTGGGACAATAAAAAAATCATACTTCAAAAGAATATGGCAAAGAGAGATTATTACGAAGTGCTGGGCGTGAGCAAAACAGCTACTGAGGACGAAATAAAGAAGGCATACAAGAAACTGGCCATCAAATATCACCCCGACCGCAACCCCGATGACAAGGAGGCTGAGGAGAAGTTCAAGGAAGCTGCTGAAGCATACGATGTGCTGCATGATCCACAGAAACGCGCACGATATGACCAATTCGGCCACGAAGGAATGAGTGGTGCCGGTGGGTTCGGCGGATTCAACGGACAAGGAATGTCCATGGATGACATATTCTCGATGTTCGGCGATGTGTTCGGCGGACGTGGAGGTTTTGGCGGTTTCAGCGGATTCGGTGGAGGCGGACAACAACGCCAGCGCCGGTTCAGAGGTTCGGACTTGCGCGTAAAAGTACGCCTTAGCCTGAAAGAAATCTTGAACGGAGCCGACAAGAAATTCAAACTGAAGAAATACGTCACCTGTGAACATTGCCATGGAACCGGTGCCGAAGGAGACGGAGGTACGGAAACATGTCCCACCTGTCACGGTAGCGGTAGTGTGACACGCACCCAACAGAGTATCTTCGGCATGATGCAGACACAAAGCGTCTGCCCGCAATGTAACGGTGAAGGTAAAATCATCAAGAACAAGTGCAAGCACTGTAGCGGTGAAGGTATCGTCTATGGCGAAGAGGTGGTGGAAGTGAAAATACCTAAAGGGGTGGCCGAAGGTATGCAGCTGTCCATGGGAGGAAAAGGAAATGCCGGCAAACGAAACGGTGTACCCGGTGACCTGCTCATCCAAATAGAAGAGGAACCCAACCAAGAACTTATCCGTCAAGAGGATGACCTCATCTACAACCTGCTGCTCAGCTTCCCCAAAGCTGCACTGGGAGACACAGTGGAGATTCCCACTATCGACGGAAAGGTGAAAGTGAAGATTGACCCAGGCACACAACCCGGAAAGGTGCTCCGCCTTCGTGGAAAGGGATTGCCAAACGTAAATGGTTATGGCACAGGAGACTTGCTGGTAAACATCAGTGTCTATATTCCGGAAACTCTCTCCAAAGATGAAAAGAATGCCATTGAGAAGATGCGGAATTCTGACAACTTCTCGCCTAACCCGAGTATTAAAGAAAAGATATTCAGAAAATTCAAGAGCTACTTTGAATAAAAACTTCAAGAAGTTGACAAGATACAAGTTGACGAGTTGACAAGGGCCATACGGCACAAATCCTTGCTAACTCGTCAACTTGTATCCCCCTGTCAATTCATCGACTTGTCAACTCACCAACTCATCAACTAAAATATGACTTACCAAGAAACCATCGAATACCTGTTCAACAGTGCACCGCTTTTCCAACATGTAGGGGGTGATGCCTACAAAGAAGGATTAAGCAACACACACAAACTTGACGAACATTTTGGACATCCACACAAGAAGTTCCACACCATTCATGTGGGAGGAACAAACGGAAAAGGGTCATGCTCGCACACCATCGCAGCCATCCTGCAATCGGCCGGATATAAAGTGGGGCTCTACACCTCGCCGCACCTTGTGGACTTCCGCGAACGCATACGAGTAAATGGAGAGATGGTTCCGCAAGAGTATGTTATCCGTTTCGTTGAAGAGCATCGGAGCTTCTTTGAGCCACTGCATCCCTCATTCTTTGAACTGACAACGGCTATGGCTTTCAACTATTTTGCAGAAAGCAAAGTGGATGTGGCTGTCATTGAAGTCGGACTGGGCGGCCGATTGGACTGCACCAACATCATTACACCCGACCTGAGCATCATCACCAACATCAGTTTTGACCATACACAATTCTTAGGAAACACTCTGTCACAAATTGCTTCGGAGAAGGCCGGAATCATCAAAAAAGGTGTTCCCGTAGTGATAGGAGAATGTACGGATGAAACACGTCCTGTCTTCATCAAACAAGCCAAAGATGTCAATTCACCAATTACATTGTCAGATGAAGAAAATCTCGTAATATCATCAGAATCAACAATTAATAGCAAAAGGATTTACAACACAAAACCTTACAAGGAACTATATGGAGAGTTGGGCGGTCTCTGTCAAGAGAAGAATACAAACACGATACTGACGGCTGTCGCCCAACTGAACAAATTGGGATATAACCTGAGCGAAGAGAATGTCCGAAAAGGGTTTGCCAACGTGTGTGCTCTGACAGGTCTGATGGGACGCTGGCAAAAGTTGAACGAATCCCCCACCCTGATATGTGACACAGGACACAATGTGGGAGGAATAAGTTATATTGTCAACCAACTGGAGCAACAGTCATACAAAAATCTCCGCATAGTGATGGGTATGGTCAATGACAAGGACATAAACGGTGTACTGGCAATGCTACCCAAAGATGCCATCTATTATTTCACCAAAGCATCGGTCAAACGGGCCCTGGATGAAAAACAACTGGAAGCATTGGGAAAAGAACACTTCCTACAAGGAAGAAGCTATACCAATGTGATAACAGCCACAAAAGCAGCCCTCGAAGAAGCCGAAGAGGATGATTTGATATTTGTAGGCGGAAGCAGTTTCATCGTAGCCGACCTGCTCAGCCAAAAAGACAAGTTGAATCCAAACATATCATAAAACTGCAAAATAGAGAAAAAATAATCTCAATTGTTACAAATTTCCATTGAAACGTTTGCTCATACCAATGTTTTTGATTTTATTTGCATGAAATTTCAAAAACCTATAAAATTAACCGATCATGGAATACTTTGTAGAAAACAATCTCTCGGGCTTGAAGCGCGAAGATTTCCAAAAAGAGATAGCAGGCAAGAAGACCGATTTGTTCATCTTGAAGAACAAATGTGGCAATGAAGTGGCATTGACCAATTATGGCGGTGCCCTTTTAAGTATCATGGTGCCTGATAAAAATGGCGAACATGCCAATGTGGTACAAGGACATGACTCTATCGATCATGTAGTGAACAGCCACGAGCCTTTCCTCAGCACATTGATTGGCCGCTATGGTAACCGTATCGCTGGCGGTAAATTCAACCTCGACGGCAAGGAATACCAACTGGCTGTGAACAACGGCCCCAACCACCTGCACGGAGGTCCAACGGGATATCATGCCCGTGTGTGGGATGCCGAACAGACAGATGCACAGACTGTAGTGATGAACTACTTGTCAGCCGATGGTGAAGAGGGATTCCCCGGCAACCTTCAGATGACTGTAACCTTCACATTCACTGACGAGAACGAACTCATCATTGACTACAAGGGTACCACAGACAAGAAGACAATCGTCAACATGACACACCACGGCTTTTTCAGTCTTTCGGGATTGGCCAACCCAACAGCTACCGTAGATAACAACATCGTCACCATCAATGCCGACTGGTACACACCAGTTGACGAAGTGTCTATCCCTACCGGTGAAATCGCTCCAGTAGAAGGTACACCGATGGATTTCCGCACACCACACACTGTAGGAAGCCGTATCGACGAGAAGTTCCAACAGTTGATTTATGGTGTAGGATATGACCACTGCTACGTGCTGAACAAGAAAGAGCCGGGAGAACTGACCTTTGCTGCCAAATGTGTAGAACCTATCAGCGGCCGCGTGATGGAAGTTTACACCACAGAACCTGGTGTTCAGGTATATACAGCAAACTGGCACAACGGATTCGAAGGCGCACATGGTGCCACCTTCCCTGCCCGCTCGGCCATCTGCTTCGAAGCACAGCATTTCCCCGACACTCCCAACAAGGGACACTTCCCCAGTGTGGTATTGAATCCGGGTGAAACTTATACACAACGCACTATCTACAAGTTCGGTGTGGAAAAATAACAATAGAGGAGAATTTATTAATCACTAAAACTATAAACAAAATGAGTCAAAAACAAACACCGAACTACACGTTCGCACTTATCATTGTGATTGCGGTATGTTTCCTCATAGGTTTCGTTACCACAATGAACAATTCAATGATTGAATTCTGCAAAACAGCATTCAATCTCAGTGATACTCAAGGACAATTGGTAAACACAGCCTTCTACGGTGCCTACATCATGTCTATCCCCTTCGGATTCATGATGAGTAAAATCGGATACAAGAAGACCCTTATTTTAGGTCTTGCCGTTGTAGGTCTTGGATTCATCATCAATTGGGCTGCCATCTCATCTAACCTTGAAGCCAGCACAGCAGTTGTTTACTCATATTTCTTGGGTAGCATGTTCGTGGTTGCATTAGGTATCGTGATGTTGCAACTCGTAGCCAACCCTTACGTGATGGTACTTGGTGCTCCTGAGAAAGGTGCATTCCGCATGACATTGTCACAAGCACTCAACTCTGTAGCTACCACATTGGCACCTATTTTCATCGGTTCTGTAATTATCGGAAACCAGATTCCTACACCCGCAGCTGTACCTGCCCCATATTTGGGATTAGGTATCTTTACTCTGTTGCTCTGTGTGATCCTCGTATTCTTGAAACTTCCTGAAATCAAAGAAGAGGAGCAAGCTGCTGAATCTACAGGTGAAGTGAAGGAATATAAGAGCAGTGTGTTCAAATATCCGCACGTATGGTTGGGTGCTCTCGGTATCTTTATGTACATGGGTCTTGAGATTGGTATCCCTTCTATGCTTCCCGCTTATTTCAAGGCAGACCCGAACCTTCCCGGAACTGCAACAGAATACCTTTGGATGTATTGGGGTGGAATGATGGTAGGCCGTTTCATCGGAGCAGCCGTACTCAGCAAGTTCCAACCACGCGCTATCCTGACATTCTGTATTGCCGGTGGTGCAATCTGCGTAGGAACCAGCTTCCTGCTTTCAGGTATGGCATCAGTATATTGCATGCTTGCAGCCGGTCTGTTCCACTCTGTAATGTGGCCTTTGGTATTCAATTTGGGTCTCCAAGAACTTGGTCCTCACACCAAATCTGCTTCCGGTATCATCAACTTGGGTGTAGTAGGTGCTGCAACATTGACTCCGCTCATGGGTATCGTAGTTGACAATCCTGCCCTCGGTGTAGGTTATGCCATCGCCATGATGTTCATCTACTACATTTACGTACTCTGGTTCTGCTGGAAGGGTTCTAAAATCGGATTGAGCAAATAATGAAACAAA
This sequence comes from Phocaeicola sp., assembly GCA_045545095.1. Classification (GTDB taxonomy): domain Bacteria; phylum Bacteroidota; class Bacteroidia; order Bacteroidales; family Bacteroidaceae; genus Phocaeicola_A. Next base: position 60,204 of record JAZQAG010000030.1, on the reverse strand, counting down.
ACAGGGATAGCGGTTTACCCTCAACGGTTTACCGCCATCCTTTACATAAATAAATGAAATATTATTATTATCAAACCTTTTAAATTTAAAACATATGAGACTTACTATTGATGACGTAAGAAGTCGCTTCAAAAAGCACTTCAACAATGCAGAAGGTTCAGTTTATGCTTCTCCAGGTCGTATCAACCTGATTGGTGAGCATACCGATTATAATGGCGGATTCGTATTCCCTGGTGCTGTACAGCAGGGTATGATTGCAGAAATCAAGCCTAACGGAACACGTACCGTACGCGCCTACTCTATCGACTTGAAGGACTATGACGAGTTCAACATCGATGATGAGAAAGGTCCTAACGCAAGCCATTTCCGCTATGTATTCGGCGTTGTTCGCGAAATGATGAAGTTGGGTGTACCCGTAGAAGGTTTTGACACTGCTTTTGCAGGTGACGTACCCCTCGGTGCAGGTATGTCTTCATCAGCTGCTCTTGAAAGTTGCTTTGCCTTCGCTATCAACGACCTGTTCGGTGACAACAAGATTGACAAGATGACTCTGGCCAAAGTTGGTCAGGCAACAGAGCACAACTACCTCGGCTGTAAGTGTGGTATCATGGACCAGTTTGCTTCTGTTCACGGTAAAGCAGGCTATCTGATGCGTCTTGATTGCCGTAGCGGAGAATTCGAATACTTCCCATGGAATCCCCAAGGTTACAAGTTGGTTCTCGTAAACTCTTGCGTAAAGCACGAATTGGTAGGTTCACCTTACAACGATCGTCGCCAGAGTTGCGAAAACGTGGTAGCCGCTATTGCCAAACGTCACGATGGCATTGAGACTTTGCGTGACTGTACTTGGGAAATGCTGGAAGAGGTTAAGGCTGAGTGCAGCGAAGAGGATATCCGTCGTGCCACTTATGCTATCGGTGAAACAGACCGTGTATTGGCCGTTTGCGACGCTCTCCAGAAGGGTGACTACGAAACTGTAGGCCAGATGATGTATGAAACTCATGCCGGTTTGAGCAAAGACTACGAAGTAAGCTGCGAAGAGCTTGACTACCTGAATGATATTGCCAAAGATTGCGGTGTGACAGGTTCACGTATCATGGGTGGTGGTTTCGGAGGATGTACCATCAACCTCGTAGAGGATGCCCTCTATGGTCCTTTCGTAGAAACCGTAAAGACCAAATATAAAGAAAAATACGGCAAAGATCCTATCATCATTGACGTAGTAATCGGTGACGGTTCACGCAAGTTGGCTTAATCCATATTGAAAACCATAAATAGCAAAAAGGTGTGTCCTCCAGGCACACCTTTTTTGTTGTGCGCGCAAACAGTATATAAAAAACATGAATAGGCCCATTTTATGTTATATAACATACAAGAAGTGTTCCTTGCTAAGAAAATAAGTGTTACTTTTACACCCAAATTCGAATTTAATTTTTTAACCTATTAGGAATAAGAATCATGAAGTGCATGAAAAGTATTTTAGGGACAGGTTTAGCCCTGTCATTATTAGTGGCTTGCGCTCCTCAGCAGCCCAAGCAAGAGTTGACACTTTCAGGCTTGAACCCTGAGAATTTCAAGAAAGAAGTAAACGGCAAACAAACAGACCTCTACGTGTTGAAAAATGCTGCAGGAATGGAGGTTTGTATCACAAACTTCGGTGGACGTATCGTATCTATCATGGTGCCCGACAAAAACGGTGAGATGAAAGATGTGGTACTCGGATTGGACAGCATAGGAGCTTATCTGCCTGAAAACAATCAGACAGACTTTGGTGCGTCTATCGGCCGTTATGCCAACCGTATCAACCAAGGAAAGATTGTGATTGACGGTGAAGAGATCCAATTACCTCAAAACAACTTTGGCCACTGCTTGCACGGAGGTCCCGAAGGATGGCAATACCAAGTGTACGAAGGAACAAAATCTAACGACAGCACTGTTGTACTGGTGATGAACTCACCTGATGGCGATGCAAACTTCCCTGGTAATGTTACAGCTACTGTCACTTACACTTTGACATCTGACAATGCCATTGACATTGATTATAAAGCTACAACAGACAAGAAAACTGTCATTAACATGACCAACCACTCTTATTTCAACTTGTCAGGAGATCCCACCAAACAGATTACAGACAATATCCTCTATGTAAATGCTGACAACTACACTCCCGTTGACTCCACTTACATGACAACTGGCGAAATCGTTCCAGTAGCAGGAACTCCCATGGATTTCACACAGGGTAAGGTTGTAGGTGAAGAGATTGACAACTTTGAGTTTGAACAATTGAAGAACGGTAATGGATATGACCACAACTGGTGCTTGAATACAAACGGTGACGAAAGCCTCTTGGCTGCCAAACTCCTCTGCCCCACTACTGGCATATTTGTAGAAGTTTATACTAACGAGCCCGGTATCCAAGTGTACAGCGGAAACTTCCTGGATGGAACTGTAACTGGCAAGAAAGGTTTCGTTTATAACCAACGTACCGGACTTTGTCTGGAAACACAGAAATACCCCGACACTCCCAACAAGTCTAACCTCGAAGGTTGGCCTACTGCAACCCTCGAACCGGGACAGACATACAACAGCCGTTGTATCTTCAAATTCGGCGTAGAGAAATAATTTATTAATCACTTAAAAATAATAACTAAGAAAAATGAGTTCATCAGGATTTGAAACCATTGATTTTATAATCTTTGGCGTGTACATTGTAGTCCTCGTGGCATTGGGTCTTTTCCTCAGCCGCGACAAGGACGGAAAAGAGAAAAGTGCCAACGACTACTTCTTGGCAGGTAACACCTTGACATGGTGGGCCGTGGGTGCATCATTGATTGCTGCCAACATTTCAGCCGAACAGTTCATCGGTATGTCTGGTACCGGTTATGCTGACGGTATTGCTATCGCTGCTTACGAAATTATGGCTGCCGTAACGCTGATTGTCATCGGTAAGTTCTTGTTGCCAATCATGATTGACCGTAAGATTTTCACTATTCCACAGTTCTTGCACGAACGCTATAACGACGGTGTAGGTCTTGCCTTCTCTATCTTGTGGCTGTTCCTCTATGTATTCGTAAACTTGACTTCTGTAGCTTGGTTGGGAGCCCTTGCCATCGAACAGATTTTGGGTGTACAAGGTGTAATGGTCAGCATTTGGGGATATGAAATCTCTATGCAGATGCTCATCATCATCGGTTTGTTCGTTGTTGCCGGTATTTATTCAATCTACGGTGGTTTGGCCTCTGTTGCATGGACAGACGTTATGCAGGTAACATTCCTCGTTGGTGGTGGTCTTGTTACTGCTTATGTAGCTCTCGACCAAATGGGTGCTGTAATGGGTACCGACGGGGCATTTAGCGCATTCGGACAAATCTTCGACGATTTGACAACCGGTAAATATTTGACTGACCCTCACTTCCACCTGATTATTCAGGAGAGCCACGACCCCGAAGCATATGCTAACGTACCAGGTATCGTAGCCGTTGTAGGTGGTGTATGGTTGACCAACTTGGGTTACTGGGGTTTCAACCAGTATATCATCCAGAAAGGTCTTGCTGCCAAGAGTATCGATGAAGCCAAGAAAGGTCTTATCTTCGCAGGTTTTTTGAAGATTCTTATCCCGTTCATCGTTGTTATTCCCGGTATTTGTGCATTCTATATCATGCAGAATCCTGATGCTTTTGAAAGTTTGAACCTCCAAGGTGCCATCAACCGTTCAGACGATGCTTATCCTTGGTTGATCCGCAACTTTACTCCAACTGGTATCAAGGGATTGTCATTTGCCGCATTGACAGCTGCCATCATCTCTTCATTGGCATCTATGTTCAACTCAACCTCAACCCTCTTCACAATGGATATCTACAAGAAGTACATCAACAAGGGTGCTTCTGACAAGAAGTTGGTGAACGTAGGTCGTCTGACAGCCCTTGCCGCATTGATTATCGCTGCTGTTGCCGTTAAGCCTTTGCTCGGTGGTCTTGACCAAGCCTTCCAGTACATCCAGGAATATTCTGGCTTCATCTATCCGGGTATCATCACCGTATTCGGTTTGGGTCTGCTTTGGAAGCGTGCTTCTTCTACCGCAGCCATCTGGACTTCAATCCTTACCATCCCGATGGGTGTTATCTTCAAGATTTGTTTGCCCGATGTGGCTTTCCAGCTCCGTGCCGGTTACATCTTCATCATTTTGGTAACATTCTTCATCCTTATCTCTTACCTCGACAAGAAGTTTGTGAAGGCTGAAGAAGTTAGTGCTGCCGACAAGGCTCAGATGTTGAAGTGGTCAAAGATTATCGGATGTGTAGGTGCATTCTTCATCATTGCCGCTCTTGTAGTTGTTGCTTTTGGAACTTCAACTTCATGGTCAGCTTACCTGAATGACATCGGCTTCCAGGCATTCATTTTCTTCGGTGTATTGGTTGGTTGCAACGCTGTATGGCTCTATAGCAACTCTATCGACACTGTGAAAGATCCGAAGGCCTTGCCTATCAACCTCAGCCTGTTTGCCACTACTCGCGGTTACACTTGGGGTTCATTCGGTATTTGTGCAATCACTGCATTGCTTTATATCTGCCTCTGGTAAATAAATGACAAGCTACAAGCTACGAGTGACGAAGTGAATATCGAACCTCGTAGCTTGTAGCTCTCATAATTCATAATTCACAATTCATAATTTGACAAGTGACCGCCTATTACAACATCAACCCTCAGTTCTACGTTTCGGTAGATTGCATCATCTTCGGCTTGAACGAAGGTGAACTCAGTCTGCTCCTGCTGAAACGTAATTTTGAACCAGAAAAGGGCAAATGGTCGTTGATGGGTGGTTTTGTACAACAAAATGAAAGCGTAGATGCTGCCGCCAAACGCGTATTGAAAGAACTGACCGGTCTCGAAAATGTGTATATGGAACAGGTCGGAGCCTTTGGCGAGGTTGACCGCGACCCGGGCGAACGGGTTATATCCGTTGCCTACTATGCACTTATCAATATAGATGAGTATGACCGTAAATTGGTAGAAAAACACAATGCACAGTGGATAAATATCCACCAATTGCCTAATCTGGGTTTTGACCACCCCGCCATGATTCAAAAAGCCAGAGAACTGATGTGCCGCAAAGCATCACTTGAGCCTATTGGCCTCAATCTTCTCCCCCGTCTCTTCACATTAAGCCAAATGCAATCCCTTTATGAGACGATTCAGGGAGAACCCATCGACAAGCGTAACTTTCGCAAGAAAGTGGCTGAGATGGATTACATAGAAAAGACAGAAATGATTGACAAATCCGGTTCGCGCCGAGGTGCCTATCTGTACAAATTCAACAATAAGGCATATAACCGCGACCCAAGATTCAAGTTATGACATATATAAATAAGGTAATATACTAACTTTAAATATTAAATATTATGCTCGAAGAACTCAAAGAAAAAGTATTCCAAGCCAACCTCGACCTTGTCAAACAAGGATTGGTAATATTCACTTGGGGTAATGTGTCAGGTATCGACCGTGAAAAAGGACTGGTTGTTATCAAACCCAGTGGAGTAAGTTACGATGACATGAAAGCGTCTGATATGGTAGTGGTAGATCTCCATACAGGAAAGGTGGTTGAAGGTGATTTGAATCCTTCATCTGATACTCCTACCCACCTCGTTCTCTATCGTGCATTCCCCAATATCCAGGGAGTAGTCCACACCCACTCTACTTATGCTACAGCATGGGCTCAAGCAGGCAAAGATATTCCAAACATTGGTACCACTCATGCAGACTATTTCTACAAAGCCATCCCATGTACCGATGATATGACTAAAGCTGAAGTGGAAGGTGAATATGAATTGGAGACAGGAAATGTAATAGTTAAACGTTTTGAAGGCATCAACCCAGACCACACACCAGGTGTTCTTGTAAAGAATCATGGTCCGTTCTCATGGGGAACAAGTCCTGCAAATGCCGTTTATAATGCCAAGGTAATGGAACAGTGTGCCAAGATGGCTTACATCTCATTCACGCTCAATCCGGAAACAACCATGAATCCCCTTTTGGTTGAGAAGCATTATAACCGCAAGCATGGTCCCAATGCCTATTACGGACAAAAAGGCCAAAAGCATTAAAAAATTTATCAATGTATATTCATTAACATTAAAACTATAAAGAATTATGGCAAACATTTTTGAACAGTATGAAATTTGGTGGGTCACAGGTGCCCAGTTGCTCTATGGCGGCGAAACAGTCAAGATAGTAGATGGACACTCAAAAGAGATGGTTGAGGGTCTTAACAACAGTGGCAAACTTCCTATCAAGGTAGTTTATAAAGGTACAGCCAACTCTTCCAAAGAGGCTGAAGCTGTAATGAAAGCTGCCAACAACGATGAGAAGTGTATCGGTGTAATCACTTGGATGCACACCTTCTCACCTGCCAAGATGTGGATTAAGGCTCTTCAGACATTGCAAAAGCCACTTCTTCACTTCCACACTCAGTACAATGCCGAAATTCCTTGGGAAACCATCGACATGGACTTCATGAACCTTAACCAGTCAGCTCACGGTGATATCGAGTTCGGTCATATCTGCACTCGTATGCGTGTACCCCGCAAGGTGGTTTGTGGCTACTGGAAAAACGAAGAGGTACAGGAGAAGATTGCCGTATGGGCACGTGTAGCAGCAGGTGTTGCTGATGCCAAAAACACTCGTTGCCTTATGTTCGGTATGAACATGAACAATGTTGCCGTTACCGATGGTGACCGTGTAGAATTCGAACAACGCATGGGATACCACGTTGACTACTATCCTGTTTCTTCTTTGATGGATTATCTCAAGAAAGTAACTGACGAAGAAGCCGACGCACTTGTTGAGGAGTACAAGAAAGAATACGAAATCAAGATTGACGAGAGTGGCGAAGAGGTTTATTGGGAGAAAGTTAAGAATGCCGCCAAGGCAGAAATTGCACTGCGTCGCGTATTGGCAGACGAAGGAGCAACAGCTTTCACCACTAACTTTGACGACCTCGGTGATGCAGACATCAACGATCCCAACTTCGTAGGCTTCGATCAGATTCCGGGTCTTGCTTCTCAACGTCTTATGGCTGAAGGTATCGGTTTCGGTGCTGAAGGTGACTGGAAGACAGCTTGCCTCTGCCGCACACTTTGGGTTATCCAGCATGGTATGCCTATCGGATGCTCATTCCTCGAAGACTATACCCTCAACTTCGCTGGCGACCGTTCATCTTGCCTCCAGAGCCACATGCTCGAGATTTGTCCGCTCATCGCAGTTGACAAGCCCAAACTAGAAGTTCACTTCCTCGGCATCGGTATCCGCAAGCAACAGACAGCCCGTCTCGTATTCACCTCTAAGGTAGGTCGTGGTATCAAAGCTACTGTCGTTGACCTTGGCAACCGCTTCCGTCTTATCTCTCAAGAGGTTGAATGTATCGAGCCGAAACCAATGCCTAACCTTCCTGTTGCATCTGCCCTCTGGATTCCACAACCCACATTTGAGATTGGTGCCGGAGCATGGATTCTTGCAGGCGGAACACACCACAGTGCATTCTCTTATGACATTACCGAGGAGTATTGGGAAGACTTTGCAGAGATTGTTGGTATCGAATATGTAAAGATCAACAAAGACACCACTATCAGCTCATTCAAGCAGGAACTTCGCATGAACGAGATTTATTATATGCTGAATAAGTCACTTTGCTAACGAGTAATTAGTGAAAAGCTACGAGCTACGAGATTATTATAAGTGATAAGTTACCAACTGCTAATAAGCTGGCTACACTTGTAACTCGTAGCTCATAGCCAATAACTCAATAAAGAATAGATTATGAATTTAAACGCGAAACAAACTATCGAATCAGGTAAAGCCATATTAGGCATTGAATTTGGTTCTACACGAATCAAAGCCGTTTTGATAGACGAAGAAAATAAGCCTATTGCACAAGGTAGCCATACATGGGAAAACCAGTTGGTTGACGGTCTTTGGACCTATAGTGTAGAAGCTATATGGTATGGTCTTCAGGATTGTTATGCAGACCTCCGCAACAACGTCAAGGAACAATACGATATTGAAATTGAAACTTTGGCAGCTATTGGAGTCAGTGCCATGATGCATGGTTATATGGCTTTCAACGACAAGGAAGAGATACTTGTCCCCTTCCGTACTTGGAGAAATACCAATACCGCTCAAGCAGCTGCAGTTCTTTCCGAACTGTTTGTATATAACATTCCTTTGCGTTGGAGTATTTCACATCTCTATCAGGCTATTTTGAACAACGAGGAACATGTTGCAAACATTAACTTCCTTACCACTTTAGCCGGATTCATACATTGGCAGATAACAGGAAAACGTGTATTGGGTGTGGGCGACGCATCAGGTATGATCCCCGTTGATCCTAAGACCAAGACCTATTCTGCTGAGATGGTAGAAAAGTTTGACAATCTGATTGCTCCAAATGGTTATAACTGGAAACTGCTCGATATCCTCCCTCAAGTTCTTGTTGCAGGTGAGAATGCCGGTTTCCTGACTCCCGAGGGTGCCAAGAAGCTTGACGTATCAGGTCATTTGAAACCTGGTATTCCCGTTTGTCCTCCCGAAGGAGATGCTGGAACTGGAATGGTTGCTACAAATGCAGTCAAACAGCGCACTGGTAATGTTTCTGCCGGAACATCTTCTTTCTCTATGATTGTTTTGGAAAAAGATTTGAGCAAGCCTTACGAAATGATAGATATGGTAACTACTCCTGATGGTAGTCTTGTGGCCATGGTACATTGCAACAACTGTACTTCTGATCTCAACGCATGGGTAAACCTCTTCAAGGAATATCAAGAACTGTTAGGAATCCCAGTTGACATGAATGAAGTTTATGGTAAGCTTTACAACAATGCTCTCAAGGGAAATCCCGATTGCGGAGGATTGGTTTCCTATAACTATATCTCAGGAGAACCTGTTACAGGATTGGCAGAAGGACGTCCTTTGTTTGTTCGTTCAGCAGGTGATAAGTTCAATTTGGCCAACTTCATGCGTGCTCATCTGCATGCGTCTGTCGGTGTACTCAAGATTGGTAACGATATCCTTTTCAATGAAGAAAAGATTAAGGTTGACCGTATCACTGGACATGGTGGTCTCTTCAAGACTGCTGGTGTAGGACAACGTATTCTTGCTGCAGCCATCAACTCCCCCATCTCTGTAATGGAAACAGCCGGTGAAGGTGGTCCATGGGGTATGGCTCTGTTGGCCTCCTACTTGGTGAATAATCCTAAAGGATTGCCATTGGATGAATATCTCGATCGTGTTGTCTTCGCTGGCAATACTGGTGTAGAGATTTCTCCTACCCCAGAAGATGTAGAAGGTTTCAACAAATACATTGAAAATTACAAAGCTTGTCTCGGTATCGAGGAAGCAGCTGTAAATTGCAAGAAATAAGTACATGTACAATTTACCATGTACAAGGTAAACACATGCTATATATCAGTAATTTGTAATTGGTAAAGAGTAAAAATGGAATCTAATAAATCGTAATTTGTAAATTGTAATTTGTAAATAAATTTATGAACGACATTAAAGTATTGAACCATGCAGCCGACAATATCCGTATCTTAGCAGCTGCATCTGTAGAAAAAGCGAAGTCTGGTCACCCCGGTGGTGCTATGGGTGGTGCCGACTTTATCAATGTACTCTATTCTGAGTATCTGAACTACGACCCAGAAAACCCCACATGGGTAGGTCGCGACCGTTTCTTCCTCGACCCCGGTCATATGGCTCCTATGCTTTATGCACAGTTAGCCCTTATCGGCAAATTCAGTCTTGAAGAGATTGCACAACTCCGTCAGTGGGGTTCTCCCACTACCGGTCATCCCGAGTTTGAGATTGCCCGTGGTATAGAGAATACATCAGGTCCTCTTGGCCAAGGCCATACCTTTGCTGTAGGTGCTGCTATCGCTGCCAAGTTCTTGGCTGCACATACAGGTAATCCGACATTTGCCAAAGAAACAATTTATGCTTATATTTCTGACGGTGGTGTTCAAGAAGAAATTTCTCAGGGTGCAGCCCGTGTAGCTGGTGTATTAGGATTGGACAATCTCATCATGTTCTATGACTCTAACGACATCCAGCTTTCTACCGAGACTGCAGAAGTTATGAACGAAGACACTGCAGCCAAGTATCGTGCCCTCGGTTGGGAAGTTATTGAAATCAACGGTAACGACGCTGCCGAAATCCGCAAGGCTATCGAAGCAGCCAAAGCTGTTGAAGGCAAACCTGCCCTCATCATCGGTAAGTGTATCATGGGTAAGGGTGCATTGAAGGCCGATGGTTCCTCTTACGAACGCAACTGCAAGACTCACGGTGCTCCTCTTGGTGGTGATGCTTTCACTAACACAGTGAAGAATCTCGGTGGTGATCCTGAAAATCCATTCCAGATTTTCGATGACGTGAAGGAGTTGTATGCCAAACGTGCTGAAGAGTTGAAGGCAATCTGCGCAGCCCGCTATGCCGAAGAGGCTGAATGGGCAGCTGCTAATCCAGAAAAGGCAGCTGCACAGGCTGATTGGTTTGCCAACAAGGCTCCGCAAATTGATTGGACTAAGGTTGAACAGAAAGCTGGCGATGCTACCCGTAATGCTTCTGCAGCTTGTCTCTCTGCCCTTGCTGAGCAGGTGCCCAACATGATTTGTGCTTCTGCCGACCTTTCAAACTCTGACAAGACTGACGGTTTCTTGAAGAAGACCAAAGCTTTGGCTAAGGGAGATTTCAGCGGTGCATTCTTCCAGGCAGGTGTTGCCGAGTTGACAATGGCTTGCTGCTGCATCGGTATGGCTCTCCATGGAGGTGTTATCCCTGCTTGCGGTACATTCTTTGTATTCTCTGATTACATGAAACCTGCCGTTCGTATGGCTGCTCTTATGGAACTTCCCGTGAAGTTCATCTGGACACACGATGCATTCCGTGTAGGTGAAGATGGTCCTACTCACGAACCGGTTGAACAAGAGGCACAGATCCGTTTGATGGAGAAGCTGAAGAATCATAAGGGTCACAACTCTACCCTCGTGCTCCGTCCGGCTGATGCCAAAGAAACAACTGAAGCTTGGGCTTTGGCAATGGCTAATACAGCTACCCCGACAGCTCTTATCCTCAGCCGTCAGAACATTGCTGACCTTCCTGCAGGAAACGACTATACTCAAGCAGCCAAGGGTGCTTATATCGTTGCTGGTTCTGATGCCGATGCCGATGTTATCCTCGTAGCTTCCGGTTCAGAAGTTTCTACCCTCGTTGCCGGTGCCGAGTTGCTCCGCAAGGATGGTGTGAAGTGCTCTATCGTGAGCGTTCCTTCTGAAGGTCTCTTCCGTAGCCAGTGTCCCGAATATCAGGCTCAGGTATTGCCCGCAGGTGTGAAGAAGTTCGGTCTTACAGCCGGTCTCCCCGTCAACTTGCAAGGTCTTGTTCCTGCTCACGAAGGTAAGGTATGGGGTCTCGAAAGCTTCGGATTCAGTGCTCCTTACAAAGTACTCGATGAGAAACTCGGCTTCACAGCAGAGAATGTATATAATCAGGTGAAAGCAATGCTGTAATTTCTATGTAGCACACAGAGACACGGAAACACAGAGTTTTTATGTATTTATCATCACAGATGAATAATCAAAAGTTCTGTGACTCTATGTCCCCAGTGCTTCAAAAAAGAAATTGTACATTGGAATTTGTAAATTGTAAATGCAATTATGGAAACAATTGGAATTTGCTGCGACCACGCAGGATTTGAATTGAAGAAATATGTTCTCCAATGGTTGGAGGAGAAAGGATATGCTTACAAGGATTATGGTTGCTATGCTCCCGAGAGTATGGACTATGCCGATGTGGCTCATCCTTTGGCATCAGCCATTGAAGCAGGTGAACACGAACGCGGTATTGCCATCTGTGGAAGTGGAAATGGTATCAATATGACGCTGAACAAGCATCAAGGTATCCGTGCTGCTCTCTGCTGGTGCCCCGAAATTGCAGAGTTGGCCCGCCAACACAACAATGCCAACGTTCTGGTTATGCCCGGCCGATTTGTTACCAATACTGTAGCTGACAGCATTCTGAACAAGTATTTCAACACACCTTTCGAAGGTGGTCGCCATGCACGTCGTATCGAAAAGATACCTTGCTGACAAACAATATCTTTATAATTAAAAGGGTGTGCATTCTATATTTTTGCACACCCTTTTATTTTGCACTTAACACAGATGATGATATCATATACATACGATTATTAGTCTGGTTATCGTCAGATTGTCTAAATAGTTGCCTTTTCCAATACATATAGTTCACATCAGAACAAGAAAAAGCGAAAAAGGCTTCACTTTGAGATGTATTATCGACCACATCTTAAACTTATTGTCACGAAATTAGTTATTTTCGTAATAAATTGCTATCTTTGCGCCCTGAAAATTGAAAAAAAAGGATTAGTTTATCGAATATAACGAAACAATTAAAGATGAAAACTACTGCCAAACTGCTGATGTACTGCCCTGACCGTCCTGGAATCTTGGCCGAAATCAGTAACTTCATCACCATCAATGGTGGCAATATAGTATATATAGACCAGTTTGTAGATCGCATGGAGAATGTCTTCTTTGCCCGTATAGAATGGGAGTTGGAAGGTTTCATGATTCCACGTGACAAGATACAAGACTACTTCAATACACTTTACGTGAAGAAATATGACATGTATATACGTCTCTATTTCAGCGATGAGAAACCTCGTATGGCCATATTTGTCAGCAAGATGAGCCATTGTCTGTACGACATGTTGGCACGCTATACAGCCGGCGAATGGGATGTTGAAATACCTATTATTATAAGTAACCATCCCGATATGCAGGCGGCGGCAGAACGTTTTGGTATTCCATATCGGGTATTCCCCATTACCAAAGAGAACAAGTTGGAACAGGAAAAGGCAGAAATGGAACTGTTGCGCGAACTGAATGTGGACTTTATCGTTTTGGCACGTTACATGCAAGTGATTTCCGAGCGTATGATTGCGGAATATCCCAATCGTATCATCAACATCCACCACTCATTCTTGCCTGCCTTTGTTGGTGCCAAGCCATATCATCAGGCTTTCGAGCGTGGTGTCAAGATTATCGGTGCTACCAGCCATTATGTGACCAATGAATTGGATGCAGGTCCAATCATTGAACAGGATGTGGTACGTATCACCCACAAGGATACTCCCCAAGACCTGGTCAACAAGGGTAAAGACTTGGAGAAGATTGTACTTTCGCATGCCGTACAAAAGCATATTGAGCGTAAAGTATTAGCTTATAAGAACAAAACTGTACTTTTCAATTAAGAGATGAACGTAGCTATCGTAAAATACAACGCAGGTAATATCTGTTCGGTCATCAATGCCATGCACCGTTTGGGGATAGAACCGCTTGTGACTGATGACCCCGAAAAGTTGATGGCTGCCGACCGTGTCATTTTTCCCGGTCAAGGAGAAGCCAGCAGTACGATGAACTATCTGCGCGAACACCGGTTGGATGAAGTGATCCGTTCATTGCGTCAACCGGTATTGGGTATCTGCATAGGTATGCAACTCATGTGCAGCCACTCCGAAGAAGGGGATACGGAATGCTTGGGCATATTTGATGCCAAAGTAAAACGGTTCACTCCACTACGACACGAAGATAAAGTTCCTCAAATGGGCTGGAATACAATCGTAGATACACGTAGCCAACTTTTCAAAGGATTCCATCAACCGGAATATGTATATTTCGTACACAGTTACTACGTTCCTATGAATGAACATACAGCTGCCTGTACAGAATATACCCGTCCTTACAGTTCAGCCTTGCATCGTGATAACTTCTATGCAACCCAATTTCATCCAGAAAAGAGTGGTCAGGTGGGCGAACGTATATTAAAAAACTTTTTAGAGATAGAGAGATGATTGAACTCATTCCTGCCATTGATATCATAGACGGCAAGTGTGTACGCCTGACTAAAGGTGACTATGCCACTACAAAAGTTTACAACGAAGACCCTTTGGAGGTAGCTCTCGAGATAGAGTCATACGGTCTTCGTCGCCTGCATGTGGTTGACCTTGATGGCGCCAAGTCCAAACATGTGATAAATCATCGCGTTTTGGAACGTATTGCCACACGCACTTCGTTAGTTATAGACTTTGGCGGTGGCATAAAAAGTGATGATGACCTTCGCATAGCATTCGACAATGGTGCTAAAATGGTTACGGTAGGCAGTATAGCCAGCCAGCAACCTGAGCTGTTTCTTAAATGGTTACAGCAATATGGTGGCGACAAGATGATACTTGGAGCCGACACGCGAGATGGCTTCATCTCTGTCAATGGTTGGCAAGAAGAGAGTAAACAAGAATTGCTTCCCTACCTTGGTGAATATATTGCCCAAGGGGTAAAGAATGTATTGTGTACCGACATCCATAAAGATGGTATGTTACAGGGGCCATCCATCAGTCTCTATAAAGAAATTATGACAGCCTACCCCACCCTTCATCTTATTGCCAGCGGTGGTGTCAGTTCATTGGATGACCTCCACCAGCTCAACGAAGCCGGCATCCCTGCCGTTGTGTTTGGCAAGGCACTTTACGAAGGCCGTTTCACTCTCAAGGAGTTGGCCGCATTCGTTCAGCCATAAAGAAGTAAAGAGAAAAAAATTAAATAAAGAGTGTAAAGAATCTATTCGATTAATCATTCATAAAAGCGCAACACGTGTTAGCAAAAAGAATTATACCCTGCCTGGATATTAAGGACGGCCAGACTGTAAAAGGAACAAACTTTGTAAACCTTCGCAGTGCTGGCGACCCTGTTGAGTTGGGCAAAGCATATAGTGACCAAGGAGCAGATGAATTGGTCTATCTGGACATTACAGCCAGTCACGAAGGCCGGAAGACCTTCACCGACCTTGTCCGTCGGATAGCAGCCACCATCAATATACCTTTTACCGTAGGCGGTGGCATCAATGAATTGAGCGATGTGGAACGTCTCCTCAATGCGGGTGCCGACAAGGTAAGCATCAACTCTGCTGCTCTTCGCCGTCCGGAACTGATTGATGAAATAGCAAGCCATTTTGGCAGTCAGGTTTGCGTAGTAGCCATTGATGCCAAGCAGACAGAATCGGGATGGGAGTGCTACCTCAATGGCGGACGTATAGCAACCGGACACAACCTCTTTGATTGGGGACGCGAAGTGTGTGAACGAGGTGCAGGCGAAATACTTTTTACCAGTATGAACCATGATGGAGTGAAGACCGGTTTTGCCAACGAGGCACTTGCACGTCTCTCATCCGAAGTGTCTATTCCCGTCATTGCATCTGGTGGAGCAGGCGCTATGGAGCACTTCCGAGATGCTTTTACGGTAGGAAAAGCTGATGCAGCATTGGCAGCCAGTGTTTTTCACTTCGGAGAAATAGGTATTCCCGAATTAAAGTCGTACCTTTGTGCCCAAGGAATAAGTGTAAGGAAATAATCAGAAGGATTTAGTCAGTTGAACAATCATAAATTACAGAACAACCATATGGAATTGGACTTTGATAAGATGGGTGGACTTGTACCCGCCATTATTCAAGATAATTATACAAAGAAAGTATTGATGCTCGGCTTCATGAACCAAGAAGCATTGGACAAAACCATAGAGACGGGTAAGGTGACCTTTTACAGCCGTACAAAAGGAAGACTTTGGACCAAAGGTGAAGAGAGCGGCAACTTCCTCAATGTGGTTTCCATCAAGGAAGATTGTGACCGTGACACATTACTCATCAAGGTGAATCCCGTCGGTCCGGTATGTCATACAGGTACAGACACTTGTTGGGGGGAAGTGAACGATGAGCCAATCATGTTCCTCAGCTATCTTCAGGATTTTATTGCCAAACGGTATGAAGAGATGCCTGAAGGTTCATACACCACCTCTCTCTTTCAATCAGGCATCAACCGCATGGCACAGAAAGTGGGTGAAGAGGCTGTAGAAACAGTTATCGAAGCTACTAACGGTACCGATGACCGCCTTATTTACGAAGCATCAGATATGATATACCACCTTATCGTACTGCTTACCAGCAAAGGCATGCGTATTGAGGACCTTGCAAGCGAATTGAAGAAAAGACATAAATAAGCATCTTCTCCCTATGAGTAAGTCGGAACATATCTCCAGCCACCTGATTGACTATCGGAACGTCAGCATATACCAAAAGGAACAATGCATTCTTGAAGAGGTTGATTTCCATTTGGATGCCGGTGAGTTTGTCTATCTGGTGGGCAAAGTCGGATCTGGCAAGACAACTTTGTTCAAGACCTTCTATGCCGAACTGGATATTCAAGATGGCGAAGCATCAGTGTTAAGCTATGATATGCGGCACATCAAACGCAAACATATCCCTGCCCTTCGTCGCAAGTTGGGTATCGTCTTTCAGGACTTCCAGTTGCTGACAGACCGTACCGTAACAGACAATCTTGAATTTGTCCTGCAAGCTACCGGATGGAAAAACAAGCTTGCACGACTTGAACGTATAGCCGAAGTTCTGGAGATGGTGGGCATGTCCACCAAAGGATACAAGTTCCCCCACGAACTTTCAGGTGGCGAGCAGCAGCGTATAGTCATTGCACGCGCTTTGTTGAACAACCCCTCCATTATTCTGGCTGATGAACCGACTGGAAACCTCGATGCCGAGACAGGTCATCATATCGTAGAATTGCTCCGCGACATTTCTACTCGCGGAACAGCTGTTGTGATGACAACCCACAACATGCAATTGTTGGAAGAATATCCGGGTATCGTATATCGTTGCGTGAATCACCGGCTGGAAGAGGTCATACAGGGTGAAAGCAAACCTGCCGCCTCCCCTATCACAAATGAAGATGCTGAATTAGCAGTTGCAGCAGCAGCAGAAGAAGAAGAAGAAGAAGAAAAAGAACAATAATAACATACACAGTAAAGAAAGAAAATGAAAGTATTAAAGTTTGGAGGAACATCTGTGGGAAGCCCCCAACGGATGCAGGATGTAGCCAAATTGATAACTGATGGCGAAAAGAAGATTGTAGTACTCTCTGCCATGTCGGGAACCACCAATACATTGGTAGAAATATCGGACTACCTCTACAAGAAGAATCCCGATGGTGCCAACGATGTCATCAACAAGTTGGAACAGAAGTACAAACAACATCTGAAAGAGCTTTTCACCACCGAAGAATACCGCCAGAAGACACGAGAAGTGCTGGATAACATATTTGCAGGTATTCGTGCCTTTACAAAAGATATTTTCACCCTGTTTGAGGAAAAGGTCATTTTGGCTCAAGGTGAATTGATGTCCACCAATATGATGACCAACTACTTGCAGGAACAAGGTATCAATGCCGTACTTATACCGGCTCTTGAATATATGCGTACCGACAAGAATGCCGAGCCGGACCCTGTATATATCCGCGAGAAACTGGCTGTCCAGCTCCAAAAGTATCCCGATGCTGATATCTATATCACCCAAGGATTCATCTGCCGCAATGCTTATGGCGAGATTGACAACCTGCAACGTGGTGGCAGTGACTATACTGCATCTCTTATCGGTGCAGCCGTAGATGCTACAGAGATTCAGATATGGACAGACATCGATGGTATGCACGACAATGACCCCCGTATTGTTGACCATACATCACCAGTCCGCCAACTCAACTTTGACGAGGCTGCAGAGTTGGCCTACTTTGGTGCCAAGATACTCCACCCTACCTGTATCCAGCCTGCCAAGTTTGCCAATATACCCGTAAGGTTGCTCAATACCATGGACCCGACAGCTCCAGGAACCATGATTTCCAATAATACCGAACATGGCAAGATTAAAGCTGTGGCTGCTAAGGAGAACATTACTGCCATCAAAATCAAGTCCAGCCGCATGTTGTTGGCTCATGGATTCTTGCGCAAGGTATTCGAGATATTCGAAAGCTATCAGACCTCTATCGACATGGTATGTACATCAGAGGTTGGTGTCAGTATGTCTATCGACAACACCAAGCATTTGGCAGAAATCATTGCAGACCTCAAGAAGTATGGTACTGTCACCGTTGATGAAGGTATGTGTATCATCTGCGTAGTAGGCGACCTCACTTGGGAAAATATCGGCTTCGAGACACTTGCCATGAAGGCATTGAAGGATATACCCGTCCGTATGGTTTCCTATGGTGGCAGCAACTACAACATCTCGTTCCTCATCCGCGAAGAGGACAAGAAGCGTGCACTGCAAAGTCTTAGTGACACTCTGTTCAACCATAACAAGTAACAGGTACCCCCCTTTGTTGCGTAGCTGTGATTCCAAGGCATCCCGGCTACGCAATATTGGTATAAACAAGGATTAGCCTTTCCGGTATGGCCGGTAGGGACAGTCCGTTTGTCTTTATTGAAGAAAGAAAGAAGGAAATAACCATACACACATTTATCAGAGATGAAAGGAACATTTCCCGTAGAACGTTTCCAGCAGATACAGACTCCGTTCTACTACTACGATACAGCGCTCTTGCGCAATACACTTGACACCATTTGCCGGGAGTCTGGCAAATATTCCAACTTTCATGTACACTATGCCGTCAAGGCCAATGCCAATCCCGAGATACTCTCTATCATAAGACAAGCCGGATTGGGTGCAGACTGTGTCAGTGGTGGCGAGGTGCAAGCAGCTCTTGATGCAGGTTTCCCTGCTGAGAAGGTTGTTTATGCCGGTGTCGGAAAAAGCGATTGGGAGATTGAATTAGGATTGGAGAACGATATATTCTGTTTCAATGTAGAGTCTGTTCCCGAACTGGAAGTCATCAACCAACTGGCTTCCGAACGTGGCAAAGTGGCCCGAGTGGCTTTCCGTATCAACCCTAATGTAGGAGCACACACTCATGCCAACATCACCACCGGATTGGCAGAAAACAAGTTTGGCATTGCTATGGAGGATATGGAGTATGTGATTGACCTGGCCGAGCAGATGGAGCATGTCAAGTTTGTCGGTCTGCATTTCCACATAGGCAGTCAGATACTTGATATGGGAGATTTTGTGGCACTTTGCAATCGTGTCAACGAGCTGCAGGAAAAGCTCGTCAAGCATCATATCATCGTGGAACATATCAATGTTGGCGGAGGTTTGGGTATTGACTATCAGCATCCCAACCGTCAGTCAATCCCCAACTTTGCAGAATACTTCGCCACTTACCACAAGCATCTGAAGCTTCATCCCGGGCAGTCTCTCCATTTTGAGCTTGGACGTGCTGTAGTGGCCCAATGCGGTTCGCTCATCACCCGCGTTCTCTATGTGAAGAAAGGCTCTGTGAAGCAGTTCTGCATCGTTGATGCCGGTATGACAGACCTCATACGTCCTGCCCTATATCAGGCTTACCACAAAATAGAGAACATCACTTCCGAAGGTGATATTGAAACATACGATGTCGTTGGTCCCATCTGCGAATCGTCCGATGTGTTTGGAAAAGCTACAGACCTCAACCATTGCCAACGGGGCGATTTGCTGGCTATCCGCAGCGCCGGAGCTTACGGAGAGATTATGGCTTCGGGCTATAATTGCCGGAAGTTACCCAAAGGATATATCGGTTAAAGGGAGAGAAAATAATAATAATGAAATGACAAATGATACTGTGTGCTTTCAGCTATTTGGCAGTATCATTTGTCATTTTTCGTATATTTGTCAGGAGAGATACCATTGGTACATACGGTGTACCCCCTCTTCTATCTCTATCTGATGATGCCATCCCAAAGCATGGAGTTTGCTCACATCAGTGAGTTTGCGCATAGTACCATCAGGTTTGGTAGCATCGAAGGTCAGTCTGCCTTTGAAGCCCACCTCTTCTACAATCAACTGTGCCAAAGCTCCGATGGTAATCTCCTTACCCGTACCGATATTGATGTGGCAGTTGCGTACTTCGCGCGAACCGCTTTCGTAGGTATCCTTGAAATCTACATGTTCGAGTACAAAGACACTGGCATCAGCCATCTCTTCACTCCAAAGGAATTCGCGAAGCGGTTTGCCGGTACCCCAAAGTTTCACCTCATCAGCAGTGATGCCATATTTGGCCAGGACAGTCTGGATTTCCTCTTTCGTAGCCTTACCGTCAACACCCTCTACAGGACGTTGGTCCATATCCTTGCGTACAGCTTCCCAGTCACCTTCATTCAAGCATTTGGCCAAATGTATCTTTCGCACCATAGCAGGCAGCACATGGCTGTTCTCGAGGTGGAAATTGTCATTAGGACCATACAGGTTGGTCGGCATGACGGCAATGTAGTTTGTACCATATTGCAGGTTGAAGCTTTCACACATCTTCAGTCCGGCAATCTTGGCTATGGCATAAGGTTCATTGGTATATTCGAGAGTCGAAGTAAGGAGTGCATCCTCCCGCATAGGCTGTTCTATATCACGAGGATAGATGCAGGTGCTTCCCAAGAAGAGCAACTTCTTCACACCATGACGGAAACTCTCTCCAATGACATTCTGCTGAATCTGCAGGTTCTCGTAGATGAAGTTTGCGCGATAGGTATTGTTGGCCATGATACCACCCACATGAGCAGCAGCCAAGATGACATATTCGGGCTGTTCCTCGTCAAAGAATCTCTTTACGGCTACCCCATCCAGCAAGTCGAGTTCCATATGGGTACGACCTACGAGGTTGGTATATCCCTTGGCCTGAAGGTTTTTCCAGATGGCAGAACCCACCAGACCGCGATGGCCTGCTACATATATTTTAGCTGATTTCTCCATACATTCTTTCTCTTCGTTACTTCACGATACCCTTTTCCAGGTATTCAGCCAAGTTCATCTTGATATGTTCGCTGGCGCGTTCTACGGCCACCTGTTTCATGTCGTGTTCAACCATGATGCGTACCAACTCTTCGAACGAAGTCTTGGCAGGATTCCAACCAAGTTTGGCACGTGCTTTAGTGGGGTCTCCCCAGAGGTTGACCACATCGGTAGGACGATAGAAATCCTTGCTGACCTCTACCAACACCTTTCCTGTAGCTTTGTCAATACCCACTTCATTCTCATCCTCGCCTTGGAATTCGAGTTCGATGCCTGCATGTTTGAAAGCTAGGTAGCAGAATTCGCGTACAGAATGTTGTACACCCGTAGCAATGACGAAGTCCTCAGGTTTCTCCTGTTGGAGGATAAGCCACATACACTCTACATAGTCTTTGGCATAACCCCAGTCGCGAAGTGATGAGAGGTTGCCAAGGTAGAGTTTCTCCTGCTTGCCTTGTGCTATACGGGCAGCGGCCAAGGTAATCTTACGCGTTACGAAAGTCTCGCCGCGACGTTCGCTCTCATGGTTGAAAAGGATACCCGAACAGCAATACATATTGTATGCCTCGCGATACTCCTTCACTATCCAGTAGCCATAAAGTTTGGCTACGGCATAGGGACTATACGGATGGAACGGAGTATTCTCGTTCTGTGGAACCTCCTCCACCTTACCGTAAAGCTCCGACGTCGAAGCCTGATAGATGCGGCAAGTGTCAGCCAAGCCGCATTGGCGTACAGCTTCGAGCACACGCAATACACCCGTAGCATCCACGTCAGCCGTGAATTCGGGACTATCGAAAGAAACCTGCACATGACTTTGTGCGGCAAGGTTATATATCTCCGTCGGACGAACTTTGGCAACAACCTGTACCAAGCTCATGGAGTCCGACAAGTCAGCATAGTGGAGGTGAAAGTTTTGTTGACCTTCGAGATGTGCGATACGTTCGCGGAAGTCAACGGAGGAACGACGGATTGTTCCATGTACATCATATCCCTTCTCGAGAAGGAATTCTGCCAAGAATGAACCATCCTGACCGGTCACACCGGTGATTAAAGCTACTTTTCTCATTACAATGTTATAATACTAATTTTATATTCAGTCAATTGATGTTTATTCAGAAAACTGTTTGATACGTTGCTCTTCGCTCAGTTTGCAGATCAGCAGCGTATTGTCCTTCTCGGCCACAATGTATCCATCCAAGCCTTGTACCACAACGCGGCGTTCCTGAGTCGTATGTATCACACAATTCTTCGTCTCAAAGAGACGGATATCCTCGCCAATGCAGACATTGTGGTTGGCATCCTTTGCACTCTGATTATGCAGACTGCCCCATGTACCAAGGTCACTCCAGCCAAACGAAGCGGGGAACACGAAAATCTCTTCCGCCTTTTCAAGAATGGCATAGTCCACCGAAATGTTCTCACATTTGGGGAATTCCTGATTAATCATCTCCTGCTGCTTCTCCGTACCATAGTAGGGCAACAGGTCCTCGAAGATTTGCGAAATGGCGGGTTGGTACACACGCAACGCATTGACGATAGTGTTCACGTTCCACACAAAGATACCGGCATTCCACAAGAAATTGGTCTTCTTCACATACTTCTCAGCCGTCTGAAGGTCAGGCTTCTCCTTGAAAGAGTCCACACGGAAAATCTCCTTGTTGCGAGCCGAAGGAGCAGAAAGCTCAGCTTCGATATATCCATATCCCGTTTCGGGACGAGTAGGTTTCATACCCAAAGTCAGGATAGCATCACTCTTTTCCGTGAAGTTCATGGCCGAAGTGATGACCCGTTGGAATTCAGGCACATCCATCACGATATGGTCACTCGGAGAAACCACCATGTTTGCCTTGGGGTCCTTGGCTTTGATGCACCAGCTCACGTAAGCAATACAAGGCGCCGTATTTCTGCGACAAGGCTCACGCAAGATATTCTCAACAGGAATCTCGGGCAATTGTTCATGCACAATCCCAGCATAGCTGTCGCTTGTCACCACCCAAATGTTTTCCGCGGGACAGATACCCTTGAAACGGTCTGCCGTAAGCTGAATCAGCGTACGCCCACAACCCAACACATCAATAAACTGCTTCGGCTTTTCAGGTGTACTCATCGGCCAAAAGCGACTGCCTACACCACCTGCCATAATGACTAAATGATTATGATTCAATGCCATATATTCGTATGTTTTATATGATTCAAAAAACAAAATTCCTCATTCCCGAAAAGCCAAGCGCATTTCACCGCAACATTCGTCCCGCAAGACACCCGGCAAATCCCATTTATTTAAAAATGCAAAAATACAACGAATCACCCTATCCGCCAAAACTTTTCCCCATTTTCTTCCCTTTTCAGTCCGCTCAAAGTTCATTGTTAAATGTTTAACGAGAAATCAACATTACTTTCATTGCAACATCATAAAAAGTGAAGACTATAATTAAGAAATGAAAGATAAATCTCTAATCCTTTTGCTTTTCTAAAAACAATGTTTATCTTTGTGGTTTAAACTCTAAGATATTAGTACAATGAAGGATATGAACCAAGAGAAAGAGAAAAATATGATGGCTTTCGTAGTCACCTGCATCGAAACTACTGCAAGGGAATTGGGTATGAGCTATGAAGAAATATACTATCGCATGAAACAAACAAAAATGATAGAAAACTACATCTTGCCCTATTATAATATATTACACAGCGAAAGTCGTGAAACATTAGTACAACTCTTAATTCAATATATGAGAGATTGGGAGAAGAAGAATATCCACACTCCATTTTCGTTTATGCAAGAACTCATTATGAAAGAAAGGATTGCGTCCATTGTTATGAATCTTTCCGATCAGTTAAACATTGACAGTGTAAAGATTTTAAAACTGTTCTACGAAAGCGAAACGTGCCGCAAATTGCACGACAAATCTACGGAACTCTATTTACACAAGAATCCCTATATCATCGATGAGTTTATACGCGAAATGGAGAACCTACAATAGCTCATTTCTGCTATTCCCTTACCCCCTTCTAGTCCGCTAATCGCTCACTGCCGAAGGGTCCCTTCACCCGTTCCCATTCACCCTTCATAGAAAAACCGCAAGGCTATGATAGAACATAACCCTGCGGAAAAATGCAAATGACAAATGGGCTTACAACGGATTACTGTCTTCACCACCCGAAGAAGAACCGCCCGAACCGGTATTGCCCGTGCCAGTAGAACCTTCGGCAGAATCATCCTCCACCTTCTTTTCATCCTCCTTGACACCCCACTTCAACCAATCAACCACCATGGGCTGCATAGAGCGGGTGGCAACAGACTTGTCCACATTGCGAGTCACTTCAGGAACAAAACGTACGCGGATGCCCCGAATCTGATTGGCCGAAACCTCCTTCTCTTCCTCAACACCCTGCTTGGTAGCATTGATAGTATAGCGGAACGAACCGATACCATCCAGATGAACACTGCGGCCTTGCGCCATATAAGTACTCATCACCATTCCCAACTCCGAGAGTACAGCCAGCGTATCGGCAAGCGTGACCGTACAACGGTCGCTCAACATAGTTGCCAACTGTTTCGTTGTCACCTTTTTACCCACCACGACAGCTTCAGGATAAAACAGGTTACTTTTCTTCTGCAATCTTGCTTTAAAAAATGCCATAATGTAAAATCTCCTTTCATTTTTAGTTAAATAATTAAACAATAATCACCTATTCAAACCCCTCGCGACAGCCATTGGAGGCCTCCGAATAAAAGCACCGACTTTAATGCGTACAAGCACCGACTCTTTCTATTAAAAGCACCGACTTTACTATAAAGACTCACGCACTTTATCAGCTGCCGCATCCGAGGTTTTCCTCGGTACAACCCCGGTCATCAACCTGGCGCCATAGGCTGTCTTCCCTTGATTGCACGTCAAAGATACAACCTCATTCTGACCCTTTGCACAATAGCATGCGATGTGTCACAATAGCGTACACTTTTGCACATTAAATACGAGCAGATATATTATTATGACTTTCCATACGGAATATTTCATATATCAGAAGACATTATTTTAATATCCAAACCAATATGTAAATAAAAATATTCCATACTGTTCCAAATGAATATACACTTGAACAAAAATATATAATATTTTGGAACATTGATAGTGATTATTTTCACATAAAAAGTTGCACAAACAATAAAAATTTTATACCTTTGTAAGGGATAACAAAGCTATGGAAAGTAAACAATCTTTTCAAACTATACACTCAAGGCAAGAGGTATCCTACAAAGTATAAATACATATTAAAAACTCACTAAAAGAATGAAAGACACAACAGAAAAGACCTCCGGAACATCGGTCGAAAGCCATCAGAAGAATGGCGGAAACCACCTCTACGAAACTCCCATACGCTGCTATGGCAAAGGAGAACTCTCATGCATGTACAACCCCGACATTTCAGCCTCGGCAGCCCGCAAGCGGTTCTCACATTGGATGCATCACCACCCCACCCTTATGCAAAATCTTTTTGACACCGGATACAACGAAAAGCAACGTACATTCACCCCCAAACAAGTCCGCCTTATCTTCGATGCACTCGGAGAACCGTAAGTTTTAACGGTGGACGGTGAATGATTAACGGTAAGCAAAAGTAAAACTATTTGCACCATTATGGCGCAAATAAATGAAACTAACTTTTGTTAACCACGAAGTATTATACATATTTGCAACCATAAATTCAAAAATATTTTAGCTATGAAGTATCTCAATAAGAAATTATTTGAAAGAATTTCGCTTGGGCAGGACTATGCCAGAGCAATAGCATTCAGTGTAATGATGAAGCAACAAAACCTTGTTTCATCCACTGTAACAAAGTGTACTATCAACAAGCTGCACAAGATGACAGGACTACACGCAAAGTCCATTGAGAAATATCTTCTGAGACTGTCGGAGATGAAGCTTATCGAGGAACGCCCAAATGGTGATATTGTATTCAAAAGCCTTTCAAGCAAATCAGAAAGCAGGAATATGCCACCTTTGGATTTCGAACAGTTTCATACATTCAACGACATAGAGATGGGCCTCTATACAGTTGTGATTATGGAAATCATCAGAAGAAAAGAGTACGTTAAGAAAATGACTGACATCCGATTCAACCCAAAGAAAGACGACAATTTCAAAAAAGCCTGCAAATATTGTCGCAAGCATCACATCACAAGGGAGTACAAGGAAAACGGACTTTCTTACGAAGGGATAGCCACCCGACTGAACATATCGAAAAGCAAAGCGGAAAAAGTCATCAAGTTCGCCATCAAGCACAAGCTTCTAAAAAAACATAACCGACAAATACAATTACCCATTTGGGGAATCGGAAAAAAGGTAAGCAACAAGGAGGCTTTCAAAGCAACCATAGGTTGTACGTTTGTCACCAAGCACAATGTCTATAAAGTATTAGCAAATACATACACCATCATCGACCACGAAAGCCCGACTTACAAAGTAAATATGACGATAACACAAGACAATCTTCCAAAATGGCAGACAGCCGAGAATTTGCTTTACGAAAGAATGGAAAAGAAGAACAATGATCTACGAAAACAAGACAAAAAAGTGGAAATCACCGTTCCGAGTGGTCAAGAAAAAGGGATTACGACTATCGGAAATAGCGAAAATTTAGCAAAAAATATAAATTCAAGCTATAATAATGATATTTCCAATGAAATTAATGAATATAATATAATACATATACATGAAAGTGGAATCCCCCCAACAACCGTCTATAAGCCATGGTAATATTACATCATAAAAAGTGAAGACTATAATTAAGAAATGAAAGATAATTCCTCAACTCTTTTGCTTTTCCAAAAACATTGTTTACCTTTGTGGCGTGCTTATCCATATAGGGTAAGGCACAAGACATTTTGATTGCTCATTTTCCACTCGAATCACCACCTCGACTAAAGAAAGCGAGCTATTGTTGAACAACCTAACGTATGGTGAGGTTTGCGCATATGCGTAGACTTAACCCATAGTACGTTAGGGGCTTGTGGTGAGCCTGAGTGGAATATGGCGAACGTCTACGCTTTCTTTTTATACCTATCCTATATGAAGTTTTGCGTTGGACGGTTGCTGAAATGGGAAAGAGGCAATAATGCGTAAAACTTTAAAATAAACAATCAAAATGAAAAGAATCAGTTTTTTAAGTTGGCCATTGATACTGGTGTTTGTGTCGGGCTTGGTAGTGACAGGGTGTTCAAGTGAAGAATCATCGATTCAAGAACCTCAAGAGGTAGAATTAACTCTTGATTATACATTCATGGAAAGCGGCAATATGACACGTGCAACGGGCAGTGAAGTTTATACTGCGTTTTATGAAAAGTATATCAGGACAAAGGTACTGACTCCGAAGAATTATCATTTGGAATTTATAATAGGCTCTGAAACTGTATTAACTATAAATGGACAATGGGAATCAACAAAAAACATAAGGTTGCCAGAGGGAGAGTATTCAGTAATCGGATATTCTATTCCTATTGAAAAATATGCAGATAGAGCTTCTTTACCTTCTGATTCCGTATATATGAAGTTTAATGAAAAAGTATCTATAAAAAAGGACATGAAAACACTTACGTTAAAAGCTATATACGACTCATTCCTGCTATTGTTTGACACAGAAAATAAATCTGATATTGTATTAAATATTGGTGAAAAGTCACTTAATCATGACAATTCTTGTTATTGGATTTTTGCTAAAGAGAAATCATGGTCAAATTGGGACAATGGATTTAATTTTACTCACATTCTTTCAGCTGATATATTTATGAGTAATGGGGATAAATTGAATGTAGCATTAGGAAAGTTGCCATTAGAGATTGGCAAATACTATTACTTCAACGACATGACCAATTCGTTTGACATACCAGCAATGGAATCAGGGAATTGATAAATAATGAACTCTCTTCTATTCCCCCGTCCATCTGCCTTTACAACGCGGATGTTGTTAGAGCATAAATATTTGCAATGTTACAAGTTGATTGCAATGTACGTTTCAAACGCACGACTAAGGACATCTACATTCCAAATGTGGATGGACGGGGAAGCAGGATGAAATAAATGCATTCCATTTTGTCCTTATTCTCCCCTGCCCCATAACATATGCGGCGGGGGAGTTTTTTGTCCTTTAGGAAGAAGGAAGTCGTCATTTGGTTGAATCGGAAGGTGAAGATGGGGAAAATGGGGGGATATGATTGGTCATTTTTTCCAAAATGGCACAAAAATGACGATTTTGTGCAATTTGTTGTTCCATTTCTTTGCAGTACGAATTTAAAGCTATATATTTGCACAATCTAACCAAGAATGTGCAATAATATACAGAATATGGAACGTACTTTTATTGGTCATATAGAAGAGAGCCTGAAAAAGAATTGGGATCTCGATGCGTTGACTGACTATAACGGTAGTACACTGCAATATAAAGATGTAGCCCGTAAAATTGAGAAAATGCATATCCTCATGGCTGAAGGCGGTGTGGAGAAAGGTGATAAAATTGCTATCTGCGGCCGTAACTCTTCACATTGGGGAGTGGCTTTTCTGGCTACAGTGACTTATGGGGCTGTGGCTGTACCTATCTTGCATGAGTTCACCCCGGAAGTGGTACACAATATTGTGAACCATTCGGATGCCAAGTTCATGTTTGTGGGTGATGCCGTATGGCCTACTTTGGATGCAGAACAGATGCCTGCCTTGCAAGGTATCATTCTGGTGAACGACTTCTCGCTGTTGGTGAGCCGTTCGGAGAAACTGACTTACGCACGCGAACATCTTAATGAAATGTTCGGTCACAAATACCCTAAGAACTTCCGCGTAGAACATATCAAATATGAACATGAGGCTTCGCGTGACCAACTGGCAATCATCAACTATACATCAGGAAGTACGGGTATGTCAAAGGGTGTAATGTTGCCCTTCCGTTCGCTGTTGTCAAACGTGGAATTTGCTAAAGAAGTCATCAACCTGAAACCGGGAAGCAGCGTTGTGTCCATGCTTCCTATGGCTCACATGTATGGCTTGGCTTTCGAATTCCTCTATGAGTTCTGCCAAGGATTGCACATCTACTTCCTGACCCGTGTACCGAGTCCGAAGATTATCTTCCAGGCTTTTGCTGATGTGAAACCACATATCGTGATTGCCGTACCTCTGATTATCGAGAAGATTATGAAGAAGGCCGTGCTGCCCAAGTTGCAGACTCCGACAATGAAGATATTGCTGAAAGTGCCTATCATCAACGACAAGATCAAGGCTTCGGTTCGACAGAAGGTCATTGACGCATTCGGCGGACGTTTCTACGAGGTGATTGTAGGTGGTGCTGCTTTCAATCAGGATGTAGAGAAGTTCCTCCGCATGATAGACTTCCCCTATACGGTAGGCTATGGTATGACGGAATGCGGACCCATCATCTGCTATGAAGACTGGAAACGCTTCAAAGCTGCTTCATGCGGTAAGCAGGCTCCACGTATGGAGGTGAAGGTATTGAGTCCCGACCCTGAAAACATCGTTGGCGAAATTGTTTGCCGTGGTGACAACGTGATGCTGGGCTATTACAAGAACGAAGAGGCTACACGCGAAGCCATCGATGCTGACGGCTGGTTGCATACTGGTGACTTGGGTATCATCGATGCAGAGGGTAACGTGACCATCAAAGGACGTTCAAAGAACATGTTGCTGAGTGCTTCGGGACAGAATATCTATCCGGAGGAGATTGAAGACAAGTTGAACAACCTGAATTTGGTATCGGAAAGTGTCATCATACAGAAGAATGAGAAGCTGGTAGCACTGATTCACCCCGATTACGATGAAGCTGGTGAAATGACCGAAGAGGAACTCAACGAGGTGATGCAGGCCAATATCCAGGAACTGAACACCATGGTTCCCAATTATTCACAAGTGACACGTTTCATCATCATGAAGGAGGAATTCGAGAAGACTCCGAAGAAGAGCATCAAGCGATTCCTCTACGTCAATGCGGCTGACTAAGACGCAAAATGAAGAGAAACGCATAATTATTGAGAAACACACGATTAATACAAAAGGGAAGGGCAGATAGTGAAAACTACCTGCCCTTTTCAATTATATCATCCCTTGTCAGACTCTTTTTATAGGACTATCTTGAAGGTCTTTTCTCCTGCCTTTACCAGATATATGCCTGACGCAAGCTGGCCGAGAGGCAAAGTGTAAGATGAACCTTGCTGCATGGCAGGAAGAGCAAATGAAGATACCTGATGGCCTGCCACATCGAAAACCGTAACGGTATGAGCTTCTACAGTCTCGAGGTAATGGAGTGTCCAGTCTGATGCATTTGTACGGGTAAGCAGACAACTGTATTGTGCATTCATCACAGGGTCTATGCCTGCCGCCAAAGCAAGAACTTCACGCAAGCCGTTATAGGCATCAATCTTTCCGTATCCGCTGGTAGCGGTTGTGGTATAATCATCGTTGACCGCAGTCTTTGACAAGACAGAGCGAATGGCCTCGGAATCCAAGGTAGGATGTGCCTGCAGCCAAGTGGCTATCACTCCACTGACAAAAGGTGCCGCCATCGAAGTTCCTTGCATATAGGAATAGTAATAGGCGCGGTCATCCTTTGCGACAACCAATGCCGAAGGATAAGAAGAACGATAGGCGTCATAGGAATTGACTGCTGAAGCTATGAAACTGCCTG
Source organism: Phocaeicola sp. (assembly GCA_045545095.1). GTDB lineage: Bacteria > Bacteroidota > Bacteroidia > Bacteroidales > Bacteroidaceae > Phocaeicola_A. Next base: position 29,739 of record JAZQAG010000030.1, on the reverse strand, counting down.
GTGCCAAGATGTCGGGTTTGATACGACCATCGATAGTAGGACCAACACTGGAGAATGAGGCAATAGAGCCTAACTTCTCATCGGTACGCTTGGTCTGTGTGGAACCGTATTCCACATAGGTATCACTGCTCACATAGGCTCCTACTGAGATTATCTCCTTTCCCGTTCCACCAATTTCGCACAATGTATAATTCTTGTCGCCTGCAGTCCAACCTTCAGGTACTTCTGTCTCAAAAGTCGTATATCCGGCATCTGCCCAAGCATGTACTGTACCAGCAGAACGAGGTGTTACGACAACACCTATGGTCATACCCATACCACGACTTGTCACACCAAGTGTAAGGAAAGCATGGGGCTTGCCATTAAGTGGATTTACTTCGGTGGTAATGATGACATTACCCTTCATACGACCGCTGAGTGTGAACTCCTGGGTAGTACCTTCGGAAGCAGAGACATTCATCACTTCGGATGCTACGACCTCCTCACCATCGCTGGTACGAGTAACTATGACCTTGAGGTCGAACTCCATGCCTTTTTCTCCCCAAATATCAATCTCACCGCCAACATTGGAGGCTGTGGGAGAAACTTTGTAATAGACCATAGCTTTGAGTGGAGAATCTTCTGCCCCAGTGAAAGTCTTGCTCACATGCACTGCATCGTTTCCATAGTTTCCCATAGAACCTACCAACACACGTCCCGGACCTTGCAACTGATCTGCCACATTATCGAAAGCTGAAGTTCCATCATGCGGTCCTTGATTCCATCCAAGACTCATATTGACGACACAAGGCTTGCCCACCTCGTCAGCATAATTGTAGATATAGGCTATAGCATCGGAGATATTGGCACAGTTAGCCGTAGTGACACCTTTGCTGACCAGTACGATGTCTGCATCAGGAGCAATACCGTAATATGGATTACCCTCTACCCTATTGGCACCTGCCGCAATGGCAGCCACGTGCGAACCATGTGATTGGGTGCTATTGTCGGCTGCAGCAGCAAGAATGGACTCTTCGGTAGTCAGTTCAATACCATATCCGAAGCCTTCGGGTGCATTGCCTTCTGTTGTACCTTGTTCCCATACACGCTTGATACGTAAAGCACCGGTAGCATCATCAAAAAATGCGGGATGGGTATAGTCGAAACCACCATCAATGATGCCTACGACAACCCCTTTGCCTGTATAAGGCATATCCAAAGCCTCGGCACCAAGAACTTTATCTACACCAGAAACGGCACGGGCCTTGTCCATCATTTCACGGACAGGAGTACCCATCTGGATATATTTGATGAAATCCAACGTTGCCAACTGCCCGATGACAGACAACGGTACTCGTGCTATAAGAATACCATCGAGCTGAACAGTTACCTTTGCCCCCAAAGCCTCGATAGCAGAAACATCAGCTGCCCCAACGGTATGGATATAGCAACTGACCACCTCATCAGCTACGGTTGAACGTGTCAAGGTCTGCTGCCCACGCATATAGTTGGTGGTAAAAGGAGAGACCTTGCTCTGCCCCATCATGGAAGATGTCAGAGCAAGCAAGGTCAAGGTTATGGTTAATATACGTCTAATCATATAATTTCCATTGAAATATTATATTTGTAGAGAACTGTCGTAGTAGTTACCGGACCATTATCTTGGCGGCAGATACAGTTCCATCCAAAGCTTGTACGCGAACTACATAGAAGCCTGCGGGAAGTGATACTCTGTCCACATCAGCTGATATACTACGCACCAGACTGCCTGCTGCGGTATAGACTTCGGCCTTGGCAAATGCAACAGGCAGGACAAGCTGATTGCCTTCCAGACGAAGAACAGGTTTGGCTGACGGAGCCTGAACATTCTCTTCAATACCTTCAGCATCGGCCATATTATCGGCAAGGATAGCTATTTTGGCTGCATTATATACATTGCAAGCTGTAGGGTCTGACTCGCTGAAATCGCTTACAAAAGCCACAATCTGCATATCTGCAGGTACAGCTTCGAAAGTGGAACGTCCTGCATAGCTACCATAGTTGCAGGCGATTGAATCGGGCAATGTATAATCAAAGGTATAACGCTTTGACTCGCCGACATTCAAATGAATCTGCTGACCCCAAGCACTATTGTTCAATGAACCACGGAACACATGATTGTGTACGTAGTTTGAACTACCATTGGCTTGCATAGCCTCCAAACCATCCTGTACAAACCATACGTTCAACGTATGTATAGATGAAGAAGGTTCTACATAGGTATAAACATCGACTACCACCTTTCCAGCACGGGCAGCAGTGTCAAATTCATTGTACATCTTGATATCCACATAAGGCTGTGTGTTACGGAAGGCCTGAACAGCTGTACGTGTAGTCGTAGCATCAGTAGTGGCAAAAACCACTGAAGTTGTACTGATATCGCTAATCAATGAGCGGTTGAACATCGCAGCAGGAGCATAAGTACCAGATGTGCCATAAAGCCATGTATATACATAGTCCTCTTCCAACGTGAACTGGTCGGGATAATAACCTGCATGATGAGCCACTTCGATAAACTCACTCTCGAGACCTTTCATGGCATTTGCCAGATTGGTATGACCTGTGGGACAGTTAGGGCAAGTCTGACCAGTAAAGGTTTCGACAAGAATCTTTTTCTCTATGCCTGCAGGATAGAAGAACACAGAGCTCTTGGCTGTATTATCGGTCACTTCAGCATCACTGCTACCATTGATATTGGTTACGCTCACTTCCAAATCCAACAGACCTGACTCTTGGGTAAGATATTCAGGCAAAGTGAAATCATAGGTTTTGCCTGATGCCAATGAAATGCCTGTAACCTGTGAAGTGACAGAAGCTGCTTCACCAACCTTACAAGTGAGGTCGAAAGAGGTGATGGTCTCGGTACCGAAGTTGAATACCTGACCATTGAAGACTTGAGGTTTGCCAGCTACCTGATATCCTACGGGAACTATGGGTTTGACCATCAGATCTGTAAAACTATCGATGCCAGAAACCTTGAACTGGATATTGGGAGCACCAAAGCCCTTTTGAGAAACATCCATCCACTCGCCTTCCTTATAAACCCATGAGATACCTGCCTCAAAATTGCTTGAGAGGTCGAAAGAAAGAGGCTTGTAGCTGGTAGCCACCTCTACAACATGACCCACATAGAATGCCTCTCCATCGAGAATGTAAGGAGTATTGAGGGCATATTCATACATTTTTTCACGAGAAGATGTAGGCTTGAAAGCCTGCTCATAAAGTGAAGTACCGCCCAACTCCTTGGTGATAAAGAGTGTGCCATTCGACACTTGGGTTGTGCTCACATAGGTCAAGATGCTCGTTACGGATGCCCCTTTCAGCATGGCAGCCTTCTCAGCATCAATATAGATAGCCATACCCTGTTTCTCGGTGTTTCCGAAACGGACAATATCATTCTTGTTCAACGCACCATTGGTGTAACCGATAGTGGTTTGTGCAAAAGATGCACTACCCGCCAACAAGGCTGCAACCAAAAGCAATGATTTATTCCACATATTCATTTTTACCTTTATATGTTTGAATTGTTAGTCTGAGAAAACAGTCTCTTGTCGCAAACCGAAACGTATGTCAAACGAACTGCAACAAGAGACTGATAGAGTATTTTATCTGATTTGTATCTTCTGACGGAGCAACTGGCCATCAACTACGGCTGTCAACACATAGATACCAGCATTGAGAGAAGAGACATTGAGGAGATTGCTTGAACTTTGGGCCACCAGAGCACCCGCAGCATTGTAAGCCTTCACATCAGAAACGTTTTCTCCCAATACGGCTACATGGGTATCGGTGATATCCAAAGTGACAATAGCGTTCTCGACACCCTCAATACCTTGGGCCATATCGATGAAATGAGTTGTACCTCTGACAGTTTCATCCAGACCTTCATAAACGACATCGATACGAACCTGATGATTTCCTGTACCTGCCTCGTAAGAGAAATTGGTTTCAGTAATGGGAGTCTCTGTCACCGTCTTACGGTCAATAACAACATTGTAACCGACAATTGGTAATGGGTAAGTCTCCGGAGAACGGATAATCATTCCCATCATCCAATTACCATAAAAATCCTCTGACTGCATTCCACTTATAGAAGTCCAGGTCTCACCATTATCTACGGAGAACAAATCACCTTCATCTGTGAAGGCCAACTGATTATCCATACCGATAGGAGCTTCACCAGGAACGACATCATAACAGTCAAAAATCAATGTATATTCAGCATTTGGCTTAATGGTAATAGGCTCGTCTAACTTAACAATATTCCACAATCCCTTGGCATAACCGATACCACGCTCAAGGTCCTTTTCAACAACGGTCTTACCATTTTCCTGAATAATAATGCGATGCTCAGCATCTGCAGTGATAAACAAACGTACATCAGTTATCTGATAGCCAGCATAGTCAGCTAACTTGTCCTTATCGTACTTGGCAGCATAAAGTGCACTGTATCCATAATCTTCAGTAGGTGCCAAACCTCCAACATTGTTTTCACCAGAATAGCTGATATAGGTTTCATCATCGTCAATAGGTGCTGTCCAAGAAGCATTGACTGTCACACCATCTTCAGTAGAAAGGACTGCTTCTGTGATGGCCTTATAAGCATCTGTATTCTTGGTAAAGAAACGGTCCACATACACCTGTTCACTCTCTACACCGTTGCTATATACAGCCGATACACCAAAACGATATTCACCATTCTCCAACTTCTTGTGACGATAATTGAGCAAATCTGTTGTTCCTGACTCAACACCATTGGTATAGAGTTTGTAAGAAACGACCTGATTGTCCAAATTCAAACCAGGAGCAGCCATACAGATACCGATGGGGAAAGTGATACAATACTCATAAGCACCTTTGGGATCGGTCATACCATTCTCATACAAAGACATGAATGTAGGCTCGCCCAAACGACGAAGCAAATCTGTATAACCAGCCTTACACTTGTTGAAGATGGCACCCATAGTCTGGTAACCACCATAACCGGTCACATCCACAAAGATACCAACATAAATATCTTCTCCCTCAGGCAACGTGAAGGGTTGCTTCAATTTTACCGTGTTCTCAACACCAAAAGTAACATTACTGCAATCCAACATCTCGGAATAAATCAACGAAGTATCCTTAGCCAGATAGAAATTGACCGTCCAGTTGTTCTGTTTGTTCATAGGATAGAAAGTGACACCAGTCACCTGATTTCCATAAACTGACCAATCAGCAGCATCAAAACGGACAGCCTGTTCAAATGAATAATCACCACCACCGAACGATAGAATATTATCTGTAGAAGAACCATACTTCAAAGCCGGTGTATTGGCCAGCGGAGCATTCCATGAAAGACGCAAATCACAAACACCAGAAGGCACTGCACTCAAATAACGAGGTGCACGATAAACAAAATCTGCTACTACAGCTACAGCACTCTGCGATTTCTCAGACTCACAGCCGTCATAAATGGCTGATACAGCATACTCATAAGTTCCGTTCTGCAAAGCATGGTCGTAATAAGAGTATTGACCGGCAGGAACCTCTGTCAACTTCTCTCCATTACGCCAAATCTGATATGACTTCACACCATCCACATTAGCCAAAGGAGCCTCCCACTCCAAACGACATACACTGACACCCTCAAAATGGGTTGCCTTCAAAGATGTAGGTGCCGGATTTTTCAAGTTTGCATTGAGTCTGATAATCAATGGACGAGGAACATTTGCTGTATCATAAGCATTGACAGCAAAGGTTTGTTCATCCTCAGAAATACCATCGCACTGGAGAAGTGTCCAACCTGTAAGATCAACACCCTTTGACTCAAGATAATCCTGCATATCATATATGACACCATCAATCACAATAACTGCACGGATAGCTTCACCAAGGCTACGCATATACTGACCTACAGCCATACCACTATTGGTTATACGATAGAGCTTGAAACCTGCATATCCTGATATGTCAAGCACGGTCTTCTCCTTTGTTTCAACATCATAGATTACTAAGTCGCCAAGTACTTTCTTGCCATTGGGAGAAAAGCTCCATGCCAAAGAGTTGGGACCAATATTATCGTATTCCAACATGATAGAATCGGGAGTCCAAAGAACTGGAGTACGGTTATATTTTTTAGGATGGTAAACGTAACCACATGCCATAGTTCCTTCGTTGTTGACATCGTATGCACTGGCCGCAATCTTCTTGTCGTAGCCATCACCCCAAATAGTCATAGTTCCATCAAGTGTCCATGTGGCAGCTTTGTACTGACCATTCTGATAAGTAACACCTGCTATATACTTGCCATTATCGCTGATACCATTAACCATACCACAACCGGGAAGATAGTGCCACTTGCCGTCTTTGTAATATCCACCGACTTCTTGAGCCGCACCATTGCTGGTAGCCTCAGTAGTGGTGAAAAGACCTACCATCGTACCATCGTCAGCAACATCAAGCACAGGAGCTGTTGTTCCGAGAGGCGCAATCTGGGTAATCTCATTGTTTACAAGATCCCATATGAAACCACGGCCATCACCATCGTTCACATTACCACATGCCCACTTTCCATTGGCAGACATGCTTACCACCTGATACTCAACCAATACATCAGGACCAACGAGTATCTGCTGGGAGATTTCTTGTGCCATTGCCCCTATACCAAAGAGCGAAGCGCATAGAAGTAAATTCAGTTTTTTCTTCATTGTCTTATTATTTATGTTTTATGTTATTTTTTATTCAGAATCAAAGTATAATTTTCTTTGTCAGCACATGACCATTCTGACTGATACGCACCAGATATACACCCTTAGCCGTTTGGGCAGGAAGAGTTACGTTGACTGTTCCACAACCAGCAGAAGCAGCAATATGGCGACCATCTACAGAAAGCAATTCTACGGTGAAAGGCATATCTGTAGCGGAAGAGACTGCCAATGTCCCTTCGCTCAGAAAAAGGGAAACATCTGCGTCATTATCCTTTTGTGTGATAGGATGAATAGCCGAAGGGTCTTCGGGAACATCCACCTCTACCACATTCAACACCTCGTCCGTATAGTAATTCATCACTATAGCAATGATGGCCAGATTGTTCTTATCAAAGACAGAAGCCGGGATACCCATCTTGGCTTCAACGGTATATTCTACCCCACCCTCAATGGCTGAAGGAAGACTGTTCTTGATACCCAAGAAGGCTTTATTCTCATTGCGTACCACATTATCATAAAACATCAAATCCGTAGGTACAGGAGATGCCAAATAATAATATTCACCTTGAGAGATGTTGATTACACCATTAATCTGACGTGTGGTTTCGAGCTGAATCTGTTTCTCAACCAATACATAACCTACGCGGAACTTGCCGGTAGAGTTGTCCGTATCATTGGCAAACGTTACACGAGAGGTTGTTTGAATGGAATCCCCACCTTCATAAGTAACATCCATCTCCACCTTAGCTATTGTAGGCTTGTTGAGTATGCGTTTCAATGCAGCCATACCTTGTGCCGGTGAACCTCCGGAAATATAATTGGTACGGTCACGGTTGATATATACGATAGGATAGCTATTCACCTTCATACCATTCATTCCTGTATAGGTATCATGATGTAAGGGGTCCTTTCCATAAGTCTCCGGCCCCCAATGGGCCTCGACATGAACGAAGTTTTCTCCATAACGCTCTGACACCTTATGGATGAAGGATATGACTTCGGGACAGTTCACACACCATGTACCGGTAGCCTTCTCCAAGAAAATGGTTCGGGGATAATATGAACAGATGATACTGTCCTGCACAATGACATTGTTGCCTGCCATCACCTTGTAATAAGTAGCCTTACCGACAGTGACAGGAACATCAAAATGGTACTGCTGTTCCACTCCGCTGGGCCATACAGCCAAACTGTTTTCCTGGGTCAGAGTAAGGGTATCGTTCACCACACAGGTCAATGTGGCATCACTAAGGCTGATACCACTATTGATAGCGCTACCCTGAACAGGAACATTACCCACATTACCTGCAAAAAGTTTGGTGGAATCATTAGCGATGAATTCGGCCTTGGATGGCTGGCCAACGAAAATATCATCGATAGCCAACAGGAACTTGTTCTGGCTATCATGGACGAAAGCGATATAGACTTTCTTTCCTGCATATTTCTCCAAAGAGACATAATGCTTGGTCCACAGATATTCTTCCTCTTCTACTGAATAGAGAACCTCAAAATCGTAATACTCGTTTCCCGTTGTGGAAATCATCACCTTATAACCATCGCGAAGCTGATGATGGATGGCACGAGAGGTCCACTTCAGACAAGCATTCTCTGCAGGCAATGTCAGACGGGGAGTAATCATCCAATTGTCAGTAGGAAGATCATAGGAACGGTGTGAAGTACTTACAGCTGCAAGTCCATCTTCACTGTCCACAGTAGCTATCACCCAATTCGGAGATATATTTATCTTCTTGAAATCAGCTCCTTTAACAGGCATCTCATCATAACAGATGATAGTCATATTCTCAGGAAAATCATAAAAGTCTGCCTCAAAACATGTCTCCTGCCCTATCACTGAAAGTGAAGACATGGCCAGAAGAGCAGCAAATACAAAAGTTTGTTTCATTATTGTATATTATATAATGTTTATGGCTGACAACCCAAAAGCCGTCAGCCAAAGATGTTATTACTTCAATGCAATTTTACCAGTAAATACACCTTCTGCCGTATTGACACGTACGACATAGACTCCACTATTCAGAGCCGAAAGGTCTATACGATTGGTCTCGCTATAGTTGCCAACCAGAACACCATTCACACCATAAAGGTCGAGTGTGATATATTCACCATTCACAAGCAAGGTCTTGCCAACAACCATCAGGAGATTATCTACTGTAACATTCTCTATGGCATTTACCTTTTGCAATACAACGGCAATGGCTTCACTCTTCACCTTACCTATATTATATACAGTCTCTACCATAAAGATCTTGTTGGGATTTACGTCATTAGCTGCGGTATAAGTATAGGTTGTCTCCTCGAAAGGATGGAGTCCGTTGACGGGAGAAGGATTCTTAGTGATTTCTTTCACATCCACAAACATGTTGTATCCCTTGATAGGAAGATCTGTCACCGGTGCTTCCCAGTCAAGAACAACTTCGTAGTCCTGCACGTCATTATATCCATTCTTCAACACTTTGATATCAGTCACTGCAGGCAATTCTGTATAGATGGTTCTCTCTACAACATTAGAGATATTCACACCCATAACACCGTGATTGTCTTGTGCCTGGATGAAGTATGTCCAATTACCATTAGCAACCTCCTTATCCTCGTATGTCAATGTTCCGCGAGTATTCTTGGCCTTACCAATCTTCACACCATTACGGAACACATTCCATACAGTAGAAGAGGCAGTACCGGCAGGAGCTTGAGCTGTAAGAGATACAGTATTCACCGCACCTTCCACATCAGTAACAGTAAGTCCACTGGCTGCAACTCCGTCAAAAGGAACATTCATAACCACTTGCGGATTGCCAGACTTGGCCCATATACCGACAGAGTATCTCCAAGTGACAGACTTGGTACCCAGTTCAGTCTCTGTATATTCAGTACGACTATCTCCTACAAGAGTTCCCTTCTTTGCATCCCACTTGTTCTTCTCATACTTCACCAAATCATTATCCCAGTAAGTCCAAATCTCCTCATAATCAAGATCTCCCTTCTCGGCACCAATGACATTACCCTCATCGTCCTTGACGATGGTTGAATTGTCATACTTATACACACGACAAGAGGTCTTGTTACCATTTTCATCATATGTGTACTCATAAATGCGGTCATTGGTAGTCAGACCATAAGGACTGTTTGCGAAGGCATATTGCGGACAATTAACCAGACCTTCCACAAAATTGCTGTAGTATTTGTAATATATAATGATATTACGGCTATTGGCATAAGTTTCCTTCACGAGATTGTCACCATCATATGCATAATGATATACACGGTTGGTAGTGGTATCCTCTTTCATACGACCATCTTCATAATAGCTGAACGAACCAGTCTCCTCGAACTCATTCCAAGCCTTGTTATAACCGCTGAACACACCATACTGACGCTCACGGGTATGGACAAGCTGATTCTTTTCATTATAATCATAAGTGATATAATTCATAGGAATCCAATCACCGGCAACATAAATCTGGTCGGGATCATCTGGATCTTCACCCAAGAGTTTGCCATAGCGTACCATGGCAGCCACCTTATTGTCTGCATCATAGTAGTAAATATCCGCTTTGGTAGGAGCTGCATCACTGGTGTTACCCATAGCATCACCCAACGTAATCTGTGCCTTCATCTGCTTGGGAAGTGCCTTCTTCATCAGAGTGATTTTGAGAGGAGCACTCTTCACCTTACCGATGTTATATACAGTCTCAATCATGATGGACTTCTCGGGATTCACATCATTGGCCCAAGTAAACGTGTAAGTGGTATCAGTGAAATAATGGGTTCCATTAGTGGGTGACGGATTCTTAGTAATATCCTTCACATCCACATACACATTGTACCCAAGGATAGGAAGGTCAGTAACAGGCTTCTTCCACTTGAGTACCAATTCATAGTCTTGTACATCATTGTACTCATTCTTCACCACCTTCATTTGAGTGACAGCAGGCAAAGTTGTAACAATGTCTTTTTCTACAACATTAGAGATATTTACACCGATAGGTCCATGATTATCCTGTGCCTGGATGAAATAATCCCAATGTCCGTTAGGAACATTAGCATCCTCATAAGTGATGTCATAACGTCCTGAAGTGGTAGCCTCACCAATCTTCACTCCATTACGGAACACATTCCATACGGTAGTGGCCAAAGCACCGGTAGGCTTAGTGGCTTTGAGCAGAACGGTATTTACCTTACCTTCCACATCTGTCACAGTCAGATTTGTAGCAGCCATACCAGCAAAGGGTAATTCCCATGTAATTTGCGGAGTACCTCCCTTAGCCCAAATACCAACAGAATACTTCCAAGTGACAGCCTCTGTACCCATAGGAGTAAGGGTATATTCAATACGAGTGTTAGCTTCGTATGCATTTTTAGCTGTTTTCCACTGATTCTTCTCATACTTGACGAGAATTCCATTGTCATAAGTCCATATTTCCTCTAAATCAGGAGTACCCTTTTCTGCACCAATGACATTACCCTCATCGTCCTTGATGATGGTAGAGTTGTCATACTTATAAGAACGGCAAGAAGTCTTGTTACCATTTTCATCATATGTGAACTCATAGATACGGTTATTGGTAGTCAAGCCACTGGGACTATTGGCAAAAGCATATTGCGGGCAATTAACCAACCCTTCCGTAAAATTGCTGTAATATTTGTAGTAAATAATGACATTGCGGCTATTGGCATAAGTTTCTTTCACCAGATTATCACCATCATATTCGTAATGGAACACACGATTGGTAGTGGTATCCTCTTTCATACGACCATCCTCGTAATAGCTGAACGAACCAGTCTCTTCAAACTCATTCCAAGCCTTGTTATAACCGCTGAACACACCATACTGACGCTCACGAGTATTAACCAACTGGCCTGCTTCATTATAATCATATGCGGTATAAGTCATCGGCATCCAGTCACCAGCACCATAAATCTGGTCGGGGTCATCCGGATCTTCACCAAGAAGTTTTCCATAAATCATTTTACGGAGCAGTTTACCATCTGTATCGTAGTAATATGTTTCAGCTTTAGTTGCCTCATTATCGCTGGCTTGCCCCATGGCATCACCCATAGTCATAACCACTTTTTTATAATGAGGTTTTTCTTCTTTCTGCAGTGTCAAATCAATAGCTGCACTACGCACTTTACCAATGCTGTAAACTGTTTCGATATAAATCTTATGATTCAATTCTGTTTCGGAAATGAGCCATGTAAGAGTATCCAAAGCCAAATCGGCAGCAATCATCTGCATACCATTCTCAGGAGCCGGATTAGTCTCAACAGTGGAAAGGTCTGCATAGACATTATATCCCAACACGGGAAGAGTGGTATTAGGAGCAGCCCAAGCAAATATCACCTGGTAATCGCCTGTCTCATTCAGAGAGTTTTTCAAGAACTTGACACCCTTGACACCTACGAGATTCGTGTTGAACCTCTTGGATACGATTTCACTGGTATTGCCATCCGTATGTTGGATGAAATAATCCCACACGCCATTGGCTACAAGAGAATCCTGATAGCTTAACTGGCCATCCACCAACGCTGCTTCACCGACAGCCACGCCGTTACGATAAACCATCCATCCATCAGTTGGAGCGTTAGCTGGAGCCTGAGCTGTAACAACTACGGCATTCACAGCATTTGCCACATCTGTTACTGTCAGCCCTGTAGCTGATGTCGAGCCATCCAAAATTCCTTTGACATGTTTCTTGACACCGCCAAAACGTCCCCATTTACCATTGAAATAGCGGAAAGTAGCTACCGTTGTAGTATCTTCTTTAACCGTATAGGTTACTTTTGTTTCAGGAGTAACACTGGATGAAGAACTGTTCCAATAGCCTTTCTGCTCTTCTGTCAAAACCCCGTCAGTATAACTCCATGTCGTCTGTGAATAGAGTACACCCTTGTCAGCTTTGACAACGACACCGTTGGCATCAGTCTCTACATTGGCGGCTTTATACTCTGATAAAAGTATTTTATGACCATCTGCATCGTAACCATACTCATAGACATAACGGTTATTCCATTTATCGGAAAAGATTGCCATCGTAGGACGATTGGCTTCACCCTCTGCAAAGGCAGTATATTTCCATGTATTACTCCAACCACCGTCAGTTACATAGTAAGCTGTTTCTTCCACCAGATTGTCGCCCTCCCACACATAATTTGTGATATAGGTGATATCGGTTTTCTTTATCAGTTTACCATTGTCATCGTATTCATAAGTCTCGGCATCGGTATAATCCTGCCATACTCTGTCAAAGGCACTATAAAAACCATTCTTACGGGTACGTACTTTCAACAATTTACCTTCACCATCGTATTCATAAGCCGTATAAACTTTGGGTATCTCTTGGCCTGGCACCTCTATTTGAGGAGTACCTTCGGAATCAGCCAACATTATTTCGGCCTCCAAGCTACGGACCAGTTTGTTTTCGGCATCATAGAATGAACGGACAACATTAGTTGGCAGAGCACTATATCCCTCATCCAACATGGCTCCATACGAATACACGGCCTTAGTGGCTACAGCTGTATTATCAGCCATAACCATAGTGGCAGCACACATGCCGCACATCATCAGAAAACTCTTCAGATAGTTTTTTCTCATACTTAGAAAATCTCGTTTTTTTTGAATTATAAATAAATTATTTTCTCTCCTCACACTTCAATTATGACACACATGAAAAAATACATTGTACAGCGCACAATGTACAAAACTCCATAGTGATTTTAACATAAATATGCTGCAAAAATACAATTTATATGCCAATACTTCAAGAGTACACACATTATTAAATACTAAGTAAAGGATATTTAACACTTTACAGGCAAAAAATGTATATTCATTCTGTTTTTATGATTTTTCAAATCATAAGACAGAAACCAATTTACATAATAAAAAAAGTGAATCCCATCCTTCGCAAATAAAGATTCAGGCAATAGCAGGAAGAGGTTTACTCAAGAGTTTATAGAGCACTTTACGAGCAAGAATATATAAACAATTCTGCCACTCAAACAAAGTCGGATATGAGGGGGATGGAATGTAACCAAATTTCAATTTTAAGCTACATGGCAACCGGTGAGTTTCAATAGTAGAATGGAAATATCTCAATTTGGATATTATATTTTGCTGTTCTTCAGGCGTAAATGAATCTTTATTTATTCTATAAAACACGTATAATCCCACTATATTCAACCAACGGTGCTCTTCATATTTATCAATCAATATGTCAGAAATACCCTCAGAAATCAGCGTTCGTTTCATGCTATAGTTTGCATCCAAATAAAGGAAGCGCAACGGAGTGATGGAATGAGTCATCGAAGCACTATGCTGACGATAATAATAGAGGCCTTCACAACGTAAAACACGACGGGAATGAAGATAGTGCAGACGGGTCGTATTATCGTCACTATAAAGACGGCAGGTCGTATCATAAGGATAAGCCAAATGGATGGAACGACGAACCATATACAAACCATGAATACTCCAATCCAAACTCAGACGAAAAGCTTCTTCCCCACTCCACTCGCTACCATTCGAACGATACCCGTAGCCCCATTCACGACCAGTATTTTCATCATGATGAACAACATCAAAAACAATGCAATCATTACATTCGTCCAAAGAAGCTACACGGCAGGCCTTCTCTATGGCATCAGGAGCAAACCAGTCATCACTATCAAGCATCGTCACATAATCTCCCTCGGCATGCTGCAACCCCAAATTACGCGCCTCGGCTTGCCCTTTGTTGACGGATTGGGCCAACACAAGGATACGGTCATCTTTTGAGGCATATTCCCGCAATATCTGCAACGAATTATCAGTAGAGGCATCATCTATACAGATAATCTGCAAATCCTTATGAGTCTGGCTTATAAGTGATTCCAAACAGGTTGGAAGATAAGCGGAAGTATTATAGACTGCGACCAGTACTGTTATTTTCATGACATTTCCCCTTTCCTGAAAAAGCGGTTTACTATCTTTTTTCTAATTACCTGTAAAAGAGAAGTCTCTTTTTTTAGGACACGGAAGGAGAAAAGAGCCGACAGACACAACAAGCCACATCCCACCAACCAATAATACCAACCTTCAAACAGAAGGACTGACACTAATGTCAATATGCCCAATGAAATCTGCAGGAAAAACAGACGGATAGAACGTATGGAAATGCGGAAACCATACATTGTACGGCAAGTGAGCCATACCAGAATCAAATCAAACAAAGCAGCCAAAGCAAGTGCTATACCTGTACCGCGGAGCCCTCCTAAAGAGTATCCCGATATAACCAATATGACGGCCACCACATCATACAAGGATTCTGTAAACAGATAGACTCGCGAGCGCCCTTTAGCCAAAGACAAATATGCAATAGGCAAAGCTACCGCACGCACATACATGCCGAGCAGAGCACATTGAGCCATAGCTATGACTGGAAGAAATTCTGAAGTATACAGCAACGGCACCAATATTGGAAGAAAAACGAGGAAACCGACCAACAAAGGAGAAATCAACAACAACGACACCTCTATCTGACGATTCACCACATCATTAGAAAGCCGGATATCCTGATTGACAGCTGAAAGACGAGGAAAATAATCCGTTTCCATCGCCACAAACACAATAGAGGCATATGAAAAGGTTATCACATAACCGGCATTATACAATCCTACCACCGCTTCCGACCCTACTTGCATCAAGTAAGTACGAATGGCAAAATCCACTCCACTACCAAGAATACCAGCAAACACAAAAGCAAGACCTAACTTAATCATTTTTTCGCCCCCTGTTAGAGAAAAATATTTTCCTGACAGGGAAGAAATCGGGAATGCACGAAGAGAGAAATAGATGGTGGTCAAGAATGTGGATAGAGCAACCAATACCAACGACAGGACAATCACGCTCTTCCCAAAAATATAATATAAAGGAATAGTCAGAGCCACAGCGAACAAGGAGTTTAGCAGTGACTGTATCGCGATTCTTTTCAACCAACGGATACCTTTGAGTATGGCCAATTCACCGCCTGACAAAGCCGCCAAACCTACTGCAGGAGAAAGCAATAGGAAAGTCAACCATTGGCTGGTATCATCAAAATAGGCATGACTCAAAAATGGTGCACACAAACAACATACCAGAATGCCCAATAACGCAGTCAAAAGACTCCATCCGCGCACCACGCTGACAAACCTCTCCAACTCTGTCCTATCCCCTTTCTCATACAATTCCGAGATATGACGGACGGCACTGAAGGGTACGCCGAAATTGGTAGCATTACCAAGCAATGAAGAGGCTGTATTATAAAGGGAAACAAGCCCTAATCCTGAAGGGCCTAACAACATGGATGCTAACTTATTACGAATAATAGAAACCAAGAGATTCACCCCCTGGACACCACCAAAAACTCCTGTGTATTTGATGATATGGTCATATGAAGTCTCTTGTTCCTTTTCTTCGTATTTATGCATAGCTGTTAAACAATATTGCGCAAAGATAGTGTTTTATTCACGATTTTACCTTATCTTTGTAAAGTTTTTGAGATATATTTTATAGAAAATCCATGAAACTAAGCATTATTGTGCCAATTTATAAGGTGGAAGCATATTTGCACGAATGTATAGACAGCATTCTGCAACAAACCTTCCGTGACTTCGAACTGATATTGGTAGATGACCAGTCTCCTGACAGTTGCGGAGCCATATGTGATGCTTACGCACAAAAGGATGAACGTATCCATGTCATACACCGCAAGCAGAATGGGGGACTCAGCGCCGCACGCAATACGGGAATAGAGATAGCCAAGGGTGAATATCTGACCTTCATCGATTCGGACGATTACATCGGACAAGAGTATCTTGCAAAGGCTATGGATTCAGCATACAACAACAATACAAGAACAGACATCGTAGAGATGCCTATCCATGTATATTACAATTCACCGTCACACTATGTTTATGGAAATGCAACAGACGCAGATTTGACACACACATTCCCCCAATCTTGGATTTCATGGATTGAAATGGACGGTATGGCACACACATATGCATGTAACAAATTTTTCCGCAAACATCTGTTCGAAAAGATACGCTTTCCAGAAGGACATACATTTGAAGACATACACACTGTCCCCAAATTGATGAGGACGGCCCAAAGTATCACCTTTTGCCGATTGTCATCTTCTGAAGCACAATATTTTTACCGTTACAGACAGAGTTCCATCACCACTACGGCCACACACCATGCATTCAATGATGCATTGGCACACCATTGCCCCGTCATATCTGAACTGGCATCAACCACATACCCTATCCATCCAAGATACAAAGCCCGGTATTTCTGGCAAATAACCAATATCCTTATAGATTTGCTGAGAAGCCTTGACGAAAACGGGTTGAGGAATGATACACAACAGCACCTCATCACACAGGTCTATAATCACCTTCTATCGTTGAAACCCGACACCCGATATCTCATACAAGCATCCTGTGGAATGAGAGCCAAAGTGAAGAACCTTCCACTTATGCTTTTGGGCCTTAGGACACACTGCTTTTGCTATAGCGGAAAATGGATCTGCCCGTTCCAATAAATGATAATCAATTATGTTGCTATCTATCATCATACCGTATTATAACATAGAGGACAAATACCTTATCCGAAGCCTCACCAGTGTACAGGATGTGGGTATTTCTTCCAAAGAGTATGAAATCATCCTCGTGGATGACGGTTCAGACATCCAACCGGCACAAGCAAAAGCGAGATTCAGTGAAAGCAACCAAATACACTGGCATCGTATCGGACATCGGGGACTGGGAGCAGCCAGAAACCATGGCATGAAACAGGCACAAGGAGACTATATCTTGTTCCTTGATGCAGATGACTACCTATACAAAGATTCCCTACCTCCAGTATGGGAAGAGACAAAAAAAACCGAGTGTGACATCATGCGAATCGATTACCGATTCTGCACGTCCATGGAGCAAGAACATCCGGCACAACCTTCGCCTCTGACATTCACCCCTCCGTTCTCAGGTAAAACTTATATGCAAACATCCCATTTGCCAGGTATGGCCTGTGTCTATCTGTTCAAAAAGGAACTTTGCAATCACATAGGATTAACATTTGTGGAAGAAGGATTTATTGAAGATGAGGCCTTCACCACTATCTTACACGACAATGCACATAGCATCATCCGAAGCAATGCAAAGGTTTATGCCTACTACAAGCGTGCAGACTCCATCACATTGACCCCTTCGGAAGAAAGGCAATCAGAACTCATCCAATATCATTATAGAGCCATCCTCACGGTGTACGACTATCTGCATATCTCACGACAAAAGCAGAGCGACACTTCGGGGTTGGAAAGAAAACTGAACTCACTTACGGTAGATATCATAAGACGCATATTGACACACCCGTCATGGAAAGCTGAATGGAAAATCTATGAACCGCAATTAAAATCCCTTGACCTCTTTCCTTTGAGAGATTGCAACTATACCAGCCAATATACCATTTTCAGTTTATTGGCGAACCATGGATGGAGCCGCATCCTGCTTCGCAAGTTATTGAAACGAAAAGCGCATCAGTCACACAGAAAGTTCACATAATGAAAATATTACTGATAGGAGAATATAGCAATGTGCATTGGACTTTGGCAGAAGGCCTCCGAACACTCGGACACAAGGTATGTGTAGTATCCAATGGGGATTTCTGGAAAAACTATCCACGAGATATCTCCATAGTACGCCCTACCCAAAGCCGTTGGGACGGAATAAAATACTATGCCAAGGTTCTATCCACCCTCCCGCGTCTTCGTGGATACGATATAGTCCAGCTCATCAACCCTTGTTTCTTCGAACTGAAACCGTCCCGTCTATACCCCATCTACAACTATCTGCGCAAACATAACGGAAAAGTATTTCTTGGAGGATATGGAATGGACTATTATTGGGTACACACTTGTACAACTACCCAAACCTTCCGATACTCTGACTTCAATTTTGGAACAACCTTACGTGACAGCGAAAATATCCGTGCGGAAATCGCCGATTGGATTCATGGAGAAAAAGGGGAACTGAACAGGTATATAGCCAATGATTGTGACGGAATACCCACAGGATTGTATGAATACTACGCTTGCTACCAACCCCATTTTCCCCAAAAGACAAGTTTTATCCCCTTCCCTATCAATATCCAAAGCCTCAGCCCAATAGAGACACGTGAAGAGAATAGGCCTGTACGCTTTTTCATTGGCATACAACGCACGCGTAGTGCTTACAAAGGGACAGACATCATGCTGCGCGCATTGGAACGTCTGAAACAGGCTTATCCGATACAATGCGAAATAGTCAAAGCCGAATCTGTGCCATACGAGGAATACCAACACATGATGAACTCCTCTGATGCACTTCTGGACCAGCTTTATTCCTACACACCGGCCATGAACGGCCTGTTGGCTATGGGGAAAGGATTGATTCTTGTAGGAGGTGGAGAACCTGAGAATTATGAAATCCTTCATGAAACAGAGTTGCGCCCCATCATCAATGTACTGCCTGATGAAGATGATGTATATAGAAAGCTTGAACAATTGGTGTTACATCCCGAATGTATCGCCCACTTGTCGGCAGATAGCCGCCAATATGTAGTACGACATCACGACCACATCAAAGTAGCAACACAATACCTCCATTTTTGGGAATCAATGCCAAAGAAAAAATAATCATGGTATATAAAACAAAAAAGGAACCCTTTATGGATTCCTTTTTGCGGTGCGTACGGGACTCGAACCCGTGACCCCATGCGTGACAGGCATGTATTCTAACCAACTGAACTAACGCACCTCAATAATTGAGGCGGTGCGTACGGGACTCGAACCCGTGACCCCATGCGTGACAGGCATGTATTCTAACCAACTGAACTAACGCACCAAATTTAATTTCAAAGTGTCAAACTTTGCAATCTCTCTCGATTGCGGGTGCAAAGGTACTGCTTTTTTTGAAAGTAGCAAACTTTTGCAGACATTTTTTATAGAGAATTTTATACGAAAAACAATATATATTGATTTTCAAGCTATTAAAAATGCTTATTTTTCATATTAGGAAATGGGGAAGCAATCACCGGCTTCCCCATCTTACCTATTTTATATAAAACATTTCGTGAACCCGGCATAAGGAGACCCACAAAACTTTCTATTCAACATTGGTCAATACTGCTCCTTCTCATTAGGAAAATCACAGTTCTTGACATCCTCTATATATCGTCCGATAGCATTTGTCATAACCTCATGAAGGTCTGCATAACGACGAAGGAAACGGGGACTGAACCCCTTAGTCATTCCCAACATGTCTGTAACCACCAACACTTGGCCATCCACACCACCTCCGGCACCGATGCCGATGACGGGAATAGTCAGTTCAGAAGCTACACGTGTAGCCAATTCTGCGGGTATCTTTTCAAGCACAATGGCAAAACAGCCAACCTCTTCGAGAAGTTTGGCATCGCGTATCAGTTTGTCAGCCTCAGCACTATCCTTTGCACGTACGCTATAGGTACCATATTTATTGATGGACTGGGGCATCAATCCCAAATGTCCCATCACGGGAATACCTGCCGAGATGATTCGCTTGACACAATCTATAATCTCTTCACCACCTTCCATTTTAAGGGCATCAGCATGACTCTCCTTCATAATACGGATGGCTGAAGAGAGACCTTCCAAATCGTTTCCTTGATAAGAGCCGAACGGCATATCCACTACCACTAAGGCACGATTGACGGCACGCACCACAGACTTGCCATGATATATCATCTGGTCAAGAGTGATGGGCAATGTAGTCACATTTCCTGCCATAACATTAGAAGCCGAATCGCCAACAAGTATTACATCAATGCCTGCACCATCCACAATCTGTGCCGTAGTGTAGTCATACGAAGTGAGCATGGAGATTTTCTCACCACGCTTTTTCATTTCAATCAATCGGTGAGTTGTCACCTTACGATTGTCACTGGATATATATCCTGCCATAATATTTTGTTATTGGTTTTTATGTTTCTTATTTTATCAATTCCCTATTTATGCTCCATGAGGTAGTATTTCTCCCTTAATAAAAGCACCGACTTTAATGCGTACAAGCACCGACTTTATCTATTAAAAGCACCGACTCTTTCTATTAAAAGTACCGACTTTATTCGATGCATATCTGTTTATCTGCGAAATCCTCCCAAACCTCGTCAGCCAATGATACTATACGCTCGGCAGAAAGTGTCGTTGACAGCCCTATCACCCTCATACCGGCACTACGTGCTGCTTGGAGTCCGTGCAGAGAATCCTCGAAAACAATACACTCCTCTGCCTCTGTTCCAAGTCGTGAGGCTGCTGTCAGGAAACAATCCGGATCGGGCTTTGAACGGGTAAACATATCGGCCGTCAGGATAAGGTCAAAGAGTTCTTTCAGTTCGGGAAGCGAAGCATAGGCATTTGCCATCTTCTGATTATTGGAACTGGTCACAATAGCGGTCTTCACACCTTGTTCTTTCAGATGGGTAACGAATTCCTTTGCGCCATTTATGTAGTCGAAATGCATGTTCCGTTCAAATTGGTTCAACTCATCTACAATCCGAAGTTGTACTTCCGGCATACCAGCAAAATGCCCATCAAAGATTTGTCCCAATGTCTGTCCTTTAATGAGACTTTCAAAATGGGGTATTTCGGGATGATACCTCCTACCCTGTTCTCCCCAAAATATACTGTATTGAGGTTCGGTATCAACCAAGGTTCCATCGAAATCGAACAAAGCTGCAGAAAAAGCTTTCGTATCCATATAACAACTCTGACCTTTCATTTTTATAATGCGGGTGCAAAGTTCTGCATAAAGTTTGAAGTTGGCTGTTAATTAAATGAAAAAAAATGTTTCAATTCCTTATAATACCACACTCAATACGTATATTTGTGCACAAAAACACCAAAAGTGTGCAAAATGATAAACTGAAATATGAACCAAAGTTTTATTTCATTAATAGAACAAAGCGTCATATCCAATTGGGAATGTAAAGCTTTAACCGATTATAAAGGAGGAACCCTACAATATAAGGATGTTGCCAGGAAGATAGAGAAAATACATTTGGTCATGAATGAAATAGGCATCGACCCGGGTGACAAGATTGCCATTTGCGGACGAAACAGTGCCAATTGGTGTGTAGCCTATCTCAGTATCATTACTTATGGAGCTGTTGCTGTCCCCATACTTCATGAATTCAAATCAGACAATGTCCATAACATCGTCAACCATTCAGAGTCGAAACTGTTATTTGCAGGTGACCAAGTATGGGAAAATCTCGATGAACGTCAAATGCCAGAAATAGAAGGCGTGGTCTCTCTCAAGGATTTCTCTATATTGATAAGCCGGTCCGAAAAGCTGACTTATGCCCGCGAACATCTCAATGAGATATTCGGTCAGAAGTTTCCCTGCAGATTTTCTGCTGAAAATATTCATTGGCGTCGCGAATCCATTGATGAACTGGCACTCATCAATTATACCTCCGGAACAACGGGGTATAGCAAAGGAGTGATGCTCACCTACCGCAGCCTGATATCCAATGTCAACTATTGCCATCGCATGATAGGACTGAAGGCAGGAGACAATGTAGTTTCCATATTGCCTATGGGGCATGTCTTCGGTATGCTCTTCGACTTTCTCTATGGCATCTCTGCCGGTGCCCACCTTTGGTTTCTCACCCGAATGCCTTCACCAAAGATTATAGCCGAATCATTTTCAGAAATCAAGCCTCGCATCATTTGTAGTGTCCCGTTAGTCATCGAAAAGATATTCAAGAAGAACATTCTCCCTAAGGTGAATACCAATTTGGGGAAACTGATGCTGCACTTGCCTATAGTGAACGACCGCGCAAAAGCCCATATCCGCCAAGAAGCCATCGAAGTGTTTGGAGGAAACTTTATGGAAATTATCATTGGCGGTGCCCCATTCAACGCAGAAGTTGAAGAGTTTGTCCGCAAGATAGAGTTCCCTTATACAATGGCTTATGGAATGACGGAATGCGGACCTATCATCTGCCATGAGCATTGGAAACGGCATCGTCCCGGTTCATGTGGAACAGCAGCCGATGGTATGGAACTGAAGGTATTGAGTCCCGACCCGACAACTATACCTGGAGAACTCGTTTGTCGGGGAGAAAACCTGATGAGTGGCTATTACAAGAATCCGGAAGCTACCGCCGAAGCCATAGACGAAGAAGGATGGTTGCACACAGGAGACATGGCCATCATGGATAAAGATGGTTACATCTACATCAAAGGACGTTGCAAGAATATGCTACTGACAGCTTCCGGGCAGAATATCTATCCGGAGGAAATAGAGTCAAAACTGAACAACATGCCATACGTATCGGAGTCACTCATTGTCTTACGTGGCGACAAATTGGAAGCGTTAGTCTATGCTGACGCAGATGATGCCTACGCACACGGACTCAACTCTGCAGACTTGGAACGTATCATGGAAGAGAACCGCATATCACTGAATGCATCTCTGGCCGCATATTCACAGATATCCAAAGTCAGGCTTCATCCCGAAGAGTTTGAAAAGACAGCCAAGAAAAGTATCAAAAGGTATCTATATAGCTAAAAATAACCATCTACATACTCTAACGTGTCTGATTTAAGTGTATATAAAGCTTCTGCCGGCTCGGGAAAGACCTTTACCTTGGCCGTGGAATATATCAAGTTGTTGGTACATAATCCGACAGCTTACCGCCATATACTTGCCGTCACCTTCACCAATAAGGCTACGGGAGAGATGAAAGAGAGAATCCTATGCCAACTCTATGGAATAACCGTAGGCGACAAGGATTCCCGTAACTACCTTGATAAGATTTGCCAAGAAACCGGCTACTCCGAAGCCTTCGTGCGAGAACGTACGGGCGAAGCTCTTTCAAACATCATCCACGACTACAACAATTTTCAGGTAACGACCATCGACTCATTTTTCCAGACAGTGATGCGTTCATTGGCCAGAGAACTCAGGCTTGGTGCAAGTCTGAATATCGAGTTGGACACAAACAGTGTATTGGATGCCGCTGTTGACAAACTTATCAGCGGATTACACATAGACTCCTTTGTCTTCGGCCATATCCTGAATTACATAGAGAAACTGATTGCCGAGGACAAGACCTGGAAAATCATTGATGCCGTCAAGGAATTCGGACGGGAGATCTGGAAAGAAAAGTTCCTTGAAAATCGTGAAAGCCTGCACCAGAAGCTGCAAAGCAAAGAGTACATCACGGCATTCAACAACCAGTTGGTCATCCTGATGAAAGAGGCCAAAAGACCACTCAAGGAGATACAGGAGGATTTCTTCCAAAGCCTGAGCCAAGCAGGACTCACCGAGTTGAATCTGAAAAATGGTGCAAGAGGCATAGGCAGCTACTTCAAGAAGCTGAGACAGGAAGACTTCACAGACAAGATAAGGAATGCCACCGTCGAAAAATGCTTGGTGGATATCAACGAATGGAGAACAAAGAATCATGACCCGGCACTGACAGACCAATTGGTATCACACTTGCAGTCCCTCCTGATAAAAGCAGAAGAACTGCGTCCGCAGGCTCTGAAAGTCATCAATTCGTGCCGCCTTTCATTAGAGCATATCGATAAGGTATTCCTATTGGCAGCTATCGACAAGCAGGTGCACCAAACCAACGAAGAAAAGAACCGTTTCCTCTTGGCAGAAACAAATATCCTGCTGAACCAACTGATAGGTGAAGGTGACTCATCATTCGTATTCGAAAAGACCGGAGCCGATATCCGCCATGTCATGATTGACGAATTCCAAGACACCTCAAGCCTCCAGTGGAGGAACTTTCGGATGCTATTGCTTGAAGGATTGTCACACGGTGCAAGCAGTCTGATAGTGGGAGACGTCAAGCAGGCCATCTACCGTTGGAGAGGTGGAGATTGGAGTATCATGGGGAACATCCAACAACATCTTCCACAGTATCCCGTCAAAGAAAAAACATTGACAGACAATTACCGGAGCGAAGAGAACGTCATCCTTTTCAACAACAACTTCTTCACCTGTGCCAAAGAGGCGTTGGCTGCCATCCACTTGGCCGACCAGAAAAAGAGATGTCATCCATTGTTGGACGCTTATAGCGATGTGGCACAAAACTTCCCCAACCACAAGACTCCCGGAAAGGGATATGTAAAGGTATCCTTCCTTGACAAGGATGAGGAGCACACTTACGAGGAAGCCACCCTCTCCTATCTTGTCAGCCAAGTGAAAGAACTTGTCGAACGTGGCATTAAGCCCAACGATATAGCCATATTGGTACGCAAGAACCGATTCATTCCCCAAATTGCCAACTATTTTGAAAAGGAACTTCCCGAAATACCTGTCGTATCAGGCGAGGCTTACCGCATGGATGCTTCGCCCGCTCTGCAAATATTGATACAGGCTATACGCGTACTGGCACATCCTACCGACTTGATTGCCCGCACTCATCTGGCTGTTCTTTATTATCAAGGAAGCACACCTTTCCAATGGAACGAATTGCACATTGATGGTCCCGACAGATGGTTACCTTCGACTTTCTTGGAAGAGATGGATATGCTACGCACACTCCCACTCTTCGAACTCTTGGAAAGACTTTCCCAAATACTGGAACTGCATCTTATGGAGGGACAGTCAGCCTATCTGTTTGCTTTCTACGATGCCGTAGCCGAATATCTGCAGAACAACCCTGCCGACTACGACAGTTTCTTGCGCTATTGGGAAGAGAGGCTTTGTGCCAAGACTATACCTGCCGGCAATCTTGACGGAATACGTATATACTCCATACACAACTCCAAAGGACTGGAGTTCCATACCGTATTGGTACCCTTCTGCAACTGGAAGATGGAGAACGAGCATAATTCACACAATGTATGGTGCGAACCGCCAGTGAAGCCCTATAACAACCTCGAACTGTTACCTATACGCTACGGTAGCGAGATGAACAACTCCGTCTATAAGGACATATACCTGAAAGAGAGGTTGGAACTGTGGGTGGACAATCTGAATATCCTATACGTAGCTTTCACACGCGCAAGTGCCAACCTTATAGTTACGGGGAACTGTGATGAACGCAGTTTCGGTATCTCTTCCCTTATGATGAAAGCATTGGCCCGCATGGAAGTGAAAGAGACTGATGACTGGGCAGCCCGTACTTATCCCTCCGAAACAGAAACCGAAAACTGGAATGTGGCAGAACAGAGGATGGAAGAAAAGACAAAACCCATCATAGATGCCTATAAGGAAGGAAACATCTATGAATTCGGAACACTATGTCCATCCAAGGAAAAGGAAAAAAAGGAGAAGACAAACATTTTGGAGATGAGCCAAGAGAGTCTTCCGGTAAACTTTGTCAGCCACCGCAGACCATTGACATTCCGCCAGAGCAACCGCTCACAGATGTTCATCCAAGGCGATGAAGAGACCGACCATGCAGAGCAATACCTCAAACAGGGACTTTTGTTGCATCGGATATTCTCGGAAATACATACGGTGGAAGATGCAGAACCTCTATTGCAACAAATGGAGATGGAAGGACTTATCTGTGGACAATTGGGGACTGACGATATCAAACGCCTTGTGCAACGTGCCCTTAATCACAAGCAAGGCTCCCAATGGTTTACCTCGGAATGGACACTAATGAACGAGCGTACCATTATCAGCCAGTCTGACAATGAGATGAAAGTCAGACGTCCGGACCGCGTAATGATAAGCCATGACCAACAAAAGGCGGTAGTGGTAGATTTTAAATTCGGTAAGCCTAATGAAAGTTACAAGACACAAGTAGGCGCATACATGGACCTGCTCCGCAAGATGGGATACCCTAATGTGGAAGGCTATTTGTGGTATGTATATACTGGGCATATCGAACCTGTAAAATGATAGATGATGGAAACATTTCTAAAGATAGTAGCAGAAGACTTATACGCCAAATGTAAAGGAGACTTGACGGACACCGTAGTGGTTTTCCCCAACAAACGAGCAGGACTATTCTTCAACCAATGGCTTGCCCGATGTACTGACAAGCCAGTCTGGACTCCTGTATATATGACCATCAGCGAATTGCTGCGCGGACTCAGTCCTCACACCGTCGCCGACCCTATACGCTTGGTATGCACACTCTACCAAATCTTCTGCCAGGAGATAGGAAAAAAAGAGGGAGAAGAGGAAGAAACACTGGACAACTTCTACTTCTGGGGCGAAATGCTCATTGCTGATTTTGACGACCTGGACAAGAACATGGTAGAGGCAGACCGTCTGTTCAGCAACCTGAAAGACCTGCATGAACTGATTGACAATCATGACTATCTGACCGATGAACAGATCAAGTCCCTGCAAATGTTCTTCCAAAACTTCTCTGTCGAAAAGGATACCGAACTGAAAAGACGATTCTTGGCACTTTGGAACAATCTGAGCGCCATCTATCATAAGTTCCGCGAAAGGCTTTCCCAAGATGGTTTGGCCTACGAAGGACAACTCTATAGGGATGTGGTAGAGAATCTGGATACTACCCGACTGGCTTACAACCGCTATGTCTTTGTCGGGTTCAACGTATTGAACAAGGTCGAGCAACGGCTTTTCACCCTGCTCAAAAAAGAGGGAAAAGCCATGTTCTATTGGGATTATGACAAACGATATAAGGACCAAGAGAAGAATGAAGCCGGAGTATTTATAACCAGGAACCTGGAGCTGTTTCCAAACGAGTTGACCGACGACTCCTTGTTTGAAAACCTGAGCAAACCAAAAACGGTAGAATACATAGCTACCGCGACGGAGAATGCACAAGTCTCTTATATACCCGACTGGTTGGAAACGAACTTGACCAAGAAAGAGAACGAGACAGCCATTGTTCTCTGCAACGAGAAACTGTTGCAACCGGTTCTGCACACATTACCTTCCGAACAGGTCAAAGCACTGAACATCACCATGGGCTATCCGCTATCGGGTACACCCATACATAGTCTGCTCACCATGTTGGCAGACCTGTACACCGACGGGTACGACAAAGCGTCGGGACGCTATCACCACAGGTATGTACTCTCGGTACTGAAACACCCTTATGTGCGCAAACTCACCACAGAAGCCGAAAAGTTGGAGGAAAGAATGATAGCCAACAACCGGTTCTTTCCCCTACCGTCAGAACTGCAATGCGATGGTATCCTGCAATGCCTCTTCCCTACCGATGGTATCACAGACTGTGCTGGTTTCCTGAGCAGACTTACGGATATCATCACCCAAGCGGCAACCCTCTTCCGTCAAGGAGATGAAGATGGGAAAAATATGCCTGACGAGGAACTTGGAAAGGAATCTTTGTTCAAATGCTTCACCCTGACCAACAGACTGGCGTCATTGGTTGAATCCGGAGAACTGGCCGTCAATCTCTCTACCCTGAACCGTCTGTTCAAACGGCTTCTTGCCAGCCAGTCCATACCATTCCATGGCGAACCGGCCATCGGTCTTCAGGTAATGGGTGTATTGGAGACTAGGAACCTTGACTTCCGGAATATACTGATGCTCAGCGTCAGCGAGGGACAACTCCCCAAGAAAGAGAACAATTCCTCCTTCATCCCCCATCATCTGCGCAGAGCTTTCGGCATGACCACCGTAGAACATAAGACTGCCGTCTATGCCTACTACTTCTACCGTCTGTTACAACGTGCCGAACGGGTGACCATGCTGTACAACACCTCATCCGAAGGACTCAACCGCGGTGAGATGTCACGCTTCATGCTGCAATACCTGATAGAGAGTTCCATGAACAAGGAGGGACAGGCTGGGAATAACATAAAGCGCTATACCCTGTCTGCACCACAGAGCATACTCCGCCATCCGGGTATCATCGTACACAGTACCAAAGAGATAGCCAACAAATTGCGCCGTCGCTTTGGCGGTACGGAAGGCTACCTTTCCCCTTCAGCCATCAATGTCTATCTGGACTGTCCGCTCAAGTTCTACCTGAGATATGCCTGCAGCATGTACGAGAACAAGGATGTCAACGAGGATATAGATGCCTCAGTCTTCGGAAACATCTTCCACCGCACAATGGAATATCTATATGAAGATATTGTGGAAAGGAAAGGGAATACGCTCATCAACAAGAGTGACATTGATACCCTACGCAAAAATACGCTGGTGATAAACCAAAAGGTCGAACAAGCCTTCAAGAAGGAGTTCTTCAAAGTCCCCGACAATTATAACGGGGTCATCTATGACGGACTTGGCCTGCTGAACAAGGAAGTCATCAAACGGTATGTCATCCAATTACTGAAACACGATGCTGCCTATGCACCCTTCCAATTCATTGGCGCCGAAATCAAAGTAGGAAAAACTGTCACCATCACTCCTGATGACAACACTCCCAGTTTCCCTATCAAGTTAGGCGGAAGCATAGACCGTATGGACTATAAAGAGGGGCGTTACCGTATCATTGACTACAAAACCAGTACACGCATTCAGGAGACGAAGAGCATCAGCCAACTGTTCGACCGCACAGACGAGAAACGTCCCTACCACATTTTCCAGACCTTCCTCTATGCCACCTTGGAAGCCAAAGAGAAGGATGCTCCCATTATCCCCGCCCTATTCTATATCCAGAAGGCTGCTTCGGAAAACTATTCACCCGCCATCAACATGGGTAAGGAGCCTATAACCGACTTCTCGCTCTACCAAAAAGAGTATGTCGAAAAACTGTATGAACTGCTAAAAGAAATCTTCTCCTCCCACACCACCTTCGGCCAGACAACCGTTACCCATAGATGCGAATACTGCGAATTTGCCGGCCTTTGTGGAAGGAAGGGATGAATTTTTCACGAAACGTAGAGTTTGTCTTATACTGACATGTACTAAATAAGTTGACACAACAAAAAAAGTTATGTCACGAACAATTAGTACTTCTCTCCGTCTGGAGATTGTGGAGGTTTACTACCACAGCAACATGAAAAAAACGGATATCTGTAAGAAATATGGGATATCC
>JAZQAG010000029.1:0-205593 GCA_045545095.1 Phocaeicola sp. | reverse complement strand
CTCAGAGCACAAGAGGTGTACGAATGCCTCACACAAGAATATGACGTGCCTGAAGACATGCTGAGCATAGAGGCACAAGGGGGAGTAGAAAACATGTTCTATGACGACCCGAGACTCTCAAGAGCAGTCATAACAAAAGTACAGGAATAAACGGTGAGCGGGGAGCGGTGAGCGGAGGAGCGGTGAAGGGGAAAAGGACACCGCACCGGAAAACAAAAAAAATATCCTAAAAGAAAACAAAAAGGAACCCGAGATACCGGAAACCCGAAAACAAACAGAACAATGATACAGGAAAACAAAAATTACAAAACAAAGAAAAACAAATGAAGAAAAAATATAACAAACCACTGACAAAAAACACAACAGTCAGAAATCAACATAACTTCTGCGGGTCAGGAGTAGTCACTACAAAAAAGATAGAGACTACTGGTCACGAAATTAATGAAGTGAAAGAAGAAACAGTTAATGCTTGGAATGATACTGAATGGCAATCTAACTAATAACTACAAGAGACAAGAGATGAAAAAATATAAGTTTTTATATATACTTGCTATAGCCGGTTTGTTTGCTACAGCATGTGAGGACGAAGATATCGTCAATCCCATTCTGCCACCAGCAGAAGTGGGTGATGCCATCATATTCGGTGCGCGCGCCGGGTTCGAGAATGCCTACCCTACTCGTACAGAGTATAGTGGCGTCACTTACACGCATGACAATAAAGTTTTTGAGCGTATCGACTGGATTGATGGTGACAAAGTCCAGATTACTTGTCCGCAAGCAGATGGTGTCAAATTCGCTCATTACAAGGTTACAGGGTTTTCTGTAGGCGATGAAGATCCCGGTACTACCAATAAAGGTAGTGACTATGCCTACCTCGAAAGTCTCGCTACTGAGGAAGAGGACATGCTGCAGTGGAGCGCAACAGCCACTCATGACTTTTATGCCATGTATCCGTCAGAAGCCATGTTCTACACAGAAAATACGATTTCTGTACCGCAAGGTCTGAAGATGGAAGGATCAAAAATATATGGTGTGGTGCCATTTGCTCAGATGACGACCAACATGCCGACACAAGATTCGAATAATCCCAACCATTACATTTTCAAGCCCAACATGAACTATGCCTATATGGTGGCCAAGACAAGTACCACACGTGAAGCAGCTGCTGGTGGTGTCGGACTATCCTTCATGCCCATAGTGACGGCTGTGGAAATTACCGTAGAGACACAGGATATGCCTATCGAAATGAGTGAAATTCAGATTACCTCTACTCAGAACATCACAGGTTCATTCATGACAGACCTTGAAGGATGGAATGGGACAGATTATCCCGCCATCGAAGCAACAAGTGAGGTGGCACCTGGTAAATTGATTCAGATTTCTTTCAATGAAGTTTTCACCTTGGGAATAGGACAGTCACTGACTTTTACCGTATTCCTATTGCCCGGCGAGACTATCCCCGACCTGACTATCGGATTCTCTGCGACAGGAGCCGGATACCTCAGAAAGAAATTGGGTACAGTTACTGATGCCAATGGGAATGTCACCCATGCATTCGCCGGTTTCCCCAGTTCACTGAAGACAAAAATCAGTGGTCTGACCCTGCCCAAGAAGCCTGAAGAGGATGAACCGGATCCCTTCGTTATCGATGCCAGCAAATGGATGGAACAGTTGAGCGATACCACCAAGATTGGTGCCCTCTCCCTGCCCGGAACAGGAGCTTCGTTCTCTTATGGTTTGGAGTCAACAGATATTTACCATCGTGCACAGACTCTGACCTTTGAGCAACAATGGGCTGCAGGTATCCGTGCTTTCGAGGCTTCGTTGAATAGAAAATATACCGTTGACGATACTATTGATGGATTTGCAAATGAGCCTATCACTTGTAATGGAGAAGAGTTGACAACTAATGAAGGCGGAACAACTACTAAAATCACCCTCAATTGGGTGGTACAAAACCTATTGGCTAAATTAGAGGAGAATCCCGATGAGACAGCCATGCTAATTTTGACCTATCAGCCAATTGGAAATAATCCAGGACGAGATGCTGAGAGTTTTGCGACAGATATCAATGATTACGTAACTAATAATATCGTTCAAAGCAAATTAGTACGTTTCTCTCCCAACCTGAAACTGCTGGATAAAAATGAGGAAACAGGAGCTATAAACGAAGCGAACTCTGCCCGTGGAAAATTAATGATAGTAGTACGACCGACCCAGTTGGATGAAGATAATGCAACTACCCGAAGCGACGCAATAGCCGCACTCACAAATACAAACATTTTGGCTATTGACGGATGTGGTACGGCTAAAGATAAGTGGGGAGCGAGAGGGTATAAGATTAGTTTTGAAACACGTGAAAATACCGGTTCGTGGTGGGTGAAACCTAATTATGTTTATTATTCAAACCCCAATATGACCCCATCAAATATTAGTAATAATAGTATAACTGGTTTTGACGGCTCAGTTTATTCAGGTGGTGGTTCTAACAATGTTGAAGGCTTCATGAACTCATCTTATATCTTTGCAACATCTAATGTAAATAGTTCAGTAACCAATAACGACAGAAATAATCCCATTGGAGTCACCCGCCCTGGAGCAGACGGAACTTTAAACTTTGGATACGGGACCAATGCTGGATACCAATGTTGGTTCCAAGAGTGGGCGCGTGTCATTCCGCAGAATATGAACATTGCAAGTGGTTATTGGGATGACCCTTCTACCAATAATAATGACTATCGAAATTATCCTGCTGTCTATTGGTTTGAGTCATACAATGAGAAATTATCCCATGTGACCCGTACATTTGATATGGCCATCTCTGGACAATTCAGTGACTATGTGTTCATCAATTCATTATGTGGATATATGGCAACCACTTCCTACACAAATAGTTTAGTCCCATCAATAAACTATGCCTACGGTGGTGACGGTGGCGATATCGGTGCCCTTGCCAACCTGTTGAATCCGGCATTCTATAAGCACGTCCGTTCTTCAGGTATGGCCAATGCTACAGGACCTACAGGTATCGTACTGATGGACCGAGTGACCAACACAAGAAACACAAGCCTCGATGCATCAGAAGATGGTAGCTACTTCCTGCCAGGAACTATCATCGCCAACAACTTCAAGGGTACAGGTGGTGTGATGCCCGACAACGGCACTACTGGCGGTGATGGTAACACCGGCTCCGGAAGTGGTGACGGCACTGGCGGTGGCAACACTGGCGGCACCGATGGAGAAGAGGGCTTTAACTAAGACCAATTATAACGATAGAGCGGAGGTAAATCTACCTCCTGCTCTATCTATTGTTTAACTAAATCTATATTTTATGGAAACAAAATTTTTGAGAAACGTACTTTACGGAATGGCCATGTTATCCATGGCAGCATGTATGGAAGAGGAACTGACGAATGAAGTTCCGATGGAAGCAGAGGTGGAGGCCGACATTGATGTCCCCAGTTCTGCTATTTCTGTGTTTGATGGTACCATCGAAGAGGTGACCCGCACCTATATCGATGAGAATGATGCCTACGAAACAGGCGTCGGCACCATGTGGCGCACCAAAGAAACCATCGGAGTCTATGGCAGCTATGCCAAGAATGCGAAGTTCACCAGTACCAACAGCAAGAACTCCGGAACTGTTTCCTTCAGCGGACTGATACTGGGCACCCCCAAGTATGCCTACTATCCGTACAGCGAGAACAACAGCGGAGTAGCCCAGACTGCTGTCAAAGGACACATGCCCGCCACCCAAGAGTATCACCAGACTTATAAGGACATCGTGGGCGACTACCGTGCCGGTACGCTGGACAGCCGCAGTTGGTTCAGCAGCACCTTCACCTTCCAGCGTCTGGTCAGCATCCTGCTCTTCAAGGTCGATGCCACAGGTACTGCCCTCGAAGGTTCTAACCTGCGCTCCATCACCCTAAAGGTAGGCAACAAGCGCAAGATGGCCGGTGACTTCACCATCAATCTGCAGACACAGGCCACCAACTTGAGCAACTTTGCAACGGGCGATGACAGCATCACCGTGGTTTGCACCAACGAACCTACACTGATGAGCGGACAGCTGCAACGCATCTACATGACCTCACTGCCATCTATGCAGAAGGGCGACGAGATGACCTTCATCATCCGCACCACCACCCACGAGGCACGGTTGACACGTAGCAGTGCAGTCACCTATGCCCCCAACGGTCTGTACAACTTCCCGTTGACACTGGCCAACTTCAGCGATCTGGAGGTGAGAGAATTGGGTGGAGATAGTGGATTGCCCGAAGGACCTGCCGTCACTCCCGTACTGACCAGCATGAAGTTCACTGTGGAGGACAATCCGGGTAAGATTTTGGCCCGTGAGTTCACCCATGTGAAAGGTACATCCAACTATACAACTATCAAAGAAAAGGTCTGCACCATCGACGAAGCGAACAAGAAGGTGAAGCTCTATGTCCCCTACCTCAACAACCGCAAGTTGGTACCCACCTTCGAAATCCCCGAAGGTACAATGCTCGTCACCGAAGCCGGCGAGGTCATCAGCAGTGAGACAGAAGTGGACTTCAGCATCTACAAGCAACTGGCCGTTATCAATAGTGCTGGAGAATATGCCTTGTACGATGTAGAACTGACCAATACCGGCCTTCCCGTGGTGGTTGTAAACCAAGAGACCGGAACAGTCAGCAGCGCTACAGGTGACACCCAAAAGGGAAGCGCCGCCTGGTACAAGGCAACAGGCACCAAGTGGCAGCCCAAGGACAGCGATTGGCAGATGACCGAAGGAGTTGATAACTTCATGGTCTATAATGCCGATGGTACACCCGCGTTGACAGACAAGAATGGAAGCCTCGTAGAAGAACCCATCTTGGCCTCTACCCGTGTGCGTGGTAACGTAAGCCAGCAGATGCCCAAGAAACCGTTTGCCGTGAAACTTGACAAGAAACACAGCGTATTGGGTATGCCTGCCCACAAGCGTTGGGTACTCCTGGCCGGATGGAACGACCGCACACAAATGCGTAATGCCATTGCCTACGACATTGCCCACCTCTTCGAAAAGAACCTTGAGGGAAGCATCGCATGGAATCCTTCGGTACAACATGTAGAGTTGGTTTACAACGGTGTACACGTAGGTACTTACTTGTTAGGTGAACAGATTAAGATTGACGGCGACCGTCTGGACATCAACGAACCGTTGGATGAGAAAGACAATCCCTACACTGGTGACCCAGCTGTATTCGGATATCTGCTCGAGAGCGATGACGGCTACGATGAGACTACCAAGTTCATCACCAAGAACTACGTTCCCTTCTTGTTCAAGGACGATGCAGATGCTGGAGGCGAAATGTTGAAGTATGCTCAGGAATTTGTCACCAACATCGAAGACAATCTCTATGACAGGAACTATGCAAAAGCCTACGAAACTCTCGACATGACCTCTATGATTGACTTCCTGCTGATTCATGAGGTAATGATGAATGGCGAGCTCCAGCATCCGAAGAGTGTCCACACATACATCAACAACGGCAAGATGTATGCCGGCCCCGTTTGGGACTTTGACTGGCAGACTATTCCCAACATTGACGTAATTAACAGTTCTTTTGATGACGCATACACAGGAGGTAGGAACAGTTATAAATTTGAATACACCAAATCTATGTTAGAGGTTGCAAACTTGAAACGTTCGACCAGCACTCTTGATAAAGATGATTTGGAAGATATAAAGACTTTCATGTGGTATCCCATGCTGGTAAAAGACGCAACATTCAAGGCTAAAGCTGCAGAACGTTGGAACACTATGTCAGGCCTCATCACGGCTTATGCCAATGCTGAAATTGATGCCATGGCCAATAAGATTCGGACATCTGTAGAAAACAACTGGGACATGTGGGAATTCACTGCAACATCCTCTACCCGATATAACACCTATGGTGTCGGTGGCGGTTTCTGCGGTGACGAAAAGGTCGCAGACTTCAATGCAGCTGTCGAACTGTTGAAGACTAACCTGAAGAAACGTGTCAATGGTATGAGTTATGTCTCTAACCAGACATGGCCCAACATTGAAGAAGAAAGTAGTAGTGGTGGTGGCAGCAGTTGGTGGCCATTTAATTGGTAACCCCACTCCCCTGCCCCACAGCCATGTGCTGTAAGGGATAGGGAAAGATAATGAAAAGGAAAGGCGGCACCGTGTGGTGCCTCCTTTTTTTGTTATAAAGGGTGATGGGGGACGGGAAGGCTTCGCCTTTAACGGTGAGCGGATGAGCGGTGAGCGGTGAGCGAGATGGCCTTCGGCCTATTAACGGTGAGCGGGATGATGATTAAGGGTGAAGGGTGAAGGAGTGTGTGAAAATGCCTGCTTCTATAGACACACGCCCTCCCCCTACGGGTACTCCCTCTAACTTAGAGGGAGAGTGTTAGTTACCTCTGAACCGCATGTCACCCACGTCATAATCGAATGTTTCACCGCTCATCCGTTTACCTCTCATCGTTCATCGTTAAACGCTCACCGCTCACCGTTTAGAAAGTGACTAGCTACTAGCTACGAGTGACTAGTGCCATGCGGAGTTTCCGCTCACCGAAGCGAAGCGACTTTCCGCTCATCCGCTAACCGCTAACCGCTAACCGTTAAAGACGCTCACCGATAAGGCGAAGCCTCCCGTCACCCGTCACCCTTCACCTGTCACCCTTTATTCCGCTAACCGTTCACCGTTCACCGCTCACCTCTTCTTCAGGACATAGAGTTTGTCGCTGGGACGGACTTTGGAGGGTACTTTGATGGAGACATGCTGGCCTTTCTGGGCGGTCTGCACAGGTTTCAGGTCGTAGCGGATCTCTTCCAGGTCTATGTATATGACTCCGGTGGTGGGACCGGTGATGAGGAGTTTGTCGCCCACAGAGATTTCTGTGGCTTCGATAAGGAACTCGGCCACACCGATGTTGCTGAAATATTTGATACCTTTGCCGGCATAGACTTTGCGCTCGGTGGCCTCGGAGCCGTAGGCTTTGCTCCATTCTCCCATGCGCTGGCCCAGGTAGTATCCGTCCCAGAAGCCACGGTTGAAGACGGTCTTCAAACGTTCGTCCCAAGCATCTTTCTTCTCCTCGGTGAGGGTGCCATCGAGATAACTGCAGATAGCTTCCTTGTAGCAACTCACCACGGTGTGCACATACTCGGGACCACGGGCGCGACCTTCAATCTTGAACACTCTGACACCGGCCTCCATCATGCGGTCCATGAAACGGATGGTCTTGAGGTCCTTGGGCGACATGATGTATTTGTTGTCCACCTCCAGTTCGATGTCGCTCTCCTTGTCGTGGACGATATAGGAACGGCGGCAGACCTGCATACAGGCGCCACGGTTGGCCGAATGGCCCAGATTGTCGAGACTGAGGTAACACTTGCCACTGACAGCCATGCAGAGGGCACCGTGGCAGAACATCTCGATACGGATAAGTTCTCCCTTGGGGCCACGGATATCCTCGTCGAGGATGGTACGATAGATCTCTGCCACCTGGTCGAGGTTGAGTTCACGGGCCAACACCACCACATCGGCAAAGCGGGCATAGAACTTGAGGGCTTCGCTGTTGCTGATATTGAGCTGGGTGGAGAGGTGTACCTCCTGACCGATACGGTTGCAATAGTCCATCACGGCCACATCGGCGGCAATGACAGCGGAAATGCCTGCCTGATGGGCGGCATCGACAATCTTACGCATCAGGCAGATGTCCTCGTCGTAGATGATGGTGTTCACCGTCAGGTAGCTTTTCACCCCATGCTCGTCGCAGATAGCGGCAATCTCCTTCAGGTCGTTGATGGTGAAGGCACTGGCCGAACGGGCACGCATATTGAGGTTTTCGATACCGAAGTATATCGAGTCTGCCCCGGCATGGATAGCGGCCATCAGGGATTCGCGACAGCCCACAGGGGCCATTATCTCAAAGTCTTTTATATTCATCTTATTACAATACTACTTTGCGGGTCTCTACCTTGCCGTCGGGATAGGTGGCTTTGACAACGAGGACACCCTGGTGGCCGACAGTAGAGATGCGGTCTGCTGAGGTTTCGGCGAGGAGGGTACCCTGCGGAGTATAGAGTTGGACAGTGGTGGCACCGGGAGCAACCACTTCGTCCTCCAACGTGAGGATAGAGCGGCGGTCGGCCATCTGTGCAGCTACACCATTAGGCTCTGCATTGGGGTCACCGTTGAGCAATACGATAGAGGGATACATCACAGCACCGATGGCATCGGCTACGGCATACCATCCACCGATAGTACGGCCATCGGCCGATACGGAGAAGATGGTCTGGGGCAGGTCGCCACTGTACCCGTCATAGTAGAGGTTCAGATAGTCGCTGAGGGTTCCACAGAAGGATTTGTCGGCCGTACGGATGGTGGCAGTACCCATATATCCATCGAATCCATAGAGGGTACCGTCGTCGAGGGCCACGGTAGCAGCCCCCCACCCTTCGATCTCCTCTACAGAGTCTGTCTCGGTGTCATAGACGAATGCCACGAGGTCGTATCCATTGCCATAGAAGTCCCAATATCCGGGAACATACTTTCCGTTGGGGCTGCAGCTGACAGAGACGCCGTCGTAGAAATACTGGGTGATATCGAGGCTGATATCAAGATCTTCCTTACCATAGATGCGGATGAGGGAGTCGCCCACAATGACAGCCGGAGAGCGCGAACCTGTGGGATGGTCGGCCACTACGGGGATGACCTTGGCATCCTGTGAAGCGCCATAGTTGGCCCAGATACCCTGCTGCAGTTCGTCGCCTGAAGGCAACTTGCTGGACTTACGTTCGAGCTTATAGGTACCATCGGTCCTACGTGTCCAGATGGCCGGACGCATCAGGCTGACTGTACGTGTCTCCACCAATGCTCCTGTCTCATCATAGAAGGTACGCTTGAAGGTGTTGCTGTGGATATAACCGGTGATATAGGCACCATCGGCAGAGATAAAGCGGGCTTCGCCGTTGACATTGGCCTCGAGACCGCTGGTATAGGTGAAACCGTTCTCCATAGGGAGGGCTGTCCATACACCATCCTTCCAGTAACCGGCAACCATATATTCGGTGCTGTCTCCATCGAGATCGGCACAATAGGCTCCCACCACGGTACCGTCGTTAGACACACCGGCAGCATAGGCCTGATTCAAGAACGAACCGGTAAGGAGTGAGAACTCACCCGTCGTACGGTTCCAGATGAAGGACTTCTGACAGTATTCAGTACCGTATCCTACGGCCCATTCGCCGTTTAAAGAGACGCCCTGCACAACAGAGCCTGGAAGGGAGTCCACCAAGGCACCCTGCAATTGGAATACCTCAACACGAGGAGTCTGGGCCCATGTGGTCAAAGCTGCCACACAACCCAGGATTGTAAGTAAAGTTTTCTTCATATATTTTATCGTTTTTGTGTTATTAATTCATTTAAAGCGACAAAGATACGCTTTTATCGTTTACGTACCGAAAAAGGTAAAAAAGAATTAATAACGTTTAAGGATTAGAGCGGGGATGACAGGGAAATGATTCGCATCGTCTCCTGTGACCTTAAGGACCTTAAGGACCTTAAGGACCTTAAGAACTCTAAGGAAAAACTTCCGATAACCGATAATCGATAACCGATAATCGTTTAACCGAGATCCTTCACTACACAAGTTCCGTTATTCACCAAAGGTTCATCGAAATTCTCTTTTGTTTCTTTAACCAAGGTATGGTCAGGATGACAGAAGAATGTCCGCTCACCGTTAAAGACCCTTCACCCTTTATACCCTTTAAACCCAAAAGAGGATGTGCTGAGCACATCCTCTTTTGGGTTATCACTGTACCATGACCTTGCGGGTGATGACGGTCGTGGGTGTACTGATACGTACGATATAGAGACCTTGTGGCCATGAGTCGGTGGAGATGCTGACACTGCCGTCTGCAGGAACTGCAGGAAGGGCATGGAGCAATGCACCGTTGGTACTATAGACAGCCAGAGAGGCTGTGGGGATGGCCGAGAGGTCGATATCAAGAGTGTTACCTACCACCGCGGGCACATAGATATCGGCTACCGGAGGATTGAAACCTGCAGGACGGGCCAATGTCAGTCCTTGACGGAACGTATAGCCACGGAAGGTAGAATAGAGATATACAAAGGCACGGCTACCCTCGGGGATATCGTAGGCCGACACATCCACAGTACGTTCGTTACCGATGACCAAGGTATCGCCCAGGCGCCATTCGTAGGTATCGTAGTTCATACCGGCATCGAGTGTCCATGCCTCGAAAGTCTCGCCCACAGTCTTCAGCCCCTTGCCCAAGTCGGCACCGAAATAGAATCCGGTATTGGTAGGCTGATTGTAAGCCACATTCTGATAGGCCACACTGCTACGATAGACGGGGTCTTCGAGGAAGGTGTGGAAACGGTAGCTGATGGTATCGGTATTGATGTAGAGGCGCAGGTTCTTGTTGTCGGAAGTACGGACCAGCAACTCCTCGCGCCAGTCACCAAACATATCTGCCACCAGACAGGGATTATTCTTTGTACTGTTGTTGGACGAACAGCCTGAAGCCGAAAGCAATGTGGTAGCACTGTTGCGGCTGGAGTAGTCATAACGGGTGATGCTGACACCATCCTGCAGGTTACGCAGGAGCTTGCCGTCCCACCAGCAGGCCATATTCATAGATACACCTCCCGTGGAGGTCGTAGTCACCGTACCATCGGTGGCCAAGATACCACCCGAACGTGATGACCACATCTCGACACCGGGATAGTTGGGGTCGATATCGGCAGCCATACAACGGCCCACATCATCGCTGCTCTTGATTTGCTTGATGACAAGTCCATTTTTAGCTTTACGGAAAGTTGAGCCGTTAACCTTATCCTCGTGACAAGCCCATACGGCCAGTTCGCCCGAAGCTGGGTCAAAGACTGTCATATGTATGGCATCGCCATGTCCGAACTTTGTGTTATACTTGGGTTTTCCCGTATGATCGATGGTCATGGAGCCATAGACAATCTCATCGCAGCCATCGCTATCAATGTCACCCACACGAAGGTTGTGGTTGCCCTGTCCGGTCAACGATGAATAACCATTGTTGGTATCAAAGGTCCACTTACGGGTCAGGTTGGTTCCGTCCCAATCCCAAGCTACGAGCACGGTACGGGTATAGTATCCACGGCACATGACTGCGCTGGGACGTACACCATCGAGCCAGGCTACGCAGGCCAGGAAGCGGTCCACACGGTTTCCATAGTTGTCACCCCAACTGCTGACGGTTCCACGTGCCGGCAGGTAGTTGACCGTCTGCATGGCAGCGCCCGTCTCTCCGTTGAAGACAGTGAGGTATTCCGGTCCGCTGAGCACATAGCCGCTGCTGTTGCGGTAGTCCTTGGTAGCATCCCCAATGACCGTCCCTACCCCATCCACGGTACCATCGGCGGTCTTGCAGATCATCTCGGCCTTGCCGTCGCCATCGAAGTCATAGACCATGAACTGGGTATAGTGTGCTCCGGCACGGATGTTTCGTCCCAAATTGATGCGCCACAGGAAAGTTCCATCAATCTTGTAGCAATCGATATAGACATTGCCTGTATAACCATCATGACTATTATCCTTAGAGTTTGAGGGATCCCATTTGAGGAATATTTCGTACTCCCCATCGCCATCCACATCGCCCACACTGGCATCGTTGGGGCTGTAGGTGACCTTCGTGCCGGCCACCGTAGTGTCGGGGACGACATTCATGGGGATGTTGATGTATCCGATAGAGGTATTGGCCGGCAAGGTATAGGTAGCGGCCATATCAGCCTGTTCGGCTCCGTCAATGACGGGCACCAGGCGGAAGTGCGTCTCGTTGGTCTTTACCTTCTTGACCTGTGCAGATGTCTTGGAGGTGACATTGACCAACGAATCGTTGGCATAGAGGTGGAACTTGATGTCCATGGGGTCCGTAGAGAGGTATCTCCATGAGACAAATGCATTGAATGCGCTGCTGCGCACGGCCACGAGTCCGCGGCCCAATTTCTCGCGTTGGATTTGCGAATAGTCATAGTTGGTCTGTGCCAGGGCAGGCATTGCCAGCATCAGGGAGAGAGCCACACATACGACTGAGAGTAGTAGTCTTTTCATATATACCTTATTATATTATTAAAAAGGCCGGATTACACGGATTGCACAGTTTTCCTATTGCAAAGACTGTGTGATCACGATGTAATCCGTGCCTGACAGTTAATCTGTTTACTTGAACGGCAAGTACCAGTTCTTAGGATCTACGAGACTCTTCTGCGGGTTGTTGCCCTGAAGTTTCTCAGCGAACCAGCGTGAACCTTCGAATCCGTGATCGTTCAAGTGGCGTGCCATACGCTGGAGGTCATAGAAACGTACACCTTCGAAGGCGAACTCCTTGGCATACTCGTCGCAGAGGACAAGTTCCATTGCATTGATGGTATCCTGTTCTGTCGGTTCTGCAGCGATATTATAACCACGGTTGCGCAACTCATCTATCTTCATACCGATGATGGTGTCGGGCAAGTAGTAGTGGTTGAGCTCGGAACCTACAGCTGTTGCCAGTGAACCTTCTACAGTGGCAGAATTCTCCAGTCCCTTCATATTTACAGTAGCCACACCGTGGTGATGGATACCATAGGCCGCTTCCTTCAAGAAGACGTTGCGGTTCTCTGTATTGAGGAAGAGCAAAGGACCGGCCAACAGGTCAACAGACTCCTGAGTCATGTACTGGTGCTTGGCATTGACGCCACCGGCACCGGGAACAAGTTCTTCCAGATAGGTAGAGATACCGTTACGCAGAATAGCGAAAGCTGCATCATAGTGTCCCATACGGTTGAGGGCCTCTGCCAAGTGGAGGTAGATGGTCGTGGTACGGAACAGATATACATTGGCTTCGCGCATCTTGGATATATATACCTTGGTGGTGTCATTCGCATCGAGGTTGAGGATAGCACCATCTCTGCTACCGCCTAGACCTCCTTGACCTGTTGCTTCGTTTCTCACGTTGGCACGAGCATCTCCGAGCTTCCATACCTTGATGGTATCAGGGCTACCTGTCAAGTTGGTGGGATAATAATACACATCGCTTGAATCGGTGAGCGCATAGTAGGCAGCAGAGGGAGCCAACTGGACATTCTCTGCACGGGGGCAGTTGTTGGCCAGGTCGGTAGAGTAATAGTCATATCCAAAGGCATTGGGGATATCGGTAATCTGTCCGTTCTGTTTGCTGACAGCCATAGGGATGTAAGTCAACACTTCAACGTCTGAACCCTGGAAAATATAGTTGTACATATTACTCCATACATTATATTCAGAAGCCAAATCCATAGGTCCTAATATGCTACTTTTACGCAAACCGGCGCCAAGGTTTTTTGCCACCAGCTTGTTGTCGCACAAATATCTGGCATAATGCTCAGCTGCCTTGGCATACTGACCGTCCTCGAGGTACATTTCACCCAAGATGACATCTACCGGCACAAAGAGTTTCTCGGTACTGATGGTCTTGACACCTCCCCAGTTGGTATTACCGACGCTGACCAATCCAGTACGGAATTGGGGAACAGCCAGACCTGAATACTGTTCCAACTGCGGAGCCAGTTCAGCTACAATCTGGGTAAGGGTCAGTTTGGGGAAGTTCTCCTCATCAATCTGTGAGATGGCAGTCAACGGTTCTGTATAGAAGGGGATAGGCGTCTCGTTACCACCATAGGTACGGGCCAACTGCAGGTAAGCCCATGCACGCCAAGCAGCCACAGCGGCATACTCGTTGATAGAAACATTGGTAGAACCGATGTAGAGTGATGTATCACGATGAGCCAAGTAGTAGTTACAGTTGTTGATTACCTGATAGTAGAGGTAAGCACTGTTATACTTGTTGGAAGTAGTGGCTGAATAGTCGGCCAACTGACGGAGGTTGTTGTCCGTATGGGTGGTGGTAGTCACCAAGTCACCACGCATTTCTCCGACGAAGAAATACTGGTCGGCCACCTGCTGCATGGTCTGGGCAATACCCAGCGCATAGAAGACAGAGTCGGTCTTGTTGTCCAAAGAGGGATCAATAACCATGCTGTCGTTCTCGGTCATCAGCATATCCTCGCACGATGTGGTGGCGAAGAGACCGAAGGCTGCAATGATTGAATATACTATTTTTTTCATAATTACATTTACAATTTACAAAGTACAATTTACATTTTCTGTTCACTTCCAATCAACCATTCACAAGGCACGCTTTGTATGCCAAATTGTACCTTGTAAATGGTAAATTGTACATGTATTTACAAGTTAATCTTCAAACCAAGTACGAAGGCACGGCTCTGGGCAATGTTGCCACAGTCGATACCCTGATACATCACACTGTTACCGATGCTGAACTCAGGATCGTTTCCGGTATATTTGGTAAGAGTGAAGACATTCTGCGCCTCGCCCCATACCGAGAAGCCCTGCAACCAAGAGGTCCATGACTCAGGAATGGGCACCTGATAAGTCAGACGTACATTCTTCATGCGGAGGTATGAACCATCCTCAATCCAACGGTCAGAGAAGCGGTTGTTGCCCATAGGGTCTCCGTAAGCCAACTTAGGCAATGCAGCCTGCTGACCTTCGTAGCGCCAGTGTCCCATCTCGGCCACCTGCTGGTTGTAGAAGGTAGAACCTGAGTTGAGGATGCTACGCTGGTAGTTATATACATCGTTACCCAAGCTGAAGTTGAATCCCATATCGAAGGTGAAGTTCTTCCAGTTG
This sequence comes from Phocaeicola sp., assembly GCA_045545095.1. GTDB lineage: Bacteria > Bacteroidota > Bacteroidia > Bacteroidales > Bacteroidaceae > Phocaeicola_A. The sequence continues at coordinate 190,860 of JAZQAG010000029.1, read as the reverse complement.
AGTGTAGCGAAGATGTTACCATAGAAGTCGGGGTTGGGGTTACCAATCACCTTCTTGTCATGCTCGTTGATGCATCCGTCGCCATTCTGGTCCACGAAGCGGACATCACCGGCAGTGAAGTTCTGCTTGTTTCCGGCAGCATCCAACATATAGAGGTATCCGTCCTTACCGGCAACCTTCGCTTCGGCATCAGAAGCGAATACACCTGCAGTCTCGTATCCGTAGAACTGTCCGATGGGGTTATCCACAGCCACCAGGATATTGTTCTCGCCATATACTGAGTTGCAATAGTCTGTTCCATTGAACACTTTTACACCGTCCATGAATGACTGTTGGGGCAGCGAGATGAGTTTGTTCTCATAGTGTCCTATGCTGGCACCAATCTCCAAGGTCAGGTTGCGGCTTGCGATGGGCTTACCCGATACATATACCTCGAAACCTTTGTTCTCCAACTCACCACCGTTGCTCCAGTACTGGTTGATACCGGCAATAGATGTGGGGAATGACTGGTAAGTCAAGAGGTCGGTAGTCTTGTGGTAGTAGAGGTCAGCACCTACCGCCAAACGGTTGTTGAACATGTTGGCCTGCAGACCTACGTTCCACTTGGTAGTGGTCTCCCACTTGATTTCGTCGTTACCGATGTTGGCCAACTGCATACCGATGAACTGGTAGTTGTAGCGAACAGAGCTGAACGAAGTGCGGGCAGCATAGTTGGAGATGTCATCGTTACCACTCATGTCGAAGCCGGCATTGAGGCGGAGGTAGTTGACAAATCCGTTCTTGGGGAACCAGTTCTCGTTGCTCATCACCCAACCAAGTTGTACGCTGGGGAAGAGAGCCCACTGGGTACCGAAAGCGCTGATACCACCCTCTGCCTTGGCACCGAAGCGGCTGTTAGCCTCGGCCAACAGAGACAAGGTAGCAAAGTAGCGGTTCTGGTAGTTATAGTCAGCAGATGCATACCACTGCATGTTCTTCCATACATCGTTGGCACCTGAGAGGTCAGCAAATCCGGCATTCTGGTCAGCACTCAGGTAAGGATTCTTATCGCTTACAGAGTTCTTGAACTGAGTCTCGGCATCACTACCGTCGAATGCAAAGTAGTTGTAACGGAATCCACCGGTAGCGGCTACACTGTGTGCACCGTAGCGGTTGCTCCAGTTGAAGTAGGTGTTGCTCATCACATTGTTCTCCTTAGAGAAGAGTGAAGAGGTCAGGTTATATACCGTACCCAATCCTTCTACCAAGAAAGGAGGCACACCTTCAGAGGGGCGGTAGTAACGCTGTGAGTTACGGTTGAGCGTATAGCTGAAGTCGGTAGTCACAGAGAGGTTCTTGTTGAACTTATAAGTAGGAGCGATACGCACGTTGAAGAAGGTATTCTCCACCTTGTTCTTGTTGTCACCCTTCGCATTCTTGATGATGGATGTCGGGTTGGCCAATGAGTAGTAATAGTCATTGCCATAGAGACGCTGGCTGAGGGGGCTGAAGAGCTTGTCGTACTCAGAGAGCAGGTGTGTGAATCCACCCACATGCTTGTTGTACTGATAGGGGCTCACCAGCGGAGACTTCACAGCCGCCAAGTTGGTGGGTGAAGTGATGGTAGCAGCCGAAAGGTCAGAGGCGAAACCGTCATCAAACACTTCGTTGTTGGTACGAGAGAAAGACATGTCAAACTTGGTGCTCAGATCGGCCAAGATTTCGATATCGGTATTGAATCGTACGTTCAAGCGGTCGAAGCCCATACTCTTGATGGTGCTTTCTGCATCCACATACCCTACAGAGAGGTTGTACATACCTACATCGTCACCACCCTGTACATTGATGTTGTAGTTCTGGGTAAGGGCTGTGCGATATACCTCGTCCTGCCAATCGGTATTGTTGTGGAACATGTGGTAATAGTACCCGTTGGGGTCATCGTTCAGGAAGTTGAAGGTCACATCGCGGTTCTCAGACTTGCGGAGAGCGCTGATGGTACCCAACATTTCAGTGGCATAGTTGCGATACTGACCGGCATCCATCATGGTCTGTACCTGCGGAGCCAGTGTGATACCTGCAGAGATGTTGGCATCGATGCGGGTAGCCATTGAATGTCCGCGCTTGGTCTCGATGAGGATGACACCGTTGGCACCACGTGCACCGTAGAGGGCGGTAGCATTCTTCAGTACACGTATTGACTCGATATCCTCGGGAGATACACCGGCCAGCATGTTGAATGAACGTCCCTGGTGCAACACTGTACGGTTGCGTTGCATATCCATCTCTATACCATCCACGATGATGAGGGGCTGTGCATCAGCGTTGACAGAGTTCAAACCACGGATGAACATGGCATTACCTCCATCAGCCACACCTGAACGGTTGATTGAGCGGATATCAGCTCCCAAGTTAGACTGGATTTCCTCGTCAATAAGCAATCCGCCACCCTTTACCTTGAACTCTTTGGAAGCTGTATATTCAGTACCATTCTCATACATGGTACGGAACTTGTTGCTCAGCATGCTGATCTTCACCTTCTGTGACTCATCGTTCTGCTTGATGGACACCTGCTGTGCCATATAACGGGGAGCCTGCACATAGAGTGAAGTGGCAAAATCGGGAAGTTTGAGTGTGAACTCACCCTTCTCATTGGTCATAGCCGTATAGCGGGCATCGTCCAATGTCTGCACACGCACACCGGCAATAGGCTGTTTGGTGAAATCGTCCACCACAGTACCTGTGATGGTCACCAATGTATTCTTCTCTATCAGGTTACGGCGCTGTGGTACTTTGATAGCAGTAGCCTCTTCTCCAGCAGCTACATCCTGCTCTTCCTGAGCATAGCCGGTAGCCGTGAAGCACATCGCCAAAGCGCAAATCGAGAGTCTGAGACCCTGTCGCTGCAAGATATTTATCATTGTATTTTTCATATTCTTATCAGTCTTCATAATTTGCTTATTCCTCTTCTTCATTCACTTCTACCGGTTCCAATATGATGTCGGCCACACGGATAATCTGTTCGTACTTCTTCTTCTGTGTTGACAAGAATGTCTTGAAGGAGTGCTGTACCTTGATGTTAGGCTGCGCATTGGTGTGAGCATAACAGATAGGGAAGGTGATACGACCCAACTTGATGGTATCCACCTTGTCCTTGGCTACTTCGAACGGTTCGATCTTCTTCACAGCTGCAGAAGAGGGTCTTCCTTCCACAATCTTCTCGCCATCGAAGCGTCCGATAATCTGCTTGTTGCTGGCATCCGTATAGTTGATGTCGAAATAGAGGGAGAGCGGTTTGCGCTCCTCTTCAGTCATCAAGGGGTTTGTCAGATGAGCAGGCACGATAACGGCTGATACATCATAGGTCGTAGAGAGGACATCATACAGATAGAAGTCCAACTCGGCCGCAAAGTTCGAGCCGGTAGGAATCTCAGCCTGTACCCAAGAGAGTCCCTCCACACCATCTTCCAATTGACACACGTCAGGATACAACGCTTCAAGTACGTCGCGCGTCATGTAATAGTAATTTGGAGTTTCATAACCCTCGTTAGATACCACTCTGGCCGGTGTACGGGTACGGATGATAGGAGCATAAGTCTCTTCCGGCAGGAAGGGGAACTCATTGATGATACGGGCATGACCGTTACTCAACTGTACAACCTCCTGTGTAGCGGCATCCAATGCCTGCAATCCTGTCAAGTGGCGGCGGTTGGTAGTATAGAGCGTATCATTCTCCACGAAGGATGCACCGGTGGCCAACTTGGAGTTGTAGCGTTTATTGTTCTCTGAGAAGAACAGGTTCTGTACAATCCTATAGTTGGCAATAGAGTCTGTCCAGTAGGCTGAAGTCTCCTGAATGGGAGCATTGGCAGGGGCAGCTTCCAACGAATAGGTAATCGACCCCTCAGTCGCAGTCATGTCGGCGCCTTTCTTACCCTGCAAGGCAGGATCCTTCAAATCCTGATAGGCAATAGAGGGGATGTACTTGTAATAAGAGGCAATCTTGTTATAAGCCTTTCCCCAAGCCTCGTCAGTAGGCACTACCACCGTGTAGAGGCTGTCCTCGTTGTCCAACTGTGCACGGAGTTGTTCGAGAATATTGTTGCTGACAATCATCACCGAGTCATCATAGTGCTGCACACCATCTTTGATGACACCTTTCACAGAGGCAACTTCATCGAGCGTTTCAGAGTGGAAACGTTCCACATAGTTCTTCAAGCTGTCAGCCAATCCTCCGTTGAAGATATATTCATAACCGTTGTAACGGAAAGTGGCCGGTGCCGATACGATATAGAGCAGACCATTGGTGCTGGGGTAGTTGAACACCGCCGCATTGGTTGCATTGGGAAGCACCTTCTTGGCATCGAAAGAGAGAGCCGGGCTATTCTTGTGGCCAAACTTCAACAACTTCTCGTTGAGCATGAACACTACGGTATCGTTGGGGTCAGTCTCGCGATGGGCATAGTCGGCAATCAGGTTGTTCAGGAACTCATTCACTATCTTTTCGTCAGAAACATTATTCAATGAGTCCACATTGAACGAGCCATTCACCGGAGCCCATACCGTATAGGTACGTGAGGCATCCAACACTTTGTCATACCCCACTCTCTGCAGCACAGCTGCAAAATCAGACAGCTCGCTGTTGGCCGAGATATTCTCCCACAGAGTCTTGTCCGCTGCAGGATCCACAGCCTCTGGCACTGTGTTGTAATCGGTATAGTCGGAGCATGAGGTAGCAGCCAGCATTCCACCAGCCACTATCATCATCTTTATTTTATCTATATGTTTCATAATTACATTTATAATTTACTATTTATAATGTCTCTCCTGTGTCCCTCCCACCAAGGGGAGGGATAGGAAGATGTCTCATTAATACCAGTCTTCGGTGAAATCCTGACTGTTCACAATATCCAGAGGAACCAACTCGATGAAGTCGATGCTGAATCCCAACTGGTCGTAACCCTGCAAGAGGTTCTTCAGACGGATCCAGTACTCTTGACCCTGCTCAAGGTGGTGTACACCTAAGATCTTACGCATCATACTGGTACCGTATCCTTCTTCGTAACGGCAGCAACCGCTGATGTTGGCAATCAATTCATCGGCTGAATAGATACGCTCCTTCACAGAGTTGTATGTACCACGTGAGAAGCTGGCGGGAGCACGCATGTAACCGTGGTTACGCATTACCAGGTCAGATGCCACACCGTAGTCGTCAAACTCAGAAGAGAGCATGTAACCTGAAGAAATACGGTCGGCTTCTATACCTGAGTTCGGATAACGGGCATCCACCGGAATACCCATAGGTATCATGCTGCTGGGGTCGGTAGAGGTACCGATGTAGTACTGCTGCAGACCGCTGTTACCCATAGGAGGATAGATGATACGGATTTCATAGTCACCTGTCGGTACTGGAGGCAGACGGAAGGCGAAGTCATTTTCGTCCCAACCAGAGAGCTGGTCGGCCTCCCATGCACGCCATGCACCAGTGGTGTACCATGAAAGTTTGGTCGTTTTGTTGTAACAATACAGATTATCAAAGTAATCCAAAGGCAGACGGGTCATGTCACCGGCAGAGCTTGACAAGTTCATGGCACCGATTTCGGCAGCAGAGGCGAAACGGATGTCGTTGTTGATCAACTCATAGAGCATGGTTCCCACGTCGATACGCATACGTTCGTGGAGCACACCACTGGGCACCTTTTCATCATATACCAGCAGGTCGCTGATGGGGTGGATATATCCGTTGTAAGCCTGGATACCACCATCCTTGTTGATGATACGTACACCGTCGGATACGATATCGTGTGTCGCATCGTCTCCGAATGTACCAATCTCGTCGGTCAACGTATTGTTACGACGCCAGCGGTTGATCCAAATATTGTCGGAACGGCCTGTATTCTGGTAGAGAGGCTGCCAAATCTTCATCAGCGTATTGGGCAACAGGGTCTCGTAGTAGTCAAACGGTTCGCCACCGAAAGCATAGTTCCAGTTGGCATTGGCATTGTCCTTGATATAAACTAACTTGGAGTAGGCCATACCGGCAGCCACGATGTGGTAACGCATGAACATGTTCACCACGTTGTAAGGATTGGTATAGTCATCACCCGTACTGATCTGTACACCTTCATCCTTGCCGGGATAGTCATACCAGGCAGCCGCACCACCATAAAGTTCCGCACATTTCTTCTTCAGCGAAGCGAAATCGGTGATACCGGCATTCGCGAAGACTGTGCTGTCCTCTGCAAAGATGGTATATTTGATCTTGCACTCTTCTGGTACATAGAACTTGGCTGATGCCCATGAAGAACCCGGACGACCGGCGATGTTGGAAAGGCTGTACTTCGTCACACTTCCGTCAGCTTCGCGCTTGCGGTCGATAGAGAGAGTGTCCAACAGTCCGCAAGAGTCCAACGCCTCGAAGAAGAGAGCATACTCTTCCAACTCCTTGATCTTGTCAGAGAGCTGCATGGTTGAACGGGGAATCACATCCGAAATGGTGTGAACATATCCGTTGGTCATCTCATTGTCATAAGTGAGCACCTTGGCCACTCCGTTGAAACGTACGATACCGTCGTCCCACAACTTGGAGGTGAAAGGTGTGTTCAGCATTGTGGCAACCTCCTTACCGTTGAAGTTGCTCAACACCTCGACAAAAGAGTTTGGAATAGAAGAGAGGTGGTAACGGGCAATCTCCTTGCACTGTTCGTCAGTGAGGCCATATACACTGTTCTCTGTCATACCGTTGTGTTCGATTTTAGCCTTCGGGTCGTTATAGAGGCTGTCCAGATAGGCTACCACACCCTCGTTCACGGGAGCATAGCAGGTATATGTGCCCCAAGTTGCCATCATGCGGTCATATCCCGAACGGTTCATGATGACATTGAAGAGACTGAAGGTGGAGTCGTTCTCCATCAAGAAATCCTGAATGGTCTGCCCGGTAAAGGTATAGAGGTTCGACTCATCCGGTTCCTCGTTGCAGGAGGTCAGGGACACTGTTGCACCCAGCAACAGTCCCAAAGCTACCTTACATATATTCTTGTTCATAATAGTCATTTGATTTATGATTTATGAGTTATGAGTTTTGAGTTATGAGTTATCACTTCATTTATCACCACTCAATTAATAGTTTTTCTCAGTGGTGTCACCATCGAAGTAAACGGGGTTCTGCTTCAAGGCTGAGTTCACCTCTATTTCGCTGCGCAATATCGGCATATAGAGATAAGGCTCGGTCTGCATCTTGGCAGTAACACCTGTTCCACCACCGGAAGTATATTTGCGTGACACGAGTTTGAGCATCTCCTCATAGTTCTTCACGAAATTACCTCCCTGCTCAGCCAATGTGGCATTGTAGTTGACACCTTCCACATGGCGGTAGTTGTAGCGGAGCATATCGTACCAACGCTTGCCCTCGAAGCAGAGCTCACGAGCACGTTCGTCCATCACCAAAACCTCCAACTCGGCATTGGTAGCAGCCAATCCGGTATAGATGGCACGCATGTATGTAGCGTAAGCACTGACAGCCACCGTATTGGGAATCAATGTAGAACGATACTTGGTAGAGTCGATGTCTGATACACCGTCGATGCGGGCACGGGTATTGACAATCTGTGCATAACGGGCAGCCTGCACATGCATGTTCTGAATCTCCGTGATAGCCTCTACCATCTGTTCTGCAATAGCCATAGAGTCTTCGGGAGTCGTTGCAGCTTCCAAATCAGCTACCAGATGTGCCTGAGCCTTCTCCTGCAGAGCAGCCTTCTGTACCAATGCCTCGGCCTTCATCAGCATGACATCGGCCACACGATAGACAATCCAGTTCTGGTCGTAACCGGTATAGGAACGTGCCGTTTTGGTCTGTGCTGAAAGGGAAGTGGCACCGTACGCATTAGTGGGCAATGATGTCTGAGCCACGAACTTACGAACCATGAATCCTTCATCAGACGCACCGTTGAAGTCATAGACGCTCTCGAAGCCACGTACATCCTTGGCAGAGTTGGTCTGATTGAAGACACTGACATCTGCCGTACCAGTCTTGGCATATGCGGCACTGGCATAGAATTGAGGCAGTGCACCGTTGCTGTTCTTATACATATTATATACGATGCAAAGACCTGTGTTGTCGGTGAACTGGAGCTCGAAGAGTGACTCTTCATCGTTTCCGTTCTTCGGTTGGGTACCGAACAGGTTATAATAGTTGTAATAGCTGTTCAGGTTGAAGCCGTCGTCGTCCAACGTCTCAGCTACGGGTCCGAAAGCTCCACCACCCATAAGGTCGTTCTTGATGTCGCGGTTGGCACGGATAACATCGCAGCATTCGATACATCTGTTGTAGCAATACTTGTCACCGGTAACAGATGCCTTCCAGAGATAGACATCGGCCAAAAGGGCATAGATACCATCGCGGGTAAAGTATCCACAACGGGTCCAGTCGGCAATTGACTGGGAAGAGAGGGCATAATCCTTCACCTCCTCGAGGTCAGCGATAATCTGGTCGATGACAAAGCCGGGAGCCACCTGAGGGATATTCATCTCCTGTGAGCTCTCCTTGTAAGGCTCCAGCACCAAGGGTACATCGCGGAAAGCACGTACCAGGTAGAAGTAGCAGAGTGAACGCAAAGCCTTCATCTGTGCCACATTGTTCAGGTGGTCACCTTCCAGGTAGTTGGGGTCGATATCCATTACCTCGGCAGACTTGCTGAGCACCAGGTTACACTGGTTGATGATAGAATAGAAATCTGCCCAGCTGTTGAAGTTGTTAGTGGTCTGGATATTGGCTGAATAGATCTGGTTCAGGTCGTTGTTGCTCAATGAGCTGTTCACATTGAGTTCATCAGCCCGCATGGTCCATACAAGCATGCGTTGCTGCACATTAGAAGTAGCCATCTTGGCGTATGCACCATTCACCATCATAGCCACATCGTTCTTGGTTTGCCAGAAGTCCTCTTCCACCGTCTTGTTGTCAGGAAGCAGAACCGTATCCACGCAGGACATCATGGCCAAACCGGATATTATGATTGATACTATCTTTTTCATATTTCTGATGTATGATTTATGATTCTACACTCTTCATTCTTAGAATCCAATAGCAATATTGGCTGTGAATGACTTGGCACGAGGAGTCTGCGAGTTATCTGTGGCGATACCCCATGAACCCCAAGAGATTTCAGGATCCACACCTGAGTACTTGGTCCAGCACCAGAGGTTGTTCATCGTCACATAGAAACGCAAATCGTTGAGACCCCAGTTCTTGATCATCTTCTTGTCGAAGTTGTAACCTATCTGCAGGTTCTGGAAACGCAGGAATGAACCATCCTCCACGTAGCGGCTTGAACCCTGGTAGTTGTAAGCAGAATTGTCGTCATAAACGAAGATAGCGCGAGGCATCATGGTCACGTCGCCATCCTTACGCCAACGGTAGTTTACAGAAGAGGCCTGATTGTAGGCTGTTGACATAGACTCCAGACTCTGGCGGGCTGCATTGACCACCTTGTTTCCTGCACGGAACATGAAACGTGCCTTGAGGTTCCAACGGCCATAGTTGAGGGTGAAGTTGAAACCACCGGCAATCTTAGGCATACTGTTACCCAAATAGACGATATCCAAGCTGTTGATCTGTCCGTCATTATTGATATCCTCATAGATAGCATCACCACCCTGGAACTCATAGGTAGAGGCACCATCCACAAAGTTATAGACCATACGTTGCGGTGTACCGTTAGCCTGCATGATCACCTTACCGTCGTTACCTACAGCTACGGGGAAGGTCTTGCCTTCGGCCAGCATGTTGTTCAAGTGAGCCTCGAACTCATCGTTGGTCCACCCCTGCTCGGTACGTTCGTTGAGGAGGTAGTCATAAGTATATTGGTAAACACCCTTGTAGCGGAAACCATAGATAGAACCCAACGGATTGTTCACCTGTACACGGTTCTGGAATGCGCTACGGTTGGTAGCTGTCCAGTCTGAGTTGATGGAGCTGAGCACGCGCTCATCCATTTCGGTAATCTCATTGTAGTTCTGATATACGTTGAAACCTGCACTCACTGAGAACTTGCCGAATTTCAGGAAGTTCTTGGCGCTGACGTTCATTTCCCAACCATCGTTGGTCATGCTACCCACATTCTGGTAAGCCAAAGTGGGATAACCGGTAGTAGAAGGAATTCTTACACCACTCATGAGCAGGTCTTTGGTATCCTTGTGATAGAAGTCGAAATCCACATTGATGAGGTCTTCCAGGAAACCGACGTTGAAACCAAGGTTGTATGAAGTGGTCTTCTCCCAACGGAGGTCATCCAACTTCAGACCATCCATGATGGCTGTACCCGCACCGTTGTAGTTTCCGGCACTCAGGTTGTAAGAGTTATAGAAGAGGTAGTCGGCATCGGGAGCCTTACCTACAATACCCCATGATGCACGCAGACCGAGCATAGAGACAGCCAGATTCTCGCGGATTGGGGTGAAGAACTTCTCGTCAGAGATGTTGTAACGCAATGACACACCGGGGAAGTAAGCCCACTTCTGCTTGGGGCCGAACTTGGAGTTACCATCGGCACGGAGTGAGAAGCCCAAGCTATAGATACCCTTGTAAGAGAAGTGACCGTTGTAAAGCAAACTCTGTGAGTTACCACGGCTGTTACCTGTGCTCAAACCATTGCCGGGCAATGCACCGGGAGCTGTCGGTGAAGTGATACCGTCAGGCAGTGAGTACTGGCGTACACTCTGTGAGGTACTCTTCTGTGTACTCATCTCGTAACGGGCCAACATGGTCATGGCGAGATCCTCGTTTCTGAAGTACGGAGTATATACCAACTCAGCACGTCCGCCGATTCTCAGACGGTTGCTCTCGTCCTTCTGGCTGGTATTGTACTGGTCGCTCACGTTATAACCGCTTGTAGTCAATCCGGCTGCAGCAAATGAGGGGACTGAACGGGCATAGATATCGAAGTCCACACGTCCGTTGAAGGTCAAACGATGCTGTCCGTGCTCCAGACCCAAGAGTTCGTATTTGATCTGGAAGTCAGGAGTGATACGGTAAGTCTCGTCCTCCTTCCAAGCGAGTTCTGAAATGGCGATGGGGTTACCCAAGGCGCGGATGGCACGCAACTCGTAAGAAGAATAGTTACCGGTATAAGGAGTGTTGGCATTGAGCGTACCCTGCGGGTTCATGATATAGAACTCGTCCGTGTCGCGGCCGTTACCGTCCTGCTTGTAGATACTCATGTTAGGAGCCATCTTCTGGGCCAGAGGAAGCAGATTTGAATAGTTCTGCATGTTGTCGGTATAGGTCAACGCAAAGTTGGTAGAGAAACGGATACGGTCAGACACGTTATAATCCAACACGAGTCGGGTTGACAAACGGTTCAACTCCTGCTTGATGATAGAACCTGTCTGGTGGTCATAACCTCCTGAGATACGGAACTGTGCCTTCTCACCACCACCGGTGATATTGAGGTTGTATGAGTGCATCTGTCCGAACTGCTTCACAGCATCCACCCAGTCGGTATTGTTGTTCCAGTTCTGGTATTCGGCCCATGTGTCATCGTAGTTGATCTCACGGATGTTGGATGTAGCCGTATTGGACTGGTTGGGGTTGTAGTACTCCTCTTTGAGCAACATGGTATAGTCATCACCATTGAGGAGGTCATATCCCTTGGGCTGCCAGTTTCCGGTAAACTTATAAGAGAAGTTCACACGCGGTTTACCACGTGCACCACGCTTGGTGGTAATCAAGATTACACCATTGGCACCCTGAGAACCCCATACCGCTGTAGCGGCAGCATCCTTGAGGACGTCAATCTTGGCGATATCTTCCACGTTTACCGAAAGCAATGAAGCGTACTCCTCCTCGTTGGCATTGGCAAAGTCGAAGGTCTCATCGGGATTGTCGAAGATTTTCTCATCCACCACGATGAGCGGTTCGGCATTACCATTGATGGTGGTCACACCACGCAGACGCATGGTTGTACCGGCACCCAGGTTACCGGAGTTTGCCACGATATCCAGACCGGCAATCTCACCCTGCAGGGCCTCGTCGGCTGATGTAAATGACATACCCTCAACCTCGGTGAGGTCAAATGTCTGACGAGCCACGGTCATCTCACGGTCGGGGATGTTCAAACCACCCGAATTGGTACGTTTGGAAGTGATGACTACCTCACTAAGTGCGTTAGACTCCTCTTCCAGAGAGATTTTGAAAACTGTCTGGTTTCCAATGGTCAATATTTTGGTTTTACTACCCACATAAGAAACCACCAACTTGTTTTTGGGATTCTTGATTTCCATGGAGAAGTTACCCATCATATCAGTTTGTGTCGCACTGACAATACGGTTATCGGCGTCCTGTTCGATGACGTTGGCAAAGATAACAGGCCCCATTGCGTCTTCTACCGTACCTGATATGACCTTGCTCTGAGCCGCAGCCAACTGTGCCAGCAGGCAGAACAAGCCTATCAGTAGGACTTTAGATTTTGACATAGTATTATTTATTTAATGTTATTAGCTAAGTTAACCAATCTCGCATAGTTCAGACTCTTTGCCACACCGGTCTCGTGATTTACCCAAGCATTGTCGTAGTAACCGTTTGCATCGAAGCTGAGAGGCTCGCTGATCTGGTGTACGACAGCAAATGAAGATACGGCGATAGAGGTGGCGGCAGCCGAAGCCTGATCGAACTCATAGTCGCGTACCATCTTGTTGACCAACTTGTCTGTAGAGTTGGCATCAATGGTGATGGTGCGGTCGCGGTTCGCATCCTGGATAGTCAGCACACCATCAGCTCCCTGTGAGGTAATGTTCACGGGGATACCCAACTCTGAAGAGTAGAGTGACTGGTAGGTCTCTGCAGGCACTACATTGTCAGCAAATACAGAGTTGTTCTGGAAGTGGTAACGTACAAAGGCACGCATAGCCATCAACTTGGCCAGCACTTCAGCCTTGGCTGCAGCGATGTCGGTATCGGCATAGACACCCTCTTCTGCATTGGCATACTCTTCGTAGATGGCAAACAGGTCCTCGTAACGGGGCAAGCCTTTTGCATAAGCCTTCTCCATAGCCTCGTTGTCGGGCGCATAGAAGGTATAGTTGAATCCATTGAAGAAGTTGATATTCATATCCAACGCCTTATCACTCTTTCCGCTGAATACGATGTATCTCTGTTGGGGAGAGGGTCCCTTCTCTGCTGTGGTCTTGATACCGGCCCAGTCGAGGAGTCCGCTATCATCGAAGGTTGCACAGAGGTCGAGGAATTCACTGAAGCGCTCTTCGTTGCTGCTCAACAGTTTATACACACTGGTAAGAGCCGGCTGGATAACGTTGTTCAGACGGAATGCCCATCCGTTCTTCTCCTGCCAGAGTTCTTCGACAACGGCTGGTTCGGCACCATTGTCAATCTGGGCACCACCATAAACCTTAGAACCTACCTTGGCCAAATCTTCCAGATAGATGGCACCACCATGCTTGGTGAGGTAGTACTTGTTGACAATCTCTTCACCGGCATCCAATACCACGGTGTTGTAGTTCAACATATCATAGACCTGTGAAGCATAGGGAGAGGTTGTTCCAGAGGTAGCAATAATATTAGGTACATTAGAATAAGGAGCAGACGTGTCAATGACACCAGTCTCGGGATCATAGTGATAGAGACGGGCACCATATTTGGTCTCCTCACGACCATTCTTCTCCTCTACGTAAGAGTAGAATTCGATGGCACGGGGTGTTGGAGAACCCAATGAAACGGGGTCGATATAGCATTTTGCCAACGCTTCATCATCGGGGATGAAGTAGAGGTAGTTGGCCTTCATTGCCATCAGGTAGTAGTACATATCGGCACCGAAGATAGATGGTGTATTACCTGTGGTCTTATCCTTGGTGAAATAGCCCATCACAGACATGTCGGGATAGGTGATGGCCGGACCGATAACCGACTGGAATTCGTCGGGGGCAATCATAGACTTCATCTTGTAGATGACACCGTTGTTGGCCACTACGACATCGTACTTGTTGTCAGCTGTCAGGCTGATATCGTTCTTTGTCAAGCCCATGAAGTCACCTGAACCTTCGTTGGTGATGGTACCGAACTTGCTGGGTACGGTAGCCACGAAAGAGGTCTGTATCAAGTTGTTGACGAAAGAGGTCAAGATACCGTTACCCTTGTTGTGAAGGGCATCCAGGTTCTGGGGCAAGTTCGCAGAATCGTTAGGAAGATCTCCATAGAGGTCGATGAAGTATGCACCTCCACCACCGGGCAGGAAGTACTCCTCAATAGCCTTGTCTGTCGGAACAAGGATAGAACCTATATCGGCCAAGCTGTTGGACGCTTCGGTAGAAGAGTAGTACTGGTTCCAACCAAGGTCCCAATCCAGACGCTTCTCTGGGGTAACGACTGTACCAGCAGGGTCGAAGATATTGTATGTACCACCCTGTGAACGACCACCGGTGAAATAGCGCACCTGGAAGATGGAGTCGATAAGGGGCATCGCATTCTCCAAAGCCCATGAGTTGTAGTCACGGGTAGTATTGGCATCGTAATAAGGAGCACAGAAGTAATCGATGATACGAGAGAAGAGTTTGGTATTGTCCTCTTCGCGAAGTACCTGCGGAATGTTTCCGGGAGGCAACAGCACATCGTTCACCTGATGGATATAACCATTCAAACAGGTGACATCCTGGCTGACGATACGTGTCTGGTAGATATAGGCCGTATCAGAGTTGGCTATGGATGTACCGACAGCCTCGCCACGGAGGATACCGAAGTCAGAGTCTGTACCTGTCGTGGTAATCTCATTACCCAGCATCTGCTCACGGGTAAAGTGTACCATCATAGGTTTGGTGGCATCATACACCACATGGATACCCTTGTTACGATAACCGTCCCAATAAGGGTTGTTCTGTGGCATATCTGCGCCAGTGAGAAGATGGGTGATAGAGTCAGTGACACTGATGTTGGTCTCGTGCTTGATGGCCTTACCACGCTGCACGCTGTTATCACCCGAACTGATATTGGACAACATGCCTGAAAGCAAGGCATTGTCCAGCATAGAAGACTTGAGGATCTGACGTTTCATTCCTTCTGTCAACTCCTCGTATGAGCTTACGCCATACTTGTTGTTCTTGAAGAAACGGTCAAAAGCCTCATCATTTGCCGGGAAGATAGTTTTACTACCCGTCCTCGAAAGGATTTCGTTGTAACCCAAATCATCAATCAACCTCAGATAGGTGTTGAATGTTCCGTTCAGATGGGTTCCACTACGAAGTTCCTCATAGATACTCCCACCTAACCATTCCGGTTTGGATCCTTCAGGGATAAGCAACTCCTTTTCACAGGAGGCAAAAAATCCCATTGCTACGAAAGAAGCACATAAAATGAGTTTTTTCATAAAGAGTTTGTTAATAGTTATTTAGTTCGGTTAATTATCAAGTGTTTAAGTGTCATCAAGGCTCTCTCGACAAAAGTCTCTCACGGCGATATATGGTATATCAATTTGCAAAGCAACAAAAAATCCATCAAATACGCAATATTTTAACATAATATTTTCAGTTTCAGGTGAAAAAAGTGAAATATTCTAGCAATCCCATAAAACAAGAGAATAATGGGGCAATGGGCACCATCCATTCTCCGGTTCTCCATGCTATCTGTTCGGCACAGCACCAACACCATCTCCAAATAACGGAATAACGACATGCAAACCTCCAAGAACCTTGGTGCATTTGCCTGCGCACATAGGTGCAAAACCCGAAGATAATATGTTCATTCTATATTTCGTGGCTTGAAATATATATTTCGTGCTTGTGAATATATATTTCGTGCTTTGAAATATATATTTCGCGGTTGGAAATATTCTTTACATATAGCTTCGAGACGTTTATAATATGGCTCCGTAAGGGAAGGGTGAGCGGTGAGCGGTGAGCGGATGAGCGGGGAGCGGTGAGCGGGGAGCGGTGAGCGGGGAGCGGAGTATCCAACTCCTCCCCTAAGTTAGGGGCGTAGCAAGGCCCGCAGGAGGATGGGCTAAATGTCCATCCGTGCCGCAGCGAGGGGAGAGCAGTGCCCTGCTCGACGGTGAATGGGACCCGAAGGGTGGAGGAGTGTGTTAGAAACGGCGAGCAGAGGATCCGCATGGTACTAGTCACTAGTAGCTAGTCACTAATCACTAGTAGCTCAAAAAAAAAATAGGGGCCGCGCCACTGCGCGACCCCTACTGGGTGTATTATACATGGACATGCCATGCTTATGCATCGTTGGAATTACTTACCAATCTTCTTCACACCGTTCTGGATGTAGATCTGACCCTTAACAGGCTTCAAGATCTGCTGACCCATCAGGTTGAACATCAAACCGTTGGCAGGTCTTACAACTTCGATAACCTCTTCGATACCGTTAGGATCGGTAGCGATGTTCTGAACAAACACGTTGTCGAGCCAAGAACGACGGTCGGCATTGTTGTAGTCAGTGTAAATAACAAGCTGAGCAGGAACCTTACCTTCGGGGATAGCAACTTCCTCAGAAGTAGCCACACCCTTAGAAGAAGTAGTCATACAGTACATAGTCTTCAAACCGAAGTCCATAACGATTTCGAAAGTAGTCTTGTTGCTGGCAGCAGCAATAGCAGCATTGCTGGCAGAGCTTGAACCTACCTTAGGCAAGCTACCATAGTTGATACCGAATGTGTTAATGTCATCACCACCACTGTAAGGAGAGTAGTACAAACCACAGATAGTGTCACCTTCAGCAGTCAGCACCTTATAACCATTCTTCTTGCCGCTCAAGTTACCTGCGAAGAGGTCGAACTGCACCTTCACAATGTCAATAGCGTTAACGGGAACACCTGTGAAATCAACAGTGGCAGAACCATTACCCAAACGGAGCATACCGAGAGAGTCAGTAGCATTGTAACCGAATTCGAAGCTTGTAGTACCGGTAGCACCGTCAGCCCAGTTAGAGAGCTTCATAGTACCCTTGGCACCTTCAACAGCCCAATAAGTATCAACCAAACCATCAGGATCTTCCACCTTAACAACTTCTTTATCACCGTCGAAATTGATGTCCACAATAGTAGTAGCATCGATGGCAAGCTTGAACTGCTCAACCAAATCGTTCATAGCCAGACGCTGGTTAACCAGAGCAAGTGAATCTTCAGTAGAGAAGGCAACCTTCAACTTCTCAGCATACATAGCCTCTGAAGCAGCAATGGCAGCCTCGAGGTCAGCTTTCTTAGAAGAGCTGCTATAAATACGCATACCCAAAGTCTCCTCAGCAGCATCGATAGCGGGGAGCATATCAGAGAACGGAGCGTTCATAGCGAGGAATGCATTGATATAGTCGTTGTTCAAGAAACGAACACCATTGTTCATAATAGTGTCAGCCAGATTGAGGTCATTGTACAACCACTCGTCAAGGATAGTGGTAGTATCCAAAGCAGCCCATGCATCGTGACGGGCCTGAGCCTCTTCAGCACCGGCCTTCAAAGCCTCCTTGCCCCAAGGCAAAGTATCGTTGGCAGCCTCGCAGTAACCGTTAGCTACAGCAATACGGCTGAGCAACTCAGCAAGCTGGTCATTAGCCTTCTGGATATAGAGCAATTCTTCCTGAGAGTATTCACCTTCCTTCAACTTATAGAGAACGGGAGAGTAGAAGTTAACATCGAAACCGGCATTTTCTGACAAAGTAGAAACGTTGTTACAGATAAGACCCAAAGTCAAGCCCTCAACTGCGGCTTCCAACTGGAACTCGAGCACATAGTCCAATGTGCGGGCAGCACTCAATGTATCTACAGTGATAGTATCACCATTGAAGAACAATTTGGTCTCGGCACACTCATTGGCCCATGAACGAGCCCAACGGTTCTTGTTCAAGGTCATCATACCACCCTGGCCACTTACACCCCAGTAGTACTTACCTTCGGGAAGATCAACAGTCAATGTAGCGATATTGTTCCAGTTGCCATTGGCACCGGCACCACGCATCCACTGGATACTCATCGGGCTGTTGGTAGCAGCTGTCTTGTGGCACCAACGGTCTGTTGACCAGCTCCAAGGAGCAGTACCCTTGTAATCGTTACTCAACTTGTTGTACTTACTTGTCCAATCCATCCAGTTGGCAGAGTTGTTACCTGACCCACCAAGGAGGTTAAGCATGTTCTCGAAGTTCTCATTTACGAACTCCTCCCAAACACCTTCAAGACTCTCCATCAAGACGCTCATTTCTTCAGGAGTTTTGCCTGCTTCAAGACCTTCCACTACATCAGCTACAGCAAGCTGGAAATCTTCGTAATACTCTCTTTCAGCAAGCACCTCGTCAGTCAGGTACTTGTTGAAGTAGGCTATACGCTCTCTTGCGATACGGTCGTCATAAACCTGCTCTGCAGCGTGGCACTCTACGTTAGCGATTTCGAGGCCATCGGCCAAACCGCGAAGGTCGATAATCAAATAACCATTGGCTGGAGCATCAACAGCGAATACAACCTCAGTCCAGTCTTCTGCATTGAAGCTGAAGCCGTAACCACCGCTTACACCATTACCGAATGAACCGTCTTCGTTCACCACGTTTGAGTTGGTACCATAGTAAAGGTTAGTACCGTTTACAGTAGCCAAAGCACCATCGGTATTCCAGTAGGCATTGACATAGTTGGTGTTACCACCAGTCATATCAAGGTCAGAGAAACCACCAGAAGCGCCCTTTACCTTCAGAGAAACAACATAAGTACCACCTTTGGAAACCTCGATTTTCTGGAAGATACCATGAGAGAGTGAGTTCATACCAGTCTGCACCTGCAGAGAGTTGAATGTTCCAGGAATCATCATGAATGTAGTCGCTGCAGGCAGAGAGTCAGCAGTAGCACTCCATTCTTCGACACCTGTTGCACCCTGGAATGTGCCATTCTTCACCAAGTTCACATCGGTGATTTTGTACTTTGCCACCGGAGTATAAGCGTAATCATTAACCTCGTACGCATTCACCGACAAAGCAACAGCAGCAAAAAGAGAAGCTGAGAGTAATTTTTTCATCATAGCTTTATAGGTATTGTGCCTATCCACTCCCCAAATTCGGCCATTCATTTAAGAGTTAGTTCACCTTAATTATATAAAAGAGATGCAGGGAGTTTCTCCAAAAACCGGAGTTTTTATGAGTACATTTTCTTTTTCTTGGTTAGTTTTTTCGGTTGATTTTAACGTTAATCAGTTGTTTTATCGGGGCAAAGGTAAACAAAATATCTTTCACACAAAATTTTTTAGCGAAAAAAATAAGGAAAAGAATAAATACTCTTATAATTGGCCGCCATCGGAGGTTTCAAAAGAGAGAAGGGCAAAAAGAAGGCTTTGAAGAAATTTGGAGGCCATCCATTAAAAAAACAAGAAAATATTTGGTGGTTTCAAAAGAAACCCATACCTTTGCACCCGCAAAACGAAAATGGCGGGATAGCTCAGCTGGTTAGAGCGCATGATTCATAATCATGAGGTCCCCGGTTCAATCCCGGGTCCCGCTACTAAAAAGAGGATGTACCGAGAGGTGCATCCTCTTTTTGTATTTTTTGAGTGACGAGTGATTAGTGACTAGTGACTAGCACCATGCGGTTCCTCTGCTCGCCGTTTCTAACACACTCCTCCACCCTTCACTAAAAAAAATACATAAAATGAATAAAAAAGCTCATTTGTACCTTATATATAAGAAAAAAGTGTTTAATTTGCGGACGAAATGAATCTATATCCTATGACAAAAAGAAAAATACACCTTGAATATCCGTTGGGACCGGTATCCGGCGTGATTCTCTGGAATGCCATCAGCACACCGACGGGGCTGCAGACATGGATGGCCGAAGAGGTTACCGTAGAAGAACAGACTTATACCTTTCATTGGAGCAAAGAGGAAGAGCGGCAGGCGCTGCTCACCCACAGACGCAATAACAGCTTCATCAGGTTTCACTGGATTGACGATGAAGATGCCAAAAGCTACTTCGAGCTACGTATGGAGTACAACGAACTGACAGGTGACTATACCCTGCTGATTACTGACTTCGTCTGTGACAATGAAGAGGAAGAAGAGCTGACCGACCTGTGGAACATAGAGGTGGAAAGCCTGTTGCGCCAGTGCGGAATGTAAGATAGTGCTGCCAAAACAGACAGCTTCACAGCCCAAAGATTGGCTATTTCGAAAAAATAAAGTAATTTTGCGGCTCGAAACGCGAAAGTACAAGCATGCTACGCATAAAGAAGTTAGACAAATTTGTCATAAAGAGTTTCCTCATGTTGCTGGCGGGCACATTCTTTGTGTGTCTGTTCATCTTCATGATGCAGTTTTTGTGGCGACACGTAGAAGACTTGGTGGGAAAGGGACTCGAATTGAGTGTCCTGATCCAATTCTTCTTCTACTCCAGCCTGATGCTGGTGCCCATGTCGCTACCCCTGGCCATCCTGCTGGCCACCCTTATCACTTTCGGAAACTTCGGCGAACGCTCTGAACTGCTGGCCATGAAAGCGGCAGGCATACCGCTCATCAAGGTGATGCGCCCACTCATCGTGGTGGTGACCCTTATCAGCGGCATCTCCTTCTATTTCCAGAATGTCATAGGGCCAAGAGCCACTACCGAACTGTATGCCCTACTCTTCTCCATGAAACAGAAATCGCCCGAACTGGATATTCCCGAAGGGGCCTTCTACCATGAGTTGGACGGATACAACCTCTACGTGGAGAAGAAGAACAAGGAGACGGGTATGCTGTACCATGTAATGATATACAACTTCAGCGACGGATTCGAGAATGCCCATATCATTGTGGCAGACTCGGGACACATGGAGATGACAGCCGACAAGAAATACCTGAACCTGCATCTGTACAACGGTGAGCAGTTCGAAAACCTGAAGACCCAAAGCATGGCCCAGAAGAATGTGCCCTACCGGCGGGAATCATTCAGGGAAAAACATTCGCTCATTGAGTTTGACGCAAACTTCAACCAGATGGATGCCAGTGCCCTGAGTAATCAGGCTGCCGCCAAAGGCATGGGGGTATTGCAACACAGCATCGACTCGATGACCCAACGGTTTGACAGCATAGGACGTGCCTACTATAACGACTCGAAACGAATCACCTATAAGAAGAACGAACTGACCAAGACAGACTCGACCAATCTGGTCACGGTCCACGCACGGCGCATCAACACAGACAGTCTGTTCAGCGTACAGAGCCACAGCAAAAAAGTGAGCCTGATGCAAAGTGCCCTGAGCCGGGTACAGAACCAGAGTTCGGAACTCTCCATGAAGAGCTATGTCATTGCTGACGGTGACAAGAACATCCGCCGACACAAGAAAGAGTGGTGGGGAAAGATAACCCTCTCCCTTGCCTGCCTGATATTCTTCTTCATCGGTGCACCATTGGGAGCCATCATCCGCAAGGGTGGATTGGGTATGCCGGTCATCATCTCTGTGGTGTTGTTCATTTTCTATTACGTCATAGAGAATACGGGAACAAAAATGGCACGCGAAGGGGAACTACAAATGTGGTTCGGCATGTGGGTGAGCACCATGGTACTGGCCCCACTCGGTGCATTCCTGACCTACAAGGCCAACGGAGATTCGGTGGTATTCAATATTGATGCCTACAAGGCTTTCTTCATGAAGCTGTTGGGTATGCGCAGCAAACGGCATATCACCAAAAAGGAGGTCATCATCGAAGACCCGAACTATACAGAAATCGGGCAGAGACTGAGCGCCCTATGCGGACAATGCGAGGAGTATGCTGCCCACAAGCGGTTTGACAAAGCTCCCAATTACCTGCATATATTCACCAACAACGAGGATGACACGGTGATACAAGGTATCAGTGACGAATTGGAATCATTGATTGAAGCACTCTCGAACAGCAAGGACAGTGTCGTGCTGAATCTGCTGAACGATTATCCATACCTCTCCGTGAATGCCCACAAGAGCCCATCGAAGTACATGTGGCTAAACATTCTGTCAGGCCTGTTCATTCCCGTAGGCATAGTGTTCTATCTGCGGATATGGATGTTCGGCAGGCGATTGGACAAAGACTTGAAGAAGATAGAGGAGACGAGCAACAAGATTGTGGAGAGAATTGCAAAGCTATAGGAGCGAAGGATCTCTATGTATCGAAACAAAAGAAAAAAACGAAATAAATATATAATGGAATCATTCAAACTAAATACGATTGAAGAGGCTATCGAGGACTTCCGCGAAGGGAAATTCCTGATAGTGGTCGATGACGAAGACCGAGAAAATGAAGGAGACTTCATCGTCGCGGCAGAAAAGATTACTCCTGAAAAGGTGAATTTCATGGTGACAAACGGACGGGGAGTATTGTGTGCCCCTCTGCCCATCTCACGATGCGAAGAATTGGAACTGGAACATCAGGTGAGCCAAAACACCTCTATACTGGGTACCCCCTTCACTGTGACAGTAGATAAACTGGAAGGATGCACCACCGGTGTCTCTGCACAAGACCGTGCAGCTACAATCTTGGCCTTATCCGACCCAGCCTCGACAGCAGCCACTTTCGGCCGTCCGGGACACATCAGCCCGCTCTATGCCCAAGACAAAGGAGTGTTGCGCCGTGCCGGACATACCGAAGCAGCTATAGACTTGGCCCGACTGGCCGGACTGAGACCAGCTGCAGCTCTCATAGAAATCATGAACGAGGATGGCAGCATGGCCCGTATGCCCCAACTGCAAGAGGTTGCCAAAAAATTCGGTATCAAAATCATAGCCATCCGCGACCTTATCGCCTATCGTCTGAAACAGGAATCGATGGTGGAACAGGGTGTGGAGGTGGATATGCCTACCGGTGACGGACACTTCCGACTGATAGCCTTCCGCCAAAAGTCAAACGGTCTGGAGCACATGGCCCTCATCAAAGGGACATGGAAAGAAGACGAACCCATACTGGTAAGGGTACATTCCTCCTGCGCCACAGGTGACATTTTAGGCTCAGCCCGTTGCGACTGTGGTGCCCAACTGCATAAAGCCATGCAAATGATAGAACAGGAAGGAAAGGGTGTGGTGGTCTATCTGCAACAGGAAGGACGCGGCATCGGACTGATGAACAAAATGCGTGCCTACAAACTGCAAGAAGAGGGCATGGACACCGTAGATGCCAACCTGTGCTTGGGTTTCAAGGCTGACGAACGCGACTATGGCGTGGGTGCCGAAATCCTACGTTCTATCGGAGTCCGCCAAATGCGATTGCTTACCAACAACCCCGTAAAACGTATCGGTCTGGAGGCATACGGCCTGACCATACAAGAGATTGTCCCTATCGAAGTGACACCCAACAAGTATAACGAACGATACCTGAAGACCAAGCAGGACCGCATGGGACATACACTGCACTTGGGGGAAGAGTAAGTATAAGGAGTTAAAGAAATACGAAAAGATTTAAAGAATAACTATATGAACAACGTATCCAATCGTCTGCAACGTCTCTCACCATCAGAGACGCTTGCCATGTCACAAAAGAGTAATGAACTTAAAGCCCAAGGCATTGATGTCATCAACTTGAGTGTGGGAGAACCTGACTTCAACACACCCGACCACATCAAGGATGCTGCCAAAAAGGCTGTCGATGAAAACTTCTCACGCTATTCACCCGTACCGGGATACCCTGCCCTACGTGAGGCCATCGTTGCCAAACTGAAGAACGAGAACAACCTGGACTATACTGCTGCCCAGATTTCTTGTTCAAACGGTGCCAAACAATCGGTATGCAACGTCATCATGACACTGGTAGGTGAAGGAGATGAGGTGATCGTACCTGCCCCCTATTGGGTAAGCTACCCTGAGATGGTGAAACTGGCTGACGGAACTCCCGTCATCATCCGTGCCGGTATCGAGCAGGATTTCAAGATAACACCCGCCCAACTGGAAGCTGCCATCACTCCAAAGACCAAAGCACTTATCCTCTGTTCTCCGTCAAACCCTACAGGCTCGGTATATAGCAAGGAGGAGTTGGCCGGGCTGGCCGCTGTGCTGGCCAAGCATCCGCAGGTGTATGTCATTGCAGACGAAATCTACGAGCACATCAACTATGTGGGCAAACACGAAAGCATTGCCCAATTCCCCGAAATGAAGGAGAATACCATCATCGTAAATGGTGTATCAAAAGCGTATGCCATGACAGGATGGCGTATCGGATTCATTGCCGGTCCCGAATGGATTGTGAAAGCTTGCAACAAATTGCAAGGACAATATACTTCCGGTCCCTGCTCAGTATCCCAAAAGGCTGCTGAAGCTGCCTATACAGGTACACAGGCTCCTGTAGAGGAGATGCGTCAGGCTTTTGAACGTCGCCGTAACCTTATCGTGGAATTGGCCAAAGAGATTCCCGGATTCGAAGTTAACGTTCCCCAGGGAGCTTTCTACCTTTTCCCCAAATGCGACTCTTACTTCGGGAAGAGCCATGAAGGAAGAACCATCGGAAATGCTGCAGACCTGGCCATGTTCCTGTTGGAGGTAGGTCACGTAGCTTGTGTAGGTGGAGGTGCCTTCGGCAGTCCTGAATGTATCCGCATGAGCTATGCGACCTCTGACGAGAATATCGTGGAGTCCATGAAGCGCATCAAGGAGACATTGGCGTTGCTGAAATAAGGCTTCGCCCCACTAAATTAGAGAAGGAGTTGTAGCTACTCCATCCCTTATATCGAATTCACATTAATATATAAAAAAGAAGGGCTGCACCGGATGGTGCAGCCCTATTAGTTTAGTCAGGCAAGTATTTCTTATCCCAAGCTGATAGCCTCAGAAGGACAAACATCTGCACATGCACCACATTCGATGCACTTATCGGGATCGATAGAATACTTTTCGCCTTCAGAGATAGCCTCAGAAGGACATTCGCTGATACAAGTACCGCAAGCGATACAATCGTCACTAATTACGTAAGCCATTTTTAAGTCAGTTTTAAAATTAGTACTAATAATCAATGCAAAAATAGTGGTTTTGATTGATTCTACCGCACTTTTACACCGATTATTATTGCAATTTGTACTATGTCTAAATACGCGCAGTCCCTTTTCTGACGAAGAAACAGATTTGTCGCAGTCCATGACAATAAGTAAGGAGAAGTTCCGTTATAAAGAATGTTGTAGATTAAAATGAAACGTTATCTTCTCATACTGATAGGTTTACTGATGTGCATGGGACTATCCGCACAGAAGAGGAAAGTACAAAACCGCCCGTATATCGACCAGCGGCGGCTGCACTATGGCTTCTTCATAGGGGTACATGCCATGGACCTGGAATTTGAGAACAACGGTTTCATCACAGAGGATGGAGAAAGTTGGTTTGCAGACGTTGGTGAATATACGCCCGGATTTACTGTAGGAGTACTGGCCGACCTATACATGACCCCTCATCTCTCTTTCCGGGTACAGCCTTCACTCTACTTCGGGCAACGAAACATCACCTTTCATGAACAACACAGCCACGAAGAATACCGGCAAGTGATGAAATCTACCCTATTGGGTGTACCATTGAACATCAAATTCAGTGCCCCCCGCTTCAACAACCACCGCCCGTATATCGTAGCAGGTATCAACCCTACCCTATCACTTACCACCAAAGACAGACAAGCCCTGTTGCTGAAACGATGGAACTGCTACATCGAAGCAGGATTGGGATGTGACTTCTATCTGCCATTCTTCAAACTGATACCGGAACTGAAGTTCTGTTTCAGTCTGACCGATCTGTTGGAAAAAGACCGCTCGGACCTTACCGACAAATCCCTGCTAAAGTTTACACAATCCATCAATCATACATATAGCAAAATGGTGATGCTGACCTTCTATTTTGAATAAAATTAGAAAAATAAAGGCCCAACATTTGGCTATGTGCCAAATAATTAGTTACTTTGCAGCCGCTTTCGCGCAATCGCTGTCAAAAGTTAGAGAGATTTGATATGTTGCGTAGTAACGATAAACAATTTAAAATAAACAAAATGGATTTACTTAAAATTGCTGAAGAAGCATTTGCTACCGGTAAGGAGCACCCCGCATTCAAGGCTGGTGACACAGTAACTGTAGCATATCGTATCGTTGAGGGTAACAAAGAGCGTGTACAGTTGTACCGCGGTGTTGTTATCAAAATCGCAGGTCACGGAAACAAGAAACGTTTCACCGTGCGTAAGATGTCTGGAACCGTGGGCGTAGAGCGTATCTTCCCCATCGAATCTCCGGCTATTGACAGCATCACTGTCAACAAGATCGGTAAAGTTCGTCGTGCCAAGTTGTACTACTTGCGCAAACTCACCGGTAAGAAGGCCAGAATTGCTGAGAAGCGCGTAAATGCGTAACCTGCAAGTTGGGTTTCAAGATAAAAAAGAGGAGTTGTTCTGAACAACTCCTCTTTTTTATGTAATCCACTATACTTTCAATTTCCAAAATATCAGAGCAATGAAACCTGCCAACAAGGCCAAACAGACTATTAAAACCATTACCACAGACAGGCGACTGCCCTCTCCTTTGTCATAGCCGCTCCGAATTCCCATCTTGACAGCCAATTCGTCTATATAGTCCTTGGCTTCCTTGAGGCCACACCCTTTGGCTTCTTTGTATGCCTTCACAGCCATAAGCGTGGCTCCGCTCTCAATGAGTTCGGCATACGGCCTGTCCTCTTCGGAGACTACATAGCCATTGGGCATAACTTTGGGTTCCATAGCCTATCCCCTTTTTATTTCGGCAAACCGAAAGTATCGCTCAACTCTTTCATCTGGGCATCGCTCATGCCTTCGGGCTCGAATCCCATGTTCTTGGCAGCAATGTAGATGAGGGCAGACTTGTTGAGTACATCCACCTGGTCGAAAGCAGACATGATGTCGGTATCGACAGCGAATACGCCATGCTTCTCCCACATTACCACATCGTAGTCATCATCGATAGCCTTGATGGTGGCATCGGCCAACTCTACGCCGCTGGGCATCAGATAAGGAACCATACCCAATCCGCGCGGACAGAAAGCCTTTGTCTCGGGAATCATGCTCCACAACATGCGGGTAGCCACATCCTTCTCCATATACTTCTGGCTGTGGGTCAGTGCCACCAGCTCGATAGGATGGGTATGCAACGATGCACGGTAGGGAGAACCCTTGGCCAACAGATAGTTGTGTACACTCAAGTGTGAAGGAAGCTCGGAAGTAGGCTTCACAGGATTATCGGCAATGATGACATAGCTGGCACAGTCGTCCAGGATGCGGATGATGGAACCATTGTCCATCGGCCAACGGGCGAGGTCGCGCATACGCATCTGGGTACCCTTGCAATAGAAATAGCAACCCTTCAGGTGGGGCAATGTGGTACCAATCTGCATCACGTCGCTAATGGCTGGCATAGCCTTGATTTCGTCGTCGATATACTCGGTAATGTTTACGGTGATGTTGCCTCCATTACGCTCGGCCCAACCTTTCTGCCACAGGTAACCGGCAACCTCTGCTACTTGTCCCACGGCCTTAGCCAATGCAGGACGATTGTCTAATATACTCATATTCTTTTTTTTACTTCAATAATTCAGGAATAAACGTGGAAGCTATCAGCACGATGATACCGATAACCAATACGGTAATGGTCTTCTGGGAACAGCCTTTCCACTCCTTGAGGATGATACCCCACACGTTGGAGAAGGTTACGTTCAATGCCATGAGGATGCAGAAGGCGAGAGTCATCAATGTGGGCGACTCAGTGAGGAATCCTTTACCCAAGGAGAGGCCAAAGAACTGGCTGTACCACAAACCTCCGGCCAATGCACAGAAGATGATATTGTTCACCCATACGTTTCCTTTCTTATAGTCGCCCCATGTCTTGTTCTTGCTGTTCTGATAGAAACAGTAGATGGCATTGGTGACGAATCCGCCAAGAGTGACAAGCAAAGTGGCTGGCAAGGTGCGGAACATCGGGTCGGTGAGTTCACCGAAATTGATGTCTTTACCAAACTCCAGACCTACGTTGAAACAGCCACTCATAAAACCGGCCAACAGGGCGATGGCCAATCCTTTCGGGAAATTGAAATCCTTCACAGCGGCTTTCTTCTCCTCTTCTGAGAGGGAAGCGGCCTTCATACCACCAGCCACACCTATGATGGCGATACCCACAAGGGTAACTACCACACCAAGGATAACGGCAAAGGTCAATGACTCGAGGGCATTCAACTCGGGGAAGAACATGTTCAGCAACACGGGGCCCATGATGGTTCCCAATCCGGCACAAGTACCCAGTGCAATACTCTGTCCCAAGGCTACACCCAGATAGCGCATAGAGAGACCGAAAGTCAAACCTCCAACTCCCCACAGCACGCCAAAGAATACTGTCATCCAAATATTGAATGAGCTGCCACCGGTGAACAATTCACACAAGCTATGCCCTTCGGGCACTGCCAACAAAGCTCCCAACAAGGGGAACAACAACCATGCGAATACACCCTGTACAATCCAATACGACTCCCACGACCAATCCTTGATCTTGTTGATGGGCACGTAGCAGCTTGACTGACAGAAGGCACCGATGGCTATAATCAATAGTCCGATTACTATGTCCATTGTATAATTATGAATTATGAATTATGAATTATGAGACAGAGAATCATCCCTACCCATAATTCATAATTCAAATTTTAGGATTTAGAATTCAAGAGTTATCTCTTGCTTGTAACCTCAGCTACGTACTTGTCGATTTCTGCGATGAAAGCGTCACCTACAGGTACGTTGTTCTTCAAGCAGAACATGTCGTAAACTGCCTGCCAAGGCATAGCCTTCTGCTCTTCCATAATACCGAGCACCTTGTAGCCTTCGCCTGCAAGTTCATACTTGGCAAGCAGGTCTTTCGGCTCGAGGAGGGCACGGAGCATGCACTTCTGGGCTGAACGAGAACCGATGACATAAGCACCGATACGGTTGATAGAGCCGTCGAAGAAGTCGAGACCGTAGTGTACGCGGTCGAGAGCACCTGCACGAACGATTTCGAAGAAGAGCTCCTGAGTAGGATCGTCCATGATAGTTACGTGATCTGAGTCCCAACGAACGGGGCGAGACACGTGGAGCATCAACTCCTTCACGAAAGGCAATACGGCAGAAACCTTGTCGGCAGGAGACTCTGTCGGGTGATAGTGACCGGTGTCGATAGTCAGAATCTTGTCGTACTTAGAGGCGTAAGCTGTGTAGAAGTCATGTGAACCTACAGTGAAGCTTTCCAGACCGATACCGAATACTTTACCCTCGATACAATCCTTCATCATAGGAAGTTCCTTAGCAAAGATCTCATCCAATGACTGCTTCAGCAAGCTACGATAGAGACCGTGGTTCACGCTAACATCCTTGCAACCGTCATGTACCCAAAGGTTCATGATACAGGGGTCGCCCTGAGCCTCACCCATGGCATTGGCAATCTCACGACAACGCTTGGTGTGCTCAATCCAGAAGTCACGAATGCCCTTATCGGGGTTAGAGAGAGAGAGGTTACCGCTCTTCGGGTGAGAGAATGAAGTTGAGTTGAAGTCCAACGGAGTGTTGTTCTCCTTACCCCAGTCAATCCAGCTCTGGAAGTGCTCTATGCCTACCTCATCGCGGTCAACCACTTTACCTTGGAAGTCACCATAGATTTCGTGAAGATTCAAACGGTGAGTACCAGGAATCAAGGATTTGGCCTTCAACACATCCTGACGGAGTTCGTCGATATTGCGGGCTGCACCGGGGAAGTCACCTGTTGACTGGATACCACCAGAGAGAGCACCTGCCTGTACTTCGAATCCCTTCACGTCATCAGCCTGCCAGCAGTGCATACTGAGGTGGAAGTCCTGCAACTGTTCCAACACTTTGTCTGTGTCAATACCAAGGGCAGCATAACGCTCTTTGGCAATTTCATACGCTTTAATAATCAATTCTTCTTTCATGATAGTTGTTTCCTTAGTTAGTTAATATTTATCAATTATCAATTAATCAATTTAAATCACTTTGTCACTTCCACAAATTTCTTGAAGGCTTCATTCCACACCTCAGTATCCTGTGGTACAAATTCTGCAGTCTCAATAGACGAAGCTATAAGGTGACGCATCTCTTGGATACCATTAACCATACCCACAGCTTTAGCCTGCAACATGATATTACCAATAGCCGTAGCTTCTGATGGACCTGCAACTACCGGAATACCCAATGCATTGGCTGTAAACTGATTCAGCACATTGTTCTTGGAGCCACCTCCAATAACATGCAGTTTTTCGATAGTAAAGGGAGCCATCTCCTGCATCCAACCAAACACCTGTTTGTAACGCAAAGGAAGACTTTCAAAAATACAACGAGTCAATTCACCATGTGTTTCAGGAACCGGTTGGCCTGTACGACGGCAATAGTCCTGAATAGCTTCAATCATACGATCGGGATTGGCAAAACAAGCATCATCAGGATTGATAAGGCTACGGAAAGCCGGAGCAGCCATAGCAGCCTCAATAAGTTCGGGATATGAATAGTCTGTAGTCCATTCTTTACGGCAACGTTCAAGCAACCACATACCACAAATGTTCTTGAGGAAACGGGTCGTGCCTTCCACTCCACCTTCATTCGTAAAATTCACCTTATAACTCTGTTCGGTAATAATGGCATCCTCCACTTCGATTCCCATCAGTGACCATGTGCCTGAACTGAGGTAAGCAAAACGTTCATTCTGTGCCGGAACAGCAGCAACAGCACTGCCTGTATCATGTCCTGCCACTGCGATAACAGGAATAGCTCCCAAGCCCGTCTGGCGTTGTACTTCATCACTCAACGGACCGACTTCCTCACCTGGGAAGACAAAACGGCCGAACTGTTCTTCTGTCACCCCTACCGCATCCATCAATTCCTTATCAAAACGCTTGGTACGAGGGTCGAGCATCTGTGAAGTAGAGGCAATCGTATATTCTGTCACCATCTTGCCTGTGAGCATATAGCTAAGAGCATCGGGAATAAAAAGTATCTTATCTGCAGCTTCCAATGCAGAACTCTTGTCGCGTTTCAATGCATAAAGTTGGAAAAGACTATTGAAATTAAGGAACTGGATACCAGTAACATCATAAACTTTTTCTTTAGGCATCACGCTAAAGAATTCTTCCATAGCACTGAATGTATGAGGATCACGGTAGCAATATGGACTACGCATAACC
Source organism: Phocaeicola sp. (assembly GCA_045545095.1). Lineage (GTDB taxonomy): Bacteria > Bacteroidota > Bacteroidia > Bacteroidales > Bacteroidaceae > Phocaeicola_A. The sequence continues at coordinate 159,765 of JAZQAG010000029.1, read as the reverse complement.
CCACCATCCTTACCGAAGCAGACAAAGTCAACACCCCAAGTATCTATACCTATTGACTCTATTTTGATTCCCTCTTGGGCCACTACTTTAAGTCCACGAATTATCTCATGATAAAGCGCATAAATATCCCAATAAAAATGTCCACCCACTTCAATTATATTGTTGGGGAAACGAGTTAACTCACGCATTTCAAAATTGCCCTCTGAAAGTGTACCCAGAATAGTACGTCCACTTGTGGCTCCGAGGTCAACTGCAAAGAAATTCTTGTTTTTCATGCAATTTCAATTAGTTTTAGTCCAGCTTTATGCTTGGTACAGTTAATAAAATTGGCCAAAAGTAACTTTTTTCTGCCAACCAGCCAACATGTTTGCAGGTTTTTCTTCAGACAACATTTATATTTAGCGTTTTTTAAACATTTGCAGAAAGAGTGCAAACCCGCAAATCTACAAGGCTTTTATATCTACAATATCACAAAAAGAAAACATTTCAGCTCATCCTACCCACGATTACCCACTATTCAATACCCGCCCATTTCTTTGCTTTGCAAACTTCACCATACCCCCTCTCTTTATTCCAACGAAAAAGACAACATATCGGCATAAAGATTGCACTTCATCCCCCACTTTAGCATCATTTTTCAGCAGCTTTAAAATCAACAAATTATAGTTATAAACAGGGGTGTTGAAATCTTTTTAGAACTTTTTTCATAAAAACTGTGGGGAATTGTGGGGAATTGTGTACCTTTACCGCCAAATTCCATTTTAGTAAGGTATGACCATGCAATTTATAGGCAGCAATGACGCAAAAACAGACGCAAAAGGACGCGTTTTCTTTCCTGCTAACTTCCGCAAGATTCTGCAAGAAGCCGGCGAGGAAAGCTTAGTCCTGCGTAAAGATGTATTTCAGGACTGTTTGGTTGTTTATCCGGAATCTGTCTGGAAAGAGCAACTGACTGCCATGCGCCTAAAACTGAGCAGATGGAACAAACAGCAGCAACAAGTATTTCGTCAATTTGCAGCCGATGCCGAAGTTCTGGCAACGGACTCCAATGGACGAATCTTGATTCCCAGACGCTATCGGGAAATGGCCGGCATCCAACAGGATGTCCGTTTCGTAGGCATGTGTGATGTAATCGAAATATGGGCTAAGGAGAAACTGGATACTCCTTTTGTTCCAACGGAAGAATTTGGATTGGCATTGGAAGAACTGATGAAAACCAGCAATGAATCCTCTCCGCTATAAAAGATTGGCAAATGTAACCTAACTGTAGTTGAACGATGAATCTTACAAAGGAAATTATTACTGCTGCAAGCTATCATATCCCGGTGTTGCTAAAAGAAGCCGTAGATGGTATGGACATACAACCTGGCGGCATTTATGCAGACTTGACATTGGGAGGTGCAGGCCATTCACGGGAAATACTCACACGTATGGATGATACAGCTCACCTTTATGGATTCGATCAGGATGAAGATGCAGAGCGTAACATACCCAACGATGCACGTTTCACTTTTGTACGAAGCAATTTCCGTTATTTGAGCAATTTCATGCGCTATCACGGAGTTGACGGACAGATGGATGCCATATTAGCTGATTTAGGTGTGTCTTCACACCACTTTGATGACTCTGAGCGAGGATTCTCTTTCCGTTTTGACGGGAAATTGGATATGCGAATGAACAAACGGGCTGGGCGAACTGCTGCCGAATTAATCAACACGTTAAGTGAAGAACAATTGGCGGACATTTTCTATCTGTATGGAGAATTGAAGAACAGTCGGAAGCTTGCATCCGCCCTCGTCAAAGCACGCTCAACCAAAAGAATCGAAACCATTGGTGATTTTTTAGAAATAGTCAAGCCAATGTTTGGCAAAGAACGAGAGAAAAAAGAATTGGCCAAAGTATTCCAAGCCCTCCGCATTGAGGTGAACCAAGAAATGGAAGCGCTCAAAGAGATGTTAGAATCGGCAATCAAGATGCTGAAACCTGGAGGCAGATTAGTGATTATCACCTACCATTCATTGGAGGATCGCATGGTAAAGAATATTATGAAAACAGGGAATGTAGAAGGACGAGGCGAACAGGACTTCTTCGGACGCGCGCTCTCCCCTCTCCGCCCTGTAAACAATAAAGTCATCACACCAAACGAAGAAGAACTGCAGCGCAATCCACGTTCACGCAGTGCCAAATTAAGAATTGCAGAAAAGATTTGAGATATGAAAAACGAGGAGACCAAGAACATTGAGCCAACAGTTCCGCAACCCAATCAAGCATCCAAAGAGACGAACACACCTGCAACAGGTAAGCGAATCTCTTTGAAGACGATTTTTTTGGGCGACTTCCTCGTAGCGGACTTTATCCGCAGGCAGGCAGGTCTCCTGGCCTTGGTCATCATATATACAGTCATATATATCAGCAACCGCTATTCGTTCCAACAAGAAATGATAGAAATAGACCGCTTGCGGAAACAACTGATAGATATCAAGTATGATGCACTTACACGCTCCAGTGAATTGACAGAGCGCACAAGGCAATCCCGAATCGAAGAATATGTTTCTGCCAAGCAAAGTGACTTGCAAACATCCACAGAGCCACCGTACGTCATCAAATAATGATTGGCAATCGATAAGACTATATATAATAATGAATTAGAAGAACAACCAATATGGATTTCAAGAAAAGCATTTCTAACCGATACTTCGCTATTGTTGCCTTAATGGTGATAGTAGGCATTTCCATTATTGTGAAAGCCGGGTTTCTTATGTTTTTCAAACGCGGATATTGGGAACAAGTGGCCGACCGTTTCGTAAAAGAAGACGTGGTTATCAAGCCCAATAGAGGAAACATCCTTTCTGCCGATGGACAATTGATGGCCAGTAGCCTCCCCGAATATCGGATATATATGGACTTCATGACATCGGAGTCAAAAAAGAATCCTGAGAAACGTCAAAAAGACCAGTTCCGTCGAGACACTCTTCTGGAGAACAATCTCAATGAAATTTGCGAAGGTTTACACCGCATATTCCCCGACAAGAGCGCAAACGAATTCAAATCCCATCTTAGGAAAGGACGCGCCAAAGGGAGCAGACACTGGCAAATCTATCCTAAGCGAATTTCTTATATACAATATAAAGAGGTAAAAAAGTTGCCAGTCTTCAAGATGAATCAATACAGAGGTGGATTTATCGGCCAACCTTTCAGTCGTCGCAAAAAGCCATTCGGTTCGTTGGCCATGCGTACTTTGGGAGACACATTCATCGGATATCCAGATTCTGCAAAGAATGGAATTGAATTAGCCTATGACTCCATTCTGAAAGGAAAAAATGGAATCAGACATCGACAGAAAGTAATGAACAAATACTTGGATATAGTGGATGTCCCTGCTGTCGATGGATGCGACATTGTAAGTACAATCAACGTGAATATGCAAGATATTGCTGAAAAAGCGTTGGTTGATAAAATGAAAGAGCTGAATGCAGACATGGGGGTAGTCATCCTAATGGAGGTAGCTACCGGCGAGGTACGCGCCATCGTCAATATGAGCAAGGCTGGTGATGGGCAATATTATGAACAAAGGAATGATGCCATATCCACCCGCATGGAGCCTGGTTCCACATTCAAGACAGCCTCCATTCTTGTGGCATTGGATGATGGTGTGGTAGATACTACAGAGATAGTGGATACAGGAAATGGTGTCTACAAAATGCACGGAAGTGCCATGAAAGACCACAACTGGACTCGAGGAGGATATCAAAAGATTTCATTGACACGCATACTTGGCGTTTCTTCCAATATCGGAGTGTCACGAATCATTGATGAGAACTATGAGGATAAGCCGACCAAGTTCGTAGAAGGCCTTTATCGAGTAGGTATCGGAGAAGACCTCAAATTAGACATCCCCGGTTATCAGCCACCTATTATCCGTTATCCCAACAAACAAAACTGGTGGAAAACGACTCTCCCATGGATGTCTATCGGATACGAGACACAAATCGCCCCCATCAACACATTGGCATTTTATAATGCTATAGCCAACAATGGGGTGATGGTCAAACCGCGCTTTGTCAAAGCCATTATGAAGGATGGTGAAATGGTTGAGGAATTTGAGCCCATCGTATTAAAAGAATCCATTTGTTCATCAAACGCATTGAAGAAGATGCAGGACATGTTAGAAAAGGTCGTCAGTGAAGGATTGGGTAAAAAGGCCGGCTCCAAACAATTCCATGTATCAGGAAAAACTGGTACTGCTCAAGTAGCCCAAGGTGCAGGTGGATATCGGAATGGCGCCCGCCAATACCTTGTAAGTTTCTGTGGATACTTCCCCTCTGAGAATCCACAATACAGTTGTATAGTAGCTATTCGGAAACCTGGGTATCCGGCGTCGGGAGGAGGTATGGCAGGTCCCGTATTCAGTCGGATAGCCGAACGCGTAATGGCTGGGAATCTGAAACGCGACCTGACTGAAGCCATAGACAGCAATACAGTGGTCATCCCTGATGTAAAAAATGGGAATCTGAACGAAGCCAGATATCTGTTAAGCGAATTGGATGTCGAGAATGAATGGGAAGGAGAATACTCCAAAGAAAACGCGTATGGGAAAGCGGACATTACATCTGATGGTGTATTACTGACCCGGGCAACACTATCAAAAGGTGTTGTCCCCAATGTACGCGGTATGGGAGCTAAAGATGCTGTTTACTTAATGGAAAGTAATGGACTTCGTGTCCACCTGAGCGGCATCGGAAAAGTCCATAGTCAAAGCATCCCTGCCGGTAATAGAGTCATTAAAGGACAAACCGTAAGGTTATCTTTAAAATAAGTATTATAACTCACAAATAATATCTCAAGATAAAGAAGTCATCATGAAACTGAAAGAACTTATTTCAGAGCTTTCTATAAAAGAACTCGTCGGAAACGCCCAAACTGAGATAACTGGGGTTAACATTGATTCCAGACAAATTGCTCGTGGACACCTGTTCATTGCCATGCGAGGAACGCAATCCGATGGGCATACATTCATCACCAAAGCCATCGAGAATGGAGCCATAGGAATATTATGTGAGGAACTCCCTACAAACATGCAAGAGTATCCTGAAGTGACATTCGTGCAGGTGGAAAACACTGAAGAAATTGCAGGTATTGTGGCCACGCGTTTCTACGGGAACCCAACAGACAAGCTCAAGCTTGTAGGGGTTACTGGTACCAATGGCAAAACAACCATTGCCACCCTTCTTTATCAGATGTTCAGAAAAATGGGACATAAAGTCGGATTGATTTCTACTGTATGTAATTATATAGATGGTGAAAGCATACCTGCCACACACACTACTCCAGACCCCATAACATTAAACAAATTACTGGGAGAAATGGCAGAAACTGGATGTGACTATGCATTCATGGAGGTGAGTTCCCACTCAGTAGTCCAACATCGTATAGCAGGATTGAATTTTGCCGGTGGTGTCTTTACAAATCTGACACGAGACCATCTGGATTACCACCAGACTGTAGAGAATTACCTCAAAGCTAAAAAGATGTTTTTCGACAATCTTCCAGCAAATGCTTTTGTCGTAACCAATCTGGACGACAAAAACGGTCTGGTGATGACACAAAATACAAAAGCTGCAGTAAGAACCTATTCGCAACGGACATTGTGTGACTTCAAAGGACGTATTCTCGAAGATCATTTTGAGGGTATGCTCATAGACTTCAATGGATATGAAACTGCTGTACCATTCGTCGGGAAGTTCAATGCCAGCAACCTATTAGCAGTATTCGGAACAGCTATCATGTTGGGCAAAGAACCCGAAGAGGTTTTGCGTGTACTCAGTTCTCTCAAACCTGTTTCCGGAAGGTTCGAAACCATACGTTCCCCCAAAGAGTACACCGTTATTGTTGATTATGCACATACCCCTGATGCCATCGCCAATGTACTGAATGCCATTCAGGAGGTTTTGAACGGTCGGGGTAAAATAACAACTGTAGTTGGAGCTGGCGGAAACCGTGATAAAGGGAAACGCCCTTTGATGGCCCAAGAAGCCGTGAAAAGAAGTAATCGTGTAATCATTACCTCTGACAACCCAAGATTTGAAGAACCAACAGACATCATCAATGATATGTTAGCCGGGATTACAGAGGAGCAACGCCAACGAGTATTGGCCATAACGGACAGACGCGAAGCCATACGTACAGCCTGTATGATGGCTAATCAGGGAGATGTGATTCTCATTGCGGGAAAAGGTCATGAGAACTATCAGGATGTCAAAGGTGTGAAGCATCATTTTGACGACAAAGAAGAAGCAAGAAAAATAATGGGAATAAATAATTGAAAGAAACAGACAATTGACACCATTTGAGTTATGTTATATTACCTATTTAAATATTTAGAGCAGATGGATTTCCCCGGCGCACGCATGATGGGATATGTATCATTCCGCTCATTAATGGCCGTCATTCTGGCTCTGCTCATCTCAGCCATATTCGGTGAATATTTTATCCGACTGCTGAAACGAAAACAGATTACCGAGACTCAGCGAGATGCTAATATTGATCCTTTTGGAGTCGAAAAGAAAGGGGTACCTTCTATGGGAGGTGTAATTATCATTGTTGCTATATTGGTACCTTGTCTGTTATTAGGGAAATTAGACAACATCTACATGCAATTGATGTTGATAACAACCATTTGGTTAGGTGCTTTAGGCTTTGCCGATGATTATATCAAGATTTTCCATCACAACAAGGAGGGACTACAAGGAAAGTTCAAGATTATCGGCCAAGTGGGTCTCGGACTCATCGTTGGCCTCACTCTCTATCTGAGTCCTGATGTCGTTATACGCGAAAATGTAGAAGTGAAACGCCAAGGCGAACAGATTGAGGTGGTTCACAAAACCGTGGATCAGAAATCAACCAAAACGACTATTCCATTCTTCAAGAACAACAATCTGGATTATGCAGACTTCACAGGATTCATGGGTGAACATGCACAGACTGCCGGTTGGGTATTGTTTGTTATCGTTACCATTTTTGTAGTAACAGCTGTATCCAATGGAGCCAATCTCAATGATGGCATGGACGGAATGGCTGCTGGTAATTCCGCCATTATTGGAGTCACATTAGGTATCTTGGCCTACGTTTCCAGTCACATCAATTATGCCGGATATCTGAATATCATGTATATACCTGGTAGTGAAGAACTCGTTATTTTCATTTGTGCCTTTATTGGAGCCCTTATAGGTTTCTTATGGTACAATGCCTTCCCCGCACAAGTATTCATGGGAGACACAGGAAGTCTCACCATAGGTGGTATCATTGCTGTCTTCGCCATTATCATACACAAAGAATTATTAATTCCTATCTTATGTGGCGTGTTCTTGGTGGAGAATCTGAGTGTCATCCTACAAGTAAAATATTTCCAACGGGGTAAAAAGAAAGGTCGGAAACAGCGCATTTTCAAACGCACGCCAATACACGACCACTTCCGAACATTACCCTCCATGTTGGATCCTCAATGCAGCTATATGATTACCAAACCTGCTACAGTCTTTCATGAATCCAAAATCACTGTCAGGTTCTGGATTGTAACTATCGTCTTGGCTGCCATCACCATCATTACACTGAAGATAAGATAATTAAAACAAACTACAAACGGACAATAATAGATTCCCCAAAGAATAGAAAATGAAAAGAATCGTTATACTTGGAGCAGGAGAAAGCGGGGCTGGAGCAGCAGTCTTGGCAAAAACGAAGGGATTTGACACCTTCGTATCAGATATGTCTGCCATCAAGGAACAGTATAAGGAATTGTTGGGCAGCTACGGTATTCCCTATGAGGAGAAACAGCACACCGAGGATTTGATATTGAATGCGGATGAGGTAATCAAAAGTCCTGGAATCCCGACTGAAGCTCCCATCGTACAGAAGATATGCCAAAAGAATATTCCTGTCATTTCAGAAATCGAATTTGCCGGCAGATATACGGACGCCAAAATGATCTGTATCACAGGAAGTAATGGCAAAACAACGACTACTTCATTGATTTATCATATTTTCAAGCAAGCCGGACTCAATGTAGGACTGGCCGGAAATATCGGACAAAGTCTTGCACTCCAAGTAGCTTTACACAACTACGACTATTACATCATTGAACTGAGCAGTTTCCAACTTGACAATATGTATGACTTTAGAGCCAACATTGCGGTGCTGATGAATATTACTCCAGACCATTTGGACAGATATGGAGGCGAAATGCAGAATTATATAGATGCAAAATTCCGTATTCTGCAAAATCAAACGGAAGAGGATGCATTCGTCTTCTGGAATGATGACCCTATCATACGTGCAGAATTGAAGAAATATGGTATTACCGCACGTCTTTGTCCTTTTGCTTGGGCCAAAGAACAGGGATTGGTGGCCTATACCGAAGAGAATCAAGTGTATTTCACCGAACCGGTAGCTTTCAACATGGAGCAGGAAGATTTGGCACTGACAGGAGTTCACAATCTATACAATTCGATGGCTGCCGGTATTTCCGCCAATTTGGCAGGCATACGTAACGAAGATATAAAACAGGCATTAAGCAGTTTCAAAGGAGTGGAACACCGATTAGAAAAAGTCTGTCGGGTACGCGGAGTTGAATATATCAATGATTCAAAAGCCACGAATGTCAACTCTTGTTGGTATGCCCTACAGAGCATGACTGCTCCCACAGTACTCATCTTAGGTGGGAAGGACAAAGGGAATGACTATTCCGAAATACTTCCTTTGGTAAAAGAAAAATGTCATGCACTGATATACATGGGGTTGCACAATGAGAAATTACACCAAGCGTTCGATTCTTTAGGAATGCCTATCGCTGATGTCCAAAGCATGAAAGATGCTGTTGATGCAGCCTATCGGATGAGCAATCCGGGCGATACTGTACTGCTAAGTCCTTGTTGTGCAAGTTTTGACTTGTTCAAAAGTTATGAGGATCGAGGGGACCAATTTAAGAAGTGTGTGAGAGAACTATAAAAGATAAAACAGACTATAGTTATGGATTTGCTGAAATCGCTTTTCAAAGGTGACAAGGTCATTTGGGTGGTGTTCCTGTTGCTGTGCCTGATATCCATCATTGAGGTATTCAGTGCAGCCAGTACACTGACATACAAAAGCGGAGACTATTGGGCTCCAATATCCCAACATTGTTTATATCTGATGATGGGAGCCGGTGTGGTCATTCTGATACACAAGATGCCCTGTAAATTATTCCGACTGATACCCATTGTCACATTGCCTCTGGGATTAATCCTGTTGATGGCAGCCATGTTCGTTGGTGAAAAGGTAAACGGTGCCGGTCGTTGGTTACCAATCTTCGGCATTCAGTTCCAACCTTCAGAAATTGCCAAGATGGCCGTTATTACCTCTGCTGCACTCATCTTATCCAAAATGCAGGATGAAAAGGCGGCCCAACCAAAAGCCTTCAAATATGTGTTGTTCGTAGTCTGTATCAACTGTCTTTTCATTGCTCCCGAGAACTTTTCGACAGCAGCCATGCTCTTCGGAGTCACAGTGCTTTTGATGTTTATCGGACGTGTTTCCATCAAACAATTGGGAAAAATGATTGGTCTCATAGCCTTAGCTATAGGTCTTGCAGGAACGGCACTTTTTGTTACTCCCAATAAAGTCTTGGACGAAATCCCTGGACTTCACCGCGCTATTACATGGAAAAATCGATTAACAGAATTCGGAAACAGAATTGAAGTGGCTCCAGAAGACTATGATATCGACAAGAATGCCCAGGTAGCTCATGCCAACATAGCTATAGCCACCAGCCATATTGTCGGAAAAATGCCTGGTAACTCTGTGGAAAGAGATTTCCTGTCTCAAGCATTCTCTGATTTCATCTATGCCATTATCATAGAGGAGCTTGGTCTGTTAGGTGGAGCATTTGTGTTGCTGTTATACATCATATTGCTACTAAGAACCGGGAAAATAGCCGGTCAATGCGAGAAGAAATACCTATCACTCATGATTATGGGATTGGCTCTACTTTTGGTAAGTCAAGCTCTGTTGAACATGATGGTTGCCGTAGGATTGTTCCCTGTAACAGGCCAACCCCTCCCACTTATCAGTAAGGGAGGAACATCTACGCTCATCAACTGCGCATACATAGGTATTATCCTTAGCGTAAGCAGATATGTCGAGAAACAGAAACTCCTTCGCCAACAAGCCGTCCAAATGCAAGCAGTCAATGGTGAACCAGTTACAATGGTTGCCGAAGAGGATTTGACTGAAGAATATGGGGAAGAGGAAGAGAGATAACTTATTTTGATTTTAAAAAAAGAAGAACATTATATGGAAGAACAAGCAATCAGAGTCATCATCAGCGGTGGTGGAACAGGCGGACACATATTCCCCGCAGTATCCATAGCAGGTGCGTTGAAAGAGATATATCCCCAAGTGGAGATTCTCTTTGTAGGTGCCGAAGGCCGAATGGAGATGCAACGGGTTCCAGCTGCCGGATACCGCATCATTGGCCTTCCTATCGAAGGATTGAACCGAAAGAACTTATTGAAGAACTTTGCCGTCATCTATAAATTCATAAAGAGTCAATGGATGGCCAGAAAGATTATCAAGGAGTTCCGACCTCATATTGCTGTCGGTGTGGGCGGTTACGCAAGCGGTCCGACCTTAAAAACTGCAGCAATGATGGGTATCCCCACCCTGATTCAAGAACAAAATTCCTATGCCGGAGTGACCAATAAATTATTGGCTAAAGATGCGACCTGTATCTGTGTAGCATATGAAGGGATGGAAAGATTCTTTCCAGAAAAAAAGATTCTTCTGACAGGTAATCCCATCCGGCAAGGATTGACTGAGGCGTCCATATCTCGGGAACAGGCCATCACCTCCCTTGGTTTAGATCCCTCCAAAAAGACCATTCTCATAGTAGGAGGAAGTTTGGGAGCACGTACCATGAACGAAAGCGTACTCAAGCATTTAGATCTTATCAAAGATTCTGGTGTCCAATTCATTTGGCAGACAGGCAAATATTATTACAAGGAAATTCTTGAGCGTCTCAACCGCTTCGAGCACCTGCCTATGCTCTATGCCACTGACTTCATTTCTGATATGGGCACAGCCTATGCCGCTGCAGACTTGGTTATCTCCCGTGCCGGTGCAGGTTCCATTTCCGAATTCTGCGCATTGAAGAAGCCTGTCATATTAGTTCCTTCCCCCAATGTGGCAGAAGATCACCAGACAAAGAATGCATTGGCACTTGTCAACAAGAATGCCGCTCTTTATGTCAAGGATACTGAGGCACCTGACACCCTTTTGGAAACGGCCTTACAAACAGTGTCCAATGATACCCTGTTACAGGAACTCAGTAGCAATATTGCTCAACTGGCATTTTTGGATTCAGCACAGATTATAGCCAAAGAGGTTTATAGACTGGCCAGCGAATATAGAAATAAGATTAACAAATAGAACTGTTATCATACTACAAAGCATATGGATGTCCAAAAGATCGAATCAGTATATTTCATTGGGGTCGGCGGTATTGGGATGAGCGCCATTGCCCGTTATTTCCTATCACAAGGAAAATTCGTAGCCGGATATGACCGAACCCCCAGTGAACTGACCAAACGTCTGGCAGAAGAGGGTGCAGCAATTCACTATGAAGAAGATGTGAATGCAATCCCCACTTGTTGCCAGAAACCGGAGACAACACTTGTTGTCTATACCCCTGCCATCCCTGCAGGACATCAGGAATTGGTTTGGTTCCGACAAAATGGATTTGAAATCCAAAAACGAGCACAAGTATTAGGTACCATTACCCGCTCAGCCAAAGCACTCTGCGTAGCAGGAACACATGGTAAGACAACCACTTCCACCATGTTAGCCCACCTGATGAGTCAGACAACAGAAAAATGTAATGCTTTCCTCGGAGGTATTGCCAAGAATTATGGAACCAATTATATCCTTTCCGAAAATAGCCCTTGGGTTGTCATAGAGGCTGATGAATTTGACCGTTCATTCCATCACTTGTCTCCCCATATCACAGCCATTACCTCTACCGATCCTGACCATTTGGATATTTATGGAACGAAAGAGGCCTACCTTGAGAGCTTTCAGAAATATACATCACTCATCCAACCTGGCGGAGCTCTTGTCATACACGAAGGTTTGGAGATGATTCCAGCTTTGCAGAATGGAGTCAAGCTTTATACCTATGCACGCCATAGTGGAGATTTTCATGCAGAGAATATACGCATTGGTGGAGGTGAAATCATTTTCGACTATATCTCCCCATTAGGCAACATCAAAGATGTGAAATTAGGCGTACCTGTCAGCATCAATATCGACAACGGTATTGCAGCTATGGCTATCGCCCAACTGGCTGGCGCTGATGCTACATCCATCCATCAAGGCATGGAAACCTTTCAAGGAGTGGACAGACGGTTTGACTTCAAGCTCAAAAATGAACGCATTACTTTCCTGAGTGACTATGCTCACCATCCCTCAGAAATTCGTCAAAGTGCCTTGTCCATCCGCGAACTCTATCAAGATCGTCAGATTACAGCCTTGTTCCAGCCACACCTCTACACCCGCACACGCGATTTCTACAAAGAGTTTGCTGAGAGTCTCTCACTCTTTGATGATGTCATCCTCGTGGATATATATCCGGCTCGCGAGGCACCCATACCTGGCATTACCAGCCAACTGATTGCAGACCATCTTCATAAAGATGTGAAATATCAGCTCTGCCACAAAGAGGATATCCCATCCATCATCCGATCGCGTACAGACATTCAAGTGTTAGTCTCATTAGGAGCTGGTGATATCGAAACCTATGTTCCACAAATCTATCAGATTTTGAGTGAAAGATGATTAAACGTGTATTGCTTATAACCGCTTTTCTGCTGGTCACAGCATATCTTGCTGCCAGTTTCACGGTACTCAATCAGCGTCCGAGTGACCAGAAGTGTACCCAAGTGAAAGTGGTCATTGAGGATAGTGCCAGTACCTGCTTCATCACCTCATCAGAGGTGGTATCCATACTCAAGCGCAACCGTCTCTATCCGCAAGGAAGACTGATGGACAGTATCCGCTCCAAAGTCATTGAACAAGAACTGGAAAAGAATACTTTCATCGAATCAGCAGAATGCTATAAGACCCCTACTGGCAATCTTTGTATCTATATCCAGCAGCGTCTGCCCATCCTGCGGGTAATGCCTGGCGATGGCACCAGCAGCTACTACATTGACTTGAATGGTCACTCTATGCCAGGTGGTGGACATGCGGCCCACCTCCCTGTAGCTACAGGACACATCAGCCGCGATATGGCACAAAAAGAATTGCACCAATTTGCCCTGTTACTACGCGATGATGATTTTTGGAGCAAACAAGTAGAACAAATCAATGTCACTTCTGAGGGAGATATAGAACTTGTTCCACGAGTAGGTAATCACATCCTTTTTTTAGGGAAACCCGTGAATATCAAAAACAAATTAAGCCGTATCCGAACCTTCTACGACAAGGCTTTGAGCCAAGTAGGTTGGAACAAATATTCCCGAATCAGTGTTGAATTTGACAACCAGATAATCTGCAAACGTTAGCAGAACCTTGCCAAAAGAAAAAAGAGAAATAGACAAAACCATCATAAACTAAGAATTCAAACATAAATATACATAAATCACATGGGAGCGACAACAGATTTTATGGTAGCTATCGAGTTGGGGTCCACCCGAATCACAGGTGTAGCCGGCCAAAAGAACAATGAAGGAGGACTCACCATCTTGGCCTATGCAAGCGAAGATGCCTCGACCTGTATCCGCAAGGGTGTTATCTTTAATATTGATAAAACTGCCGGAGCCATTACATCTATTATCAACAAGCTGGAAGCATCATTGGAAGCTACCATTGCCAAAGTATATGTAGGCATAAGTGGGCAATCCGTCCGCACGGTCAAAAACAACGTGTCCAAACATTTGGATGATGACACACGCATCACATCTGATATCGTGGACGAACTTATCGCCATCAACCGGACATCCCAGAATGGTGAAATGGAGATTCTTGAAGTCATTCCTCAAGAATACCGTATGGGGACAGGTCTTCAAAAAGACCCCATCGGAGTAATCACAAACCATATCGAAGGACGCTTTCTGAATGTTGTCGCCCGTAATAGCGTACGCCGCAAGATTGAAGATTGCTTTACATTAGCCAAGACCAAGATTGCCGGCTATTTCATCGCTCCTATAGAAATGGCTCGTGTAGTACTCACCGATGCAGAGTTCCGGTCGGGATGTGCGCTCATCGATTTTGGTGCCGAGACCACCACGGTACAAGTCTATAAAGACCACATTCTCCGTCATCTCGTGGTACTCCCCTTAGGAGGTAACAACATCAACAAGGATATCTGCAGTCTGAAGATAGAAGAGGCTGATGCCGAAGAACTGAAGATCAAATATGCTTCGGCCTTCACCGAGCCGCAGGAGATAGATGCCAAGCCCATCACATATACCTATGGAGCCGACAATTCGACCATCACAGACCGTCTCCTTTGCGAAATCACTGAAGCCCGCATGGAAGAGATTATAACCAACGTATGGCACCAGATTACCCTGTCGGAATATGCAGACAAGTTGATGGCCGGCATCATCATCACTGGTGGAGCCTCCGCAACACGCCGCTTAGGGAATGCCATTACTGCCAAAACAAAGATCGAGAAAATACGCATAGCCAACTATATCAACCTCGAGGTAGAAAGTGTCACCCCCGAGCTATTGAGCCGCAACGGACGTTCCGGCACGCTGTTGGGTCTGCTCTATGCAGCCCGCGAAAACTGCTGCGAACAGGAACCTTTAAAGGACCTCTTTGAAGAGGAGACCGAACGTTTGGAGAAGGAGACGCAACTCGAACAACAAAAAGCCGAGGCTGCCCGTATAGCCCGTGAGAAAGCGGAACAGGAAGAGGCCGAACGAAAAGCAGAAGAGGAGCGCATAGCCCGTGAGAAAGCAGAGCAAGAAGAAGCTGAACGCGAAGCCGAACGACAAAGACAAGAAGAGGAGCGCAAAGCCAAAGAGGAAGAAGAACGCCGTATCCGCCGAGAGAACAGCCTGCTACACAAATTCAAGGAATACGGCAAAAAATGGGTAAAGGACATCTTGGATGACGAAGATGAGAAAAACTAAGTTATTTATTGGCAACAAGCACGAGTAACAGATACTTAAAAGAAGAATATGGAAGAGATAAATGATAATACCGTATTACCGGTAAACTTTCCGACCGCAAGTCCCAATATAATCAAAGTGATAGGTGTTGGCGGCGGTGGCAGCAATGCCGTAAAGAACATGTATCGCGAAGGTATCCACGATGTCACCTTCGTCCTTTGCAATACAGACCGTCAAGCATTGGCATCGTCAGATATCCCCGTCAAAATACAGTTAGGACGCGAGACCACCAAAGGCCTTGGTGCAGGTAACGATCCTGAGGTGGCCCGATTGGCTGCCGAAGAGAGCATAGAAGACATCCGCGCACTCTTTCAGGATGAGACCCAAATGGTCTTTATCACTGCCGGCATGGGTGGTGGAACAGGCACCGGAGCAGCCCCTGTGGTAGCCCGTGTAGCCAAGGAGATGGACATCCTCACCGTAGGCATTGTCACCATCCCCTTCAAATTTGAACGACAAAACAAGATTGTACAGGCCCTCAAAGGCGTAGAGGCCATAGCAAAAAATGTGGATGCCCTACTTGTCATTAACAACGAGCGTCTGCTGGAGACCTATCCTAACCTTCCGGTCAAAGAAGGATTCCGTATGGTGGACCAGACACTCACAGTAGCCACCAAGAGCATTGCAGAGATTATCACCGTAGAGGGAATCATGAACTTGGACTTCCGCGATGTCAGCAAAATTCTTAAGGATGGTGGCGTAGCCATCATGGCCGGTGGACTTGGTTCAGGCGAGAAGCGTCTGGAAGCAGCCATCAAGGATGCCCTCAACTCACCTCTGCTTAATGATAACGACATCTACAACTCCCGGAAAATACTCTTCAACATCTACCAATCCAGCAAAAAACCTCTTATCGTTGAAGAGTTCGAAGAGCTTAACCGCTTCATGGAACAGTTCGAGAGTGCCGATATCGAAGTAATTTGGGGAGTAGCCGACGACGAGACCTTAGACGAACAGGTGAAAATCACCATTTTGGCATCAGGTTTTGGCATGTCAGGCATACCCGGCATGGAACAAGCCATCCGCGAACGCCAAAAGCAAGAGAATATTGTCAGCGAGCGGGAACGTTTGCAGCGCCAAGAGGAAGAGCGTGAAATGGTAGAGAAGTTCTACGGAAAATCCAAGTTGACCCAGAAAAGAGTGGTCCGCACCTTCATCCTGCAAGATGCAGATTTGGACAACGACAGCCTTATTTCTGACATCGAGAACTCGCCTGCCTTCCGACGCTCATCCACTGAACTCAACGAACTGGAGAGCCGTCGCCATCAGACACCCCCTACAGAAGCATCTGCTACATCTGCAGAGGGAGAAGCACCTTCCACAGAAAGTGAAAAGGGTGGCGTCATCCATTTCGGATAATTCCAATAAAAGTAAAATGAGGAAGGTGTGTCAAAATCTGCGTCCAAATTTATTTTTGACACACCTTCCTTTTTCATACAGCCTGCTGCATCAGCTTACACAGCCAGCTGGACTGGGCCACACAGCCTGCTGCATCGGGCAATGCAGCCAGCTACATTTTCTATAGCACCTGACAGGGTAAAGATAAGACATTATTCGTAACCTGCAACGATATTATCCGCTCACCGCATTTGTCATCCTGAGTGAAGTGCAACGCAACGAAGGATTTCCTGTACCTCCAAGCGTTCTACCGTATGTCAAAGAGACCGTTCGTTGGTCTGAGGTGCCAGAGATCCTTCACTACACAAGTTCCGTTCAGGATGACAAAGAAATGACTTGCACCGTATGGCATCCCCTCCCTACTGGGGAAGGTCAGGGTGGGGCTTTCGTTCACCGCTCAACGTTATCACACACCCCTCCACCCTTCGGGTCCCCCTCCACCTAACTTAGGGGAGGAGTCAAATACTCCGCACCGTCAGGTCGCTCACCGTTCAACCCAGCCGAAGGCTTTCGCTAACCGCTAACCGTTAAAAGCGCAAAGCGCTTCCCTACACTCCTTGCGGTACGCCTTCACCGAGTTCGGAGCCAGACAGGAGGCACGTGACATCATCTCCACATCGTCCAGCCCAAGGGCCATCAGGTAGCACATGGTCAATTTCTTCCGCTCCAGACCACTGTTCGCCAACCGCTCATGCAAAGCCGGATTCTCTTGTTTCAACAATACTTCTAATAAAGGCAGATATTCCGACGGACGGATGTCATACCGACCCACTTGATCATACCGAAGTTGCATCAGCAAATCCACTGCCACAGCATCCTTCACTGTCATCACATAGTAATTAAGAAGTTGTTCAATAGCATGTTGTTGCTCTACCTTTGCCAATTTATCCGTCTGCATTTTCAATTCCTTATTCAAGGACTTCATATTTTGTCGTTGCTCATTTTCTGTCCGTCTCAAAACATGATCTTCTTCTTTCAGTCGATGTATCTCTGATTCCAGCATGCGTATGCTTTCTTTCAAGTTCCTGATTTCTCCCTTGTGTTCCTCTTTAGCCCTCAACTGTTCTTCTTTCAATCGGTTAATGACATTACTTTGATTAGTGACTACTCCCCTTAATCCTCCGAGATTTACAGATGTCTCTCCCAATTGTTGTTCTGTCTCCATCAAGGTTTTCTTTATTCCACTTATCTGCTGAAGACTTTGAATTTGTGCATTCTTATATCTTCGCCGTACCAGATAAAAAACGCCCCACGCCATTGTCATCAAAATGACAAATAGAGCTATCCACTTCCATTGTTGTTGCCGCCAAATCTTGTTTTCCTCCATCAATAACCGGTTCTCCATACGATGAGGAACAGCCGCTACCTGAGCTGTACGTCGGCGCTTTGACAGGTCACTCTCGTAATGACGATAAAGGTCATGATAACGCATAGCCTTCTCCAAATCACCCATATCGCGATATATCCTATAAAGACGCAGATATCCGCCACACACTATCAGACTATCCCGACTGTCTAATATCTTTTCGGCATACCCAAGAGCAGATTCATACTCCTGCTTTTCATAATAAAGTGTTGCCAACGAGGAATAGAGAGTATATGTATAAGCAGAGTCTGCCAATTGGGAGGTACATTGAAGCAAAATGCGTTCAGCTTCAGAATAGTTCTGATTTTCTGTCAAGAACGAAGCGTAATTCTGCAATAGCATATAGTAGTTTCTTGACTTTACCCCTTTTTTGTCAGCATAGGCCAACCCATCCGCATAACTGATACGGGCACTATCCTTATATCCCAACAGATTATAGACCATAGCCATACGACGGTAAGTGGAAACTACATAGTGAGCTGAATCGCCCTCCATTTCATACATACGAGTCAGCTTAAAATAATGTAATGCCTCTTCATACATAGCCTGATTGAGGAGCAACATACCATAATGATCAAAGAGTAGTGCTTTATACTGATTGTCTTCCACACGAGCAAAATTCCATTCACTGGCAGCGAAGGCCTCGGCAGCCAATTCTATCTGCCCATTCAGTTTGTGTACCAGTCCTTTGTACAACAATGCCTTGGCCAAAAGGTGTCTTTCGTTCGCTCTCTGATAATAAGTCACAGCCCTATTTATTAATGAATCATCGCCTAAAGGCATACGGCATTTGTGCATAGCCTGCACTTTCAACAGAGCATATTTGGCCTGCTGGGCATCTGCCAGTCCATTCGCAGAAGGATTAATCTGTTGCAGACATTGGTACGCGCAAATTGGATCTGTCTCCATGCAGGCTTCCGCTCTTTCCAACCACTGTTCACCCTCGCTCACACAACTGCTTACAAATAAGAACAAGAACAATATCCGTATTTTTGTCATCATACAACTTACATATTTGTCTCAAATGCAAAATAACACATAAAAGCGCATATATACAAAAATATGTTTCTCCACATAAGGGATTTACTTCATCTAAAAAGCCATAAAAGCAATCGCATATGCATATTATATTTAGGGGTTTCGAGATGGGGAAATATCCCCATTCAGCTTGATTTACAACATGTTAGGAATCATGTCAAAAGCCCCGATTCAAATCCGTCATTAGAATGAGATAATAGAAATCCTTGAATATCATCTATAAATTCTTTACCTTTGCGCATCATACATATAATAATATTCACGAATCATGAAAGCAACATACATTATCGGATTCCTGATATTGACAGGAGCCTGTCTATCCTGCACAACGGAAAAAGAAGATGACATTATTAACATCACAGACAAAGGGCAAGACATTGATGATGACAAGACCTTACAGACCCCTGATGACCAAAAGCCTATCCCTCCCGGAAATATGGGCGATTTTCCTCTTTTCAAAGATACTATTCCACAAACAGGTGGAGAAACTCCCCCTGTTCAAACCGAACCGACCACGTTGTACATTAGAGACCATCAAGTGGACAGTACTCTATTTGCAGAGGGGTGCGACACCATCAACTCACACATCGTTGTAGAATCTGGAGGGGAGTTACAAATGACTAAAGACTATATCATGCAAGACAATACCACCATTACCATTGAAAGCGAAGGTCGTTTATTAGTCGGAGCATGTATCAAACAGGTGGACCTTACCATCAAGTCAAAAGGTATATTGGACATCTGGAACTTTGGGGCTATCTATTTGGTAAGCCGGGAACATTTACACTTAGAGCAAGGAGCCATCATCAGATGCAATGGAAAATATATGCATAACGAAGCCTTACAGATTTATGCTCCCTCTGCAGATTCAGCCTCACCAACCATAGAAAAAATAGATTCAACGGAAATAGGATCCTTACTTGGATACTAAAAAATTATAAACTATAAATAGAAGATCATTTACACGACAGGGGCGATACTTTCCACTACGTAAGTATCGCCCCTGTCGTAAATATATTCGTACCTAAGTAATTTGAGGGACAAGTAAAAGAAGCTTAATTACCAAAAGCTTACAAACAATAACCCTTATAACTTTGCTACGTCTCTACAGAAAACGAACAAAAATAACAATCAAAAGGATACACACCTTCAAACATTAATTCATACATTTGCAGGTAAGAAAAAGCTATGTAAAGTTTATTTACATTATAGCTATTAAAAACTTTTTTATGAATCAGGCTATTTAATAGCATTATTAAATCATTGTTAAATAGAAAAGCAAACAACAAAGAAACAACGCATTATTCCTTAGAACTGCTGTGATGAGTACATTCCAGAACATTATAAAAAGGTATTCTTACCCGTTGGCCTTCGCCATGTATTCCATCTGGGTAATGATTGGAGTTTTCCCGCTGACCTGCTATGAGTCGGACAGCATGCATCTGATTGCCGGATGTGACATAATGGTACAGCAGGGGTGGAAGTTTCCACCGGTGTACTCTTACGGGTATGATATGCAGCCGCTCATCACCTACATGGTTGTGGGAACCAAACATCTGTGCCCCCGGTTGAGCTGCGAGGAAATCTATTGCCTGATGACGGCTCTGGCCGCCTTCATGCTGGCCATAGTAACTATCAGCCTGGTGCACAGGATGACTGCTATAAAACGGGAATGGATCCTGTTGGGGATGTTCCTTATCCCTGAAGCGGCGGCCATCGGCATGTACCCGAACTCCGCGGTATTTGCCGCCCTGTTCTTCACTTCAGGACTGTGGATGATGGCCAAGAAGAAATTCTTATGGGCCGGACTGTTATTGGGGGTGGCCCCACTCTTCCGCATGGATGTACTGATTGTCTATCCGGTATGCGCATGCCTACTGTGGTGGATGGGATACGGATGGAAAAGATGTATCGGACGCTCCGTACTGCTGGCGGCATGGACCGTCGCATTCATCTGCTGCTGTTGCTGCGGACTGGGAGCCGACCCGATGGAAAGCCTGTTCACATACAATTCCTTCAACGAGACACTGGCCTACAGTTCGCTCGTCATCTATGCTGTGGTGGCATTCTACACTCTTCCGGGACTCGGGCTGGTGATTTACGGCATATTCCTGTCCGGCAGGCGCAAGGCATGGAGGCTGATGGCTGTTGCATTGGTACCGGCATTACTGCTGCACGTCATGTTCCGGCATACGGGATGCGCGGCCAAGCATTACCTCTATCTCATTCCCTTCACACTACTCATGGCCGTCCCGGCCCTGAAGCAGCTGTTCCACATCTGTTCCGGACGCATGAAATGGGGGCTGGCTGTGGGCATCATCCTGTTCCTTACGGTATCGGTGCGCATCTGTCTGCCCCAGTATGAATGGATTGAAAGGCAGGGGGCCGCAGGACAGGCAGGACCGCTATGGACCATATACAGGGAACAGGTGACTCCTTACCAAGCTTCGGTGGGCATAGGGACAGGACAAATCATCCCCACAGCCGACGAATACATGCTGGCATCGGGGAACCTGTTCTACCCGTTCTATATAAACCGTTTCAAGCGGACACTGGCCGGAAGGATGGAGAAAATGAAGGAATACTTGTCGGACAGGAGGGACTATGACTTGCTGGTGTTCAGCTGGCAGGACGAATACCACTACACGAACAGACTGGCCGATGAAGGGTACCGGATCCACAGGGAAACAGGAGGAAACGGACGTTATGTCACGCATTATACGAAAGGGGGACGGAGGATAATCCTCCATTTCGAACAGACAAGTGAAAAGGAAACGGGACGGATGCACGAGAGCATACTGCGCCATGCAAAAAGTGGCAGGGAAACATTCATCCTCACCTCCAGATGTGACCGGACGGATTCGGTGATGCACATGCTGGTACAGGATGGTGACATTGAACGGGTGGCTGAAAGGATGTACAGGATAAGGAAAGGGATATGGGAAAAATGAAAGGGATACTGGAGCTGATGCGGCCCGGACAGTGGATGAAGAATCTGTTCGTGCTGACCCCGCTGTTCTTCAGCGGGCAGATGGATGACACGGTACACCTGCTGAATGCGACAGTGGCAATGGCTGTCTTCTGTATGGCTGCAAGCGGCATCTATTGCCTGAACGATGTCATGGATGCGGAGGCCGACAGGAGGCACCCTGAAAAGCGCAGGAGGCCTGTCGCATCAGGGAGGATAGGGAAGCAGGCCGCCATCTGTTGGGGAGCAGTGCTGGAAATCCTGGCCATAGGGATGGCATGGCTGGCTATCGGGGAGGGAATGGCTGTAGTACTGGCTGCCTATACGATACTGAACACCGCATACTGCCTATGGCTGAAAAAGTTCGCACTGGTGGACGTGTTCATCATTGCCGCCGGATTCCTCCTGCGGCTCATGGCCGGAAGCGTATCAACGGGAATCAGGCTATCCCACTGGATCGTGCTGATGACTTTCCTGCTGGCACTGTTCCTGGCACTGGCCAAACGGAGGGATGATGTGCTGATACATGAAAGGGGGGAAGGACAGATGCGTAGGAATGTGGAACGTTACAACCTCCCCTTCATCGATACGGCCATTGCCATCACCGTTGCGGTCACACTGGTATGCTATTTCATGTACACTCTTTCAACCGATGTGATGGAAAGGACCGGTTCGTCAGACCTATACCTGACAGGGCTATTCGTCCTGCTGGGTATGCTGAGATATTTGCAGCTGACCATGGTGGACGCATGCAGCGGAAGTCCCACAAGACTGGTCATGAAGGACAGGTTCATGCAACTGTGCATTGCAGGATGGATGGCATGTTTCACCGTCATACTGTATCTTTAGACTGTACTAATATGGAAAATAAGAAAAGGACAATCGCGGCATTCGACTTTGACGGAACGCTGACAACCCGAGACACGTTGCCCTTGTTCATCATACATGCACGAGGATGGGGACGCTTCATTTGCGGGATGTTGCGCCTCACACCCATGCTATGCGGATACCTGTCGGGAGGCATACCGAACGGGGAGTCAAAACAGAGGCTGTTCGCCCATTTCTTCAAGGGTATGCCGTACAAGGATTTCAAACGCTACGGAGAAACGTTCGTCAAAAAGATAGATAAGTACCGGAACACTAAAATGATTGGCATACTGGAACGGCACAAAGAAAAGGGACACTGCATCTGTATCATCAGTGCAAGCATGAAAGAATGGATTGGACCGTGGGCCACACAATACGGGGTGGAACGGATAATCGCCACTGAAGCGGAAATCGATGGAAAAGGATTCATGACAGGAAGGTTCTGCTCCCCGAACTGCAACGGAAAGGAAAAGGTGAAACGCCTGCTGGAAAAGGAACCGGAACGGAAAGAATACTACCTCTATGCATACGGGGACAGCAACGGGGACATGCCGCTGCTGGAATTTGCGGACAGAGGGACAATGACAAAAGATTTATAACTATGAGGATGACTACAACACGGAATGCGGGTTTGTGAACTTTTTCCGCTGTCGGCCCTTCCATGCAGAAAAAGGATGTACGGTCAACATTGGAAGCCGATGTCCCATTGATATAGGAGAATATTGAAACACTTTTAGTCCGGATTATATTTCGACTATACGAATGTTGCAAAAACGATGAACGACTTTAATTATCAACGACTTAGAAGATAGCCAAAAGGGCACATAAGGAATCAACCCATGGAGCGGTGCTTGAAATTGAATAAGAAACAGTTCCTGATTCAAATATTAATTCATATATTTGCCAACACAAACAAGCAAAACATACTGATATGAAGAGATTTACCCTATTAATGATGGTTGTCTGCCTACTAAGCGGGCAAGCAAATGCACTGAATCCATTCCTAACTGTGGAAACTGACACAGCTGAGTATGTGTCCCCCAAAGACACGACAGTGTACTTCCCTCCTATAGACACCACACACTATGAGCCCGTGGATACGGGAGAGGTTGTAACTCCAGTTATGCCTAATAACCCAGTCATCCATGTGCCCACCATCCGTGAAGAGGACAACGTGACTGAGTTTTCACATAACCCTGTAATGGAGACCGGGCAGACTGACAAACAGGAATTCACCATGAGCATCGAAGGAGATTACCTGCGTATCAAAGGTACACTGATGGCACGTGGATATGACAAGCATTACATACACTGCCAAATCATCGGTGACTCGGTACATCTGCAACGCTTTGATATGGACCCGGAGAGTACGGACATGATTCTACATCATGTAGATATCCGCATACCCGGCTTCACCGAAGATTATTACCATGTGACTTTGGCTGAACAGAATGATGTTCCCCTCTATAAGCAATACATGATGATGCCAAGAGCAGTGATGAGAGCAAATGACTATAAAACCACCACAGAATTCTCCACGACCGGAACTACATGGTACGCCAATTATCACTACGAGAATTTTCTATTCGGCAATTCAGATTATGAGAATAAAGCCGTGTGTTACACGTTAGGAACAGATACGCTGATTGACGGACAAACGTGGAAAAAGTTCTATAGAAACAACTCCTATAGAGGTGCTTTCCGCGAACAAGACGGACAAGTATGGTTCTACCCAACAGAAAATTTTGGATACGGTTTTAAGGACGGAGTACCAACTCTGATGTATGACTTCACATTGCAAGTGGGAGACATCATCTACCACCGAGGAGATTACTCACCTGGATTCACACACGAAAAGCCAGAAAATGAGGATGACTTTCTCGGACATTGGGAAGTAGTAGATGTACGATACGAACATGGACGTAAAGTGATAGACTTGGATTGCCAGGGTTGGGACACAGAACAATGGATTGAAGGCATAGGCAGTGTAAAAAAACCTTTCTTCAGTTATTGGGGATTGGTACCTACCGATGGATCGTCTTCATGGGAGACAGTCTATCAGGTAGTATCCGAGAGTAAGACTATCTATTTCAACGGTGAAATAGCCAATCCTGACGCAAAACCTTGGATGCATGAAGGGATGACATGGACACAGAATTGGAATTATAATGAGGATTCTGAGGGAGAGTTTCGACAAATTACATTAAAGGAAGAGGTCAGACCTGGCACATTCACATTTGGCATGAGTAATGTATATGATTGGTTCTTGTTCAACTATCTACAGGAATTCAATGGCAAAGTTTTTGCAATAGGTAACGGATTTATTGAAGTTTGCTACGACTTTACTGTGCAGGAGGGAGATAAAGTGCCTTTACTTAATTATTATTTTCACGATTTAACAACGAGCAAACCCTTCCTTAAATATGACACATGTACCGTAAGTAAGGTAAGTTCCATAAACATAGATGGAACAACGCGCAAGCAAATAATCTTGAAAGGCGACCGTGAGGATGTATGGGTAGAAGGTATCGGCTCTTTGAGCCGGGTATGTCCCATAGACGGAATGGATTTCTTCTCAAGTGTCTTCTATAGTAAGAGTCGTATTACTTGCCTATGCAAAGATGAAAAATCTCTATATCTGCATCCTGACTTTATTGATTGCACCACTTCACGTACAAGCAATGTAGCACAAAAGACTGTTGGTAGTTTGTCAATATATACCATAGGCAATACCCTCCTCTGCACCGCCCCCGATGCCGTGAAGATGGAAGTCTATACCATGGATGCCGAGAAGGTGGGCGAAGCTCGATTTACGGATGGACAGGCAGAGGTGAAAGTAAACAATACACCGGCCACCTACCTCTACATCGTGACCTATCCTGACGGAAGAAGAGAGAGTGGGAAGGTTATTGTGAAAGGTGAAGGGTGAAGGGGAAAGGGCGGCTTCGCCTTAAACGGTGAGCGGAAGCCTTCGGCCGGTTGAACGATGAAAGTTTAACGATGAACGAAATGAAGGGGAAAGGGTGAGCGGATGACTTCGCTTTAACGATAAACTAGGTATTATAGGTTCGTTGGCAAAGTATCCTAAGATACTTGTCCATTTATCTTAAGATAAACAGATATTTATATTAAGACTCTGTCTTTTCCTGATTTCAACTGGTATCAAGGAAATAAAGACCAGAAAAAGATATGGACGTTGGAGCCTGAAGATTTAAATCTTTCGGCTCCAACGTCCATATCTTATATACTACTGAAAGGGGGGGGGACTGAAATATTTCTCGACTATTTGAGAAGAATTGTCGTGGTTTGCAGGTCACTCTGACGAGAACTTCCACCAACCATCAATTCGTATTTACCCGGCATAATACGCATCGCATTGCTACGTACATCAAATGTTTCGAAGGTCTCAGCAGGAAGATCAAATTTGACCATCTGCTGTTCGCCAGGTTTCAAAGAGATACGCTTGAAGGCTTTCAGACTCTTGAGAGGACCTTCTGCGTCATCTACCCGACGAACGTATATCTGAACGACCTCTTCACCCACTTTACGCCCGGTGTTCATGACAGGAACAGAGAAAGTCATACCTTCACCAGCCTTAATGGCGGGCAACTGACGCTTCACCTTTCCATATTCAAATGTGGTATAACTCAAGCCATATCCAAACGGATAAAGAGGAGCACCCTGGAAATAGCGATAGGTACGTCCACGCATCGAATAATCCTGAAAATCGGGCAACTGGTCGATACCCTTGTAAAAGGTAACAGGCAAACGACCGGCAGGATTATAACGCCCGGTCAACACATCGGCCACAGCAGTACCGCCTGCCTGACCCGGATACCATGCCTGTATGAGACCCTCACAATTACGACTCTCGGGGACAAGTCCCATAGCAGAACCCGAGAAGTTGACAAAGACAATACGCTTACCAGCATTCTTGAGAGCCTTGACTATGCGACGTTGAACGGCAGGAAGTTGGATATCTTCACGGTCGCCACCACGAAAACCTGGTGCACTGACAGGCATTTCCTCTCCTTCCAGACTGGGGGCTATACCTCCTGCAAAAATGACAACATCAGCATTTTCCACCGTCTTCAACAAGCCATCAATATCTACCGGACGGCTGGAGCCCATATCAAAGCTGAGATTGGCAGACTTCTCGATATGACGATAGCGGAGTTCCACATCATAGGATTTACCTGCTTGGGCTTCCATCGTATAGAAGACTGTCGTCTGTTTGATAGCGCCTTCATCCTTGGCCACCTCCTTGCCGTTAATGAGCAGAGTATATTCCCCACGCATCTTTATCTGAAAATCGACCTTACCACTCTCTGTCGGACGGAAAGTGGCACGATAAATACCAGAGAAGTGAGTCAAAGGTACACCAGGGGCTACGGCTGTAGCTCCATCGGTGGTAAAGAGAATAGGGGTTGTCTGACGGGCAGTAGCTATGGGTTCCCCCTCAAACTGATTGTTACTCCAGAAACGGGCATCGAATCCTTGACCTTTCTCGGTGCTGCATTGGTGGAACAGGCTGACAAAAGTATTCTCGGAAGTGCGGTCGCAAGCAGGAGTGTAAATAAGCTTGTCAGCAGGGATATACTTCTTCATAGCTTCAAGCAGAGTAACGGTATGACCGGGGAAACCGTTATAGTTACCCCACTGCATGACCGAGTCATTGGCATTGGGTCCAATGAGGGCCACTGTCTGTCCTTTCTTCAGAGGTAGGATATCGTTCTCGTTCTCTAACAGAACAATACTCTTACGAGCCATCTCCAAAGCCAACTGCTGGTGCTTGGGACTATTGATGACAGATGCAGGAATGGTATCCCACGGAGTGGAAGGATCCATCTCGCCCAATTCAAAACGGGCTTTCATCAGACGACATACGGCACGATCAATGTCTGCTTCCTTAATATAGCCATTCTTGACTGCATCGACCAATCCTTTATAGGAACTTCCACACTCCAAATCGGTACCACTGAGCACCGCAGCTGCCGAAGCATCATCACGATCTTTATGGGTTTCGTGATGATCTTTCATGAAGAAGTCGCGGATAGCCCCACAATCGCTCACCACAATACCATCGAACCCCCACTCTTCACGCAGAATCTGCATCAGCAAACGGTCGCTACCACAGCATGGATCGCCTTCATAACGGTTATAGGCACACATCACTTCCTTCACTTTGGTTTTCTGTACCAAATCCTTAAAGGCTGGGAGATAAGTCTCCCACAAATCGCGCGGACTGATATTCTTAGCATCAAAGCTATGACGATTCCATTCGGGGCCGGAATGGACAGCAAAGTGTTTGGCACAAGCATGGGCTTTGTCATACTGACTGTCCTCAGGACCTTGCAAACCACGCACTACTGCCATACCCATCTGGGCTGTATGGTAAGGGTCTTCACTATATGTCTCCTGACCACGTCCCCACCGTGGGTCACGGAAAATATTGATATTAGGTGTCCAGAAAGTCAAACCCTGATAGCGTTTGTAACTGTTCTGCTCACGAGCAAGACGGGTCTTTGCACGAGCCTCATCACTGACAGCATTAAAAACGTCATACAGCAATGCGTCATCGAAAGAGGCACCCATACCGATAGATTGGGGGAAAACGGTAGCCAAGCCTGCACGACCTACACCGTGTAAGGCTTCGTTCCACCACTCATAGGGTTTGATACCCAAACGGGGAATGGCAGGTGAAGCATTCTGCATCAATGCCACTTTTTCTTCTAATGTGAGACGCCCAACCAAATCAGCAGCGCGTTCTGAAGGAGATAATGACGCATTCTTATAAGGTTCGTTCTGTCCGAACATAGAAACGGCCAATATGACAGCACAAAATGTTGCGCAAAATCTTTTCTTAGTTCTCATGTAATATTGTTTTAGTGTGATAAGGTTCCTTATTGATTATAGTCTTTTCCTGATTGTCAGAATTTTCCACCACGAACCAAGTTCATGAACTCTTCACGGGTCTTGGCCTGATTGAACGCTCCGGTAAAATCAGACGTGGTGGTAATGGAATTCTGCTTTTCGACACCACGCATCTGCATACACATGTGCTTGGCATCAATGACCACCATCACCCCCAAGGGATTCAATGTTTCCTGAATACATTCCTTTATTTGGGTGGTCATACGCTCTTGCACCTGCAAACGGTGAGAAAAGATATCCACCACGCGAGCAATCTTACTCAGTCCCGTAATATACCCATTAGGAATATAGGCCACATGTGCTTTCCCATAAAAAGGAAGCATATGGTGTTCACAGAGTGAATAAAAATTGATATCCTTCACAATAACCATCTGCCGGTAATCCTCCTTGAACTTAGCAGAATTAAGTACAGCTTTGGGATCCATCCGATAACCACGGGTGAGTGTGAGCATGGCTTTAGCCACCCGTTCCGGAGTTTTCAGCAATCCTTCGCGAGCAGCATCCTCACCCAACAAAGTGAGAATTTCATGGTAATGTCCCTTCAAACTGTCGATGGTCTCTTGTGATGTTTCTTCGATATACATACTAATACCTTAATTTATATATGACAATTATAAGATGATGAGTGAACGTACGATAGATATTTCCTTGAATTCACCAGTCATCTTCAACTGACGCATTACTGCATCAGCCTCTTCGATAGAGCGGTAGTTGCCTACCCGACAAAGCCAACGTGGAGAGACAAACTGGGAATAGACTTCCAATTCGGGGAAAAGAGCCTTGACCTTATCTGCCGTACGTACAGCCTCGGTCCGAGCACGCTGAGAGTTGTTGCCGGCATAAACCTGTACACGAAAGCCTGATACTTTCTGTTCACGGTGCCCAACCTGCTTCTCAGCAAAAGAACGGGTATGTCCTACAAGTGACTTCAATCGTGGATCCTGATGAATGGTTACAGTACCCTTGCCTGCACTATTTGATTCAAGACGTTCAATAATGCTCTCTTGGGCCTGTACAGGTTGAGCAAGTGCCACGAAAACAAACATGCTCATCAGTGTAAGTAGTCTTATCATTGCTTCTCCTTGAAATTTCATAGGATTCGTCTGTATGGTAAAAAGGTGAGAATTATATACCCCCATACACCAAAGTGTATGGGGGAACAGCTGATTGCTTTATTATTTAAATGCGTCAATAATGCCCTTGAAGTCGGCAACTTTCAATGCAGCACCACCAATCAGACCACCATCCACATCGGGGTTGGCAAAAAGTTCCTTGGCATTGCTGGGCTTGCAGCTTCCTCCGTAAAGGATTGAAGTGTTGTCAGCAACTTCCTGACCATACTTCTCAGCAACCAATGAACGGATGTAGGCATGGATTTCCTGTGCCTGCTCAGGAGTAGCAGTCTTACCTGTACCAATGGCCCATACCGGTTCATAAGCCAAAATAATCTTGCCAAAATCCTCTGCAGAAAGTGAGAATACAGAAGCCAACTGCTCTGCTACCACCTCGTTCTGCTTGTTAGCCTCACGCTCTTCCAATACTTCACCAATACAGAAGATAGGCTTCAGGTTATTAGCTAATGCCAACTTCACCTTCTCTTCCAAGATTTCTACTGTTTCACCATAATAGGCACGACGCTCAGAGTGACCTAAGATGACATACTGGGCACCTGTAGAGGCTACCATTTCAGCAGAAACCTCACCTGTGTATGCACCTGAAACCTTATCGGCACAGTTTTCTGCTCCTACACCAATCACTGCACTGTCCACAATGGGGGTCACAGAAGCCAAGTGAATGAAAGGGGTACAGATTACTACATCGCAATTGGGCTTATCAGCTGCCAATGCCTCGTTCAACTCTTTTGCAAGTGCAATTCCTTCCTGGAGAGTCTTGTTCATCTTCCAGTTTCCTGCAACAATGTTCTTTCTCATATTCTTTTCTGTTTATTAATATAATAGGGTTATTAATCAATCTTCTTATCTTCTTAGGCTCCCTCTTCTATAGAAGGAGATTGTGTACCATCCATACGGATAGCCCGACTGTTCTTCCAACGTGAATATACCTTATCCGCCACCGATATGATTAGCAATGGAAAAATGAACCAAAGTAACGAAAGTCCGATTTTCCTGACAATACCGGCCACATGTATCTTCCCAATAGAAAGATTATCCAATGGTTGGGTAAGCAGATGTTCCTCTGGGATATCCCGACTGCTCCATTTGTTTATTACCGTCCCATTCTTAAGCAACACTAATCCCGGGTTGGAACGTATAATAGTCTTCAGAATCGTTTCATCAGCGTGACAGAAAGGATATTCGCCTCCCGTACGGTCTTGCCAATGCTCTACCAAATCATCAGTAGCAGTGATAGCATAGAACCCATACCCATACCGACGACAATAGTCGTATAAGTCATTTATAAGATCGGTATAGCTGTCGTCTGCTTTTCTCAAATCATAAGCTACCATCAAAAAGGTGTAACCTTCGGCAGCCAATAGCTGTTCAGATATCTCCTCGTCATTATCAACACTCCATATTTCCAACTCCGGAATATCCGGCAAAACACCTTCCTCTTTTACTACTGTCCGCCGATCTACATAGTGCCACGAACTGTCAGGATAGTTATCAATAGCAAATTCGCGTTGTTCGCCCTCTTTCTCCATCAAAAATAACGTTTCATATACCGGAGGATGGGTTCCTTCGGGCTGTGACATAGCTGTTGGTATATGAGTACCAATACTATAAGGACGAAAATCAAAAACTGGCAGATGGGCTTGGGTATAGTAGGCAAACACCAAAATATAAATCAAGGAATTAAGTGAAATAAGCCACTCGCTACGACGGGTAACAATACGGAATATGTAGCTTCGCCAATAAAGTGCAGATATGACAGCAACCAACAGGACAACATTTTTCCAAAAGGTTTCCCAATTAGTCAACACTACTGCATCACCGAAGCAACCACAATCCGACACAGGATTCTCTATAGCCAAATAGAGTGTCAAAGGAGTCATGACAAGCATTAACAGCAGAGCTATCCACAAAGTCAGACGCCGATTTATCCCAAACAGCAGATACACTCCAATGATGAATTCGACGGTTGTCAGCAGCATACCGAAAACTGACAATACAACGTCAGAAACCCACTCTGTCAAACCTAAAGCGGTAGCATAATCCGTCAGTTTGTACTGAAATCCTTGAAGATCATTCGCCTTAATGAACCCAGAGAAGATGAAAACAACTGCCAGCACAAACCGACAGATGTTGACATACACCGACAATACAATATGTTGTACCTTATTCTCCAAAATCTAACTTTATCAGTCCAAAAACAGCATAATTCATCATATCCATATAGTTGGCATCGATACCCTCTGACACCAATGTCTTGCCTTCCAGCCCTTCTATCTGTTTGGTACGAAACAGTTTCATCAGTATCAAGTCAGTATATGAACTTATCCGCATACCACGCCAAGCCTCATCATAGTCGTGATTCTTCTTCAGCATCAACTCCAAAGCCTCCGTAGCATGGCGATCATAATGCTCCAATGCCTGTTGAGAAGTCATATCATCACGTTCAGCATGGCCCAATTCCAACTGAATAAGTCCCACGATACTATAGTTGACAATAGCTACAAATTCCGGGCGTATGCCTTCACCAACCAAACTGACCCCTTTGGTCTCGAGGCTGCGTATACGATTGGCTTTGATAAAAATTTGATCTGTCACAGATGAGGGGCGCATGATACGCCAAGCAGCACCATAATCGTGTAGCTTCTGTGCAAAAAGCTCACGACACGAAGCCATGACTTGCTCAAATTGCTTTTTTGTATCTTTCATTTTTTCTCAATCTACAATAACACTGCAAAGATAAGCATTTTAGGCACGAATCGTATGAAGAATTCTGTAAAAATACCACTAATTCATACGATTCGTGCCTAACAGACACCTTTTTATTTATTTATTTACATATTTGCCAGCCGCAGTTTACGAATAACGTATCAATTGGCCCAAACGAAGCGTGGAAGTCCGCTTTATATTATTCATACGGCACAACTGATTGATGCTGACACCATATCTTTTGGATATTTTTGAAAGGCTATCACCTGAACGGACTTTATGATAACGCACTTCAACCTCATCAGCTACATCAGCTTTACCACGAGCTGCCAATGCTGCTTTGCGCTTACTGCGAGGAGAGTAATAAGTGTAAAAATCACCTGTCACATCCTGATTCGGGAAATCAAACAACAACTCCGGATTAATCTCCTGTCCAAGAAGACGTGTTTCGAAATGCAAATGAGATCCAAAAGAACGTCCCGTATTTCCACCCAATCCGATAGGCTGGCCTGATTTCACATATTCATCTACCTCCACCATTTGCTTGGAAAGATGGGCATAAATGGTCTCCAAACCATTGTCGTGGCGTATTACTATATACTTACCATATCCGACACGACGACCCTGATTGGCCACTATTCGTATCTTTCCATCAAAAGCTGCATAAATAGTATCTCCTGTATAGACCTTTACATCCAAACCTTTATGGGGACGACGACGACGCATACCAAATCGTGACGTAATCTTTGTACTGGGGGTAGGCATCGAAAATCCACGAAGGTCTATACGGAATGTATCGGGTACAGCCACATTACCATAAGCATGAACCCTCTCTGTATTCCAATCAGGATAGAGTCCATAACCAGGATATTCCATCTGCTCACGAATAATCTGACGCTGCAAAGCCACCGAATCAATAGCTCGCATCACACGATCTACCGGTGCCTGACTTGCTAAAATATCCTGTCCAAACATGTCTGACACCCCTATAAGCATCAGAACAGTAACGAACAAGACCTTAATATTCCTCAAAAACATTCTTTCTCCTTCTTTTCTATTTTATATAATTTATTCAATCAATATTCATCGTTCGCATAAAGATAATCAAACGTTGCCTGCTTGTATTCGTAAATCTCTTCAGGTTTAAAGAAACGTGCCAATTCTACAGCTGCAGTTTCAGGAGAATCTGAAGCATGAACAATATTCTCCTGAAAACTCATGCTATAATCTCCACGAATAGTACCAGGAGCAGCCAAACGTCCGTTAGTAGGACCAGCCAATGTGCGTACTGTCTGAATAGCATCCACACCTTCATAACAGCAAACAATAACTGGCGCTGTCATCATGGAATCCTTAACCCGTTGGAAGAAAGATTTTCCACTCAAATGAGCATAGTGCTCACTGAGCACTTCGTCTGTCAACTGAATCATTTTCATTCCACACAAGCGCAAGCCCTTACGTTCAAAACGATTCAAAATCTCTCCCACTAACCCACGTTGCAGAGTGCAGGGTTTCAGTATTACTAGTGTTTTTTCCATGATGATAGTATATGATTACAACAAAAGTTTTTTCAAAATTCCTCCAAAGGTAATTCTTTTTGCTTATTCACCTCATGCCGATTAACATCTTTTCAGTATATAACGCTGATTTATAGGAATTATTATAATACTCAGCAAGAAAATGAGGGATGCTTCTTTGTGTTTTATCACTTGACCTCCCATTCATAGAGTCCCGTAGAATATTTATCGGGTTGCTCTATTTCTAACTTGAGCGCTTTGGCAGAAACGGCATCAAACTGTACTGTATTAGGAACCCCTTTTTTGCACGAATAACCCGTAGGATTTGCCACTGGCAGCCATTGTCCTCCTGCTGAACGATAAAGAATACGCCATGCCTTGGGAACACGACACCCACCCCATGGTGCATCATCAAACCAATGAAGGGTGCAAGATGAGACATTCATGACCTCAGGGAAGGTATATGTAATCCATTCTGTACCACCCTGCTTAGGCCAATAATGGTAATAAGGGACCGAACGGTCATTAGCGTCTTTGGGAGTAAGTCCATCATTTATGGACGACAATGCGGAAGTGGGCACGGATGCTTCCACACGACTCAAAGATGCTGCAGTAGCAGGAAGAGTAGGACGTGCCGCATTCAATTCTGCCGGCAACCATACGGACATCTTGCCACTGCCACGATGCGCCCAAGCATAATAAGGAATCAGGGTCAAAGTTACATCTTCCGCCTGCAACCGTCCCTCTGAATCATAATGCAAAGTTTGAGCCTGAGTTTTCAGTTGAGTGATGCCTGACAGGAGTTCCCCCTGACGAACCACCTCAAACTTCGGCTCACGATTGAGCAATAAAGACATTATATCAAACTTGTTGTCGGGCCACTCTGCACAATAGACAATGGGGCCACGTTCAATGGCCAAACGTCCCCGATCGGCTTCAACCAAATGGTTGGCCTTCACGGTACGGGGGTGCATATCAAAATTCAGTGTAACACGATCTCCCTTTTTCCAACGACGGGTAATAGTCAGATACCCATCCTGTTGGAGCGTATTATCAACCAACTCTCCATTGACAGTTACTGAATATTGAGGACGCAGATTGTCATTATAGGCATAAAGGTCAGAGGGGACTACCCGATTTCTCACCCAACCGGGAATACGCAATTTCAACGTAAAGGAACGACCTGTCGCACGATCTACAGAAATATTTACAGTACCATCCCAAGGATAGTCCGTTTGCTGTGAAAGGGTCACTTTTTTACCATTGACCTTAAGATTAGAAGTGTTGCTGACAAATAAATTGACATAAACATTCTCATCCTTCACGGCATAGACATAGCCTGGCAATGAAGGAATGAAACGACAAATATTAGAAGGGCAGCAAGCACATCCAAACCAAGGTTGACGTTGGTGTTGCCCCATAGATTCCAAGGGATTAGGATAAAAGAATCCACCTCCATCCAAGCTGACTCCAGAGATAAGTCCATTGTAAAGTGTACGCTCCAACACATCATAATACTTGCTTTCACCATGAAGCAGGAAGAGGCGGTAATTCATATATACATTGCCTATGGCTGCACACGTTTCACAATATGCAGACATATTAGGCAATTCATAATTTTTACCAAAAGCTTCGCCACTAGATGTAGCTCCTATACCTCCTGTGATATATAACTTTTTCTCCACAATATTCCCCCATATGCGGTCAATGGCATGGATGTAGTTTGTATCACCTGTAAGGGCCGCCACATCTGCCATTCCGCTATACATATATGCCGCACGGACAGCATGCCCTACGGCCTCATCTTGTTGAACGACAGGCAGATGAGCTTGACTGTATTGATCCCGACGCGAAGTATATCCACGTTTGTCGAGGAAGAACTTGGCCATATCGAGATATTTCTTTTCACCTGTTACAGTGTATAGTTTGGCCAATGCCATTTCGGCAATCTGATGACCTGGCACATACACCTGCTGTCCCTCTTTATCACCGATTTCCCTGCATACACAATCTGCATAACGGATAGCTATATCCAAGAAATTCCGTTTCCCTGTAGCTTGATAATGAGCAATAGCCCCCTCTACCATGTGACCCAGATTATAAAACTCGTGGCTCAAATCTTCTACTTTCTCCCAACGCTTACTACCTGCCCAACCGTGAGGGTGTGCCGGATTCTGGGTACGCGAAGTGTATAAATATCCATCTGCTTCTTGGGCAGAAGCGACAACCACAAGCACACTATCAATATACTTTTTCAGTTTCTTGTCGGGATAAGTCTGTAACAGATAACTGGCACCTTCAATGGTCTTATATACATCAGTATCATCAAACGAATACCCTTCAACCTTAACTCCTTTGACAACCTCTGCATATGCCGGATCATTCTTCAGACTCGGATTCTCTTTTAAAGCAAGCATCTGAGCTGACCGGGTAAAATTGTCATACCGTCCAGTCTCCTCGCATTTACTGAATGCCAACGGAATGGTAACTTCCCGACTGGCATTGAGACGTTGCCCCCAGAAAGTATCGGTTATCTTTACACTGGTGAAAGGTACAGGATTGATAGGATATCCCCCTGTTTCCTGTTGTGCCATAATAGGAATAATGGCCATCATACATAAGGTAATACCTAAAATTGATGTTTTTTTCATGTTTCTTTATTTTGGGTTAATGATTACTATATTATTATCGTCAACTGATATCAGACCAATTGACATCGTTTTTTCGCATAAGTTTCAACCTTTTCCACATACACGCATTTTCAGGAGCTGTCCCATCGGGATCTGTATCCACAACCTGCTGGGCAACATTGCGGACATGCTGAAGCAACTGGGCATCGCGGGTAATGTTGGCTATACGCAAATCAAAAGCTACACCGCTCTGTTGTGTCCCCTCCAAATCACCAGGCCCACGCAATTTCAAATCAGCTTCAGCAATCTCAAAGCCATCGTTCGTCTGCACCATAATATCAATGCGCTTACGAGTATCTTCGGAGAGTTTGTAACTGGTAACGAGAATACAATAAGATTGATCGGCTCCACGTCCTACACGACCACGCAACTGATGAAGTTGGGAAAGGCCGAATCGTTCAGCATTTTCAATGACCATCACCGAGGCATTGGGAACATTCACTCCAACCTCTATAACAGTCGTTGCCACCATTATCTGGGTTTCGCCAGTGACAAAGCGCTGCATCTCGGCATCTTTCTCTACCGGCTTCATTTGACCATGTACTTTGGATACCTTGTACTCTGGAAATACTTCACAAATAGTATGATAACCGTCTTCCAGATTCTTCAAATCCATTTTTTCGCTCTCTTTGATGAGAGGATAGACAATGTACACTTGCCTACCTTCCTGTATCTGGCGACGGATATCGGTATAAAGCGAAACACGACGGTTATCAAACTGATGTACCGTACGGATAGGTTTACGTCCTGGAGGTAACTCATCAATAATGGAAACATCAAGGTCACCATAAAGTGTCATAGCCAATGTACGGGGAATAGGAGTGGCGGTCATCACCAGGACATGAGGGGGGACAGAGTTCTTCTGCCATAATTTGGCACGCTGAGCCACACCGAAACGATGCTGCTCGTCTATGACAGCCATACCAAGACGGGAAAAGACCACGGTATCCTCCAACACCGCATGAGTTCCTATGAGGATATGTATCTGCCCAGTAAGTACTCCCTCCAAGATTTCGGCACGTCGCTTCCCCTTAATACTGCCTGTGAGCAGTTCCACCCGAACATCCATGCCACAAAGCATACGAGTAACAGTCTCATAATGCTGAGCGGCCAATATTTCAGTGGGCGCCATCATACAGGCCTGATAACCGTTGTCCAAAGCTATGAGCATTGACATCAGAGCAACCAGTGTCTTACCACTACCAACATCGCCTTGAAGGAGACGATTCATCTGTCGGCCGCCACCCATATCTTTGCGTATCTCCTTGATGACACGTTTCTGGGCTCCCGTAAGTTCAAAAGGAAGATTCTGCGTGTAAAATGTATTGAAGACTTCCCCAATCCGACTGAAAACAAAACCCCGATAACGCTGTTGGCGTTCCTTCATGTAACGCAAAATGTTGAGTTGCACAAAAAAAAGTTCTTCAAACTTCAAGCGAAACTGCGCCCGTCGCAGATCTTCTGGAGTTTTTGGGAAATGGATATTCATCAATGCCTCAGTCAAAGAGGCAAGATGATTCTTTTCAATGATATAATCTGGAAGAGTTTCAGGCAAAGGTTCCTTAATGAGGTTGCACAAATTACCAACCAGTTTCTCGATAGCACGCGAATTCAGGCTTCCACGCTTCATACGTTCGGTCGTATTGTAATATGGCTGAAGCCCCATACTGGAAATCACCAATTCGTCAGCTGGATCAATATCAGGATGGGCAATATTCACCCGTCCTCCGAACATTGTAGGTTTGCCAAAAACTATATAGGGAGTGCGCACTTTATACCGACCTGTCACATACTTCTGCCCCTGAAACCACACAAGGTCAACAACACCTGTACCATCACTGAAATGAGCGACAAGCCGCTTGCGATATCCATCCCCCATTTCCTCAAAACTGAGTATCTGCCCACGCAACTGGATATAGGGCATATTACCGTCTATTTCATGAACGTAATAAAGACGGCTACGATCTATGTATTTATAAGGGAAGTAGTACAACAAATCGTGCAACGAACGGATACCGAGTTCCTTTTCCAGCACAGTTGCCCGTTGAGGGCCTACACCAGAAAGATATTTGATATCACGGGTTGCAAGATCGAACATATTTATTCCTTTATCGTAAATCTTTCACCAAAATCTCTGCAATGCACAGATCAAAAGGAGTTGTTATTTTGATATTCTCACGATTGCCTTTCACGAGGGTTACTTCATGCCCAAGGGCTTCCACCACCGAAGCATCATCGGTGAAATCCGAGACATACGGTTGGGCGTACGCTTTCTTCAACAGAGAAAGAGAGAATACTTGCGGAGTTTGTACCAATTTGTACTCATCGCGGCTGACTGTAACACTTTTTCCGTCCCCCACCAAATGCCGCACTGTCTCCACCACATCCGCCACAGGTACTACGGCACCCGTACGAACAGCTTCATCATAACAACGGGCAATGACTTCAGTTGACACAAAGGGACGTACCCCATCGTGTACACCCACCAACGCATCTTCATCCGTAGGAATCATATCCAATCCATTCTTGACAGAATGGAAACGGGTCTCTCCTCCATCAGCCAGAAGGTAAGGCAATGTAAACGCATATTGGGTACAGAGTTCTTTCCAATATTCCTGTTGGGAAACGGGAAGTACCAACACAATCTGTATCTTCGCGTCAAAAGCGTAAAATGCCTCCATCGTACGCATCAATACAGGTTTTCCCCCAATGGGCAGGAATTGTTTGGGGACTTCCCCTCCCATACGAAGGCCTTTGCCTCCGGCTACTATGATAATGTATTTGGCCATATCCTTCACCAACGAAGTATTAGTCACGAGCGACCAATGACAAGCTTCATTTGCATCGTAGTTTGTCACCCACACTCCATGATTAGCACTTCTTAACTCTTGGATCATTATCTATCATTATCAATTGTACAACATGCCGGCTTTCACCTGAGCAACCACTTCTTCACCCACTAAGACCTCTGCCAAAGCATATGCGAAGGAAAGCACCACGGCCGGACCTTTACCTGTAATGATGTTACCATCCTTCTCTACGGGTGCGGCAGTATATGTAGCACCGGCCAATTCGCCTTCAAATCCTGGATAGCAGGTGGATTTTTTCCCGTTGAAAAGCCCCATGTGACCATACACCATAGGAGCAGCACAGATGGCGGCCAACCACTTGCCGGCCTCCGCATGTGCACTGATAGCGGCATGTAATCCTTCGTGCGCATCCAAATTGGCCGCACCCGGCATACCACCTGGAAGCACCAGCATATCTGCATCAGCATATCTCGCTTGTTCAAACAGGACATCGGCCGCTACGATGATTCCATGAGCTCCTGTCACCATTTCCGTAGGATTGATTGATACGGTAGTTACTTGCACACCTGCACGACGCAGGACATCTACGGTTGCCAATGCTTCAATTTCCTCAAAACCATCGGCAAGGAATAAAAGAACAGTTTTCATGTTATTTTTTGATGATTATTCCATTAGATTTAGGGCCTATCCTTGCTCTGACAAAAGTAAAGAGACATGAATAAGGACCCTCACTATTTCAATTTAAAGTAATAGGTTATTGTCCCACTTTGGTTATCTACCCCACCCACAGCAGCAAAACGAGCCTTGCGAGCGGCATCAAGCGCAGCCTTACGAAGGGCGGCATTCACCGTATTGGTGCGTCGATGGATTTCTACATTGACAACCTGACCTGCCGGATTAACCACAATAGTCACCACCACACGACCTTCGTCTTGAACACGATAATCAGGTTTTGGCAAACTGCCTACCAAGCCACGACCACCCAAGTCGAACGTTCCATATCCTCCCTCTCCTGTCGCTTTCCCCGTCTCCGAGTTTCCTTCAACGGATCCTTGTATGCCCGTAGCAGTTTCGGCATTGCC
Organism: Phocaeicola sp.; assembly: GCA_045545095.1. Taxonomy (GTDB): domain Bacteria; phylum Bacteroidota; class Bacteroidia; order Bacteroidales; family Bacteroidaceae; genus Phocaeicola_A. The sequence continues at coordinate 119,047 of JAZQAG010000029.1, read as the reverse complement.
TCGTGCAGCCATGTTACTGCCTTTGCCGAAGGCACCAGTTATACGCTTGGCGGCTTCCTCGGCAACTGTACGCTCTGCTTCGGCACGCAGTTCTGCTGCACTCTTTTCTTTCGGTTCCTCTACAGGAGTCTCTACGGATTGTTTGGAAGCCTTTTCAGAAGTTTTTGTCTCCTCTTTCTTTTGCGGTTCGATAGTGACAGTCTCTTCCAATTCTTGAGAGAGAATTTCCTCCCCTACCTGAGAAATATTCTTCTCAGGCAAGGCAGAATTTTCTTTCGTTGCAGGCATAATATCCACCTCGGTCATCTTGTAACGGTAACCATCTCCTTGGGCCAACAATTCAGTACCCAAAAGGACTGGCACACCGCTTTCTGTCTGTGGTTCGGAAGAGCGAATGAATAGTAGCCACATAAACAAAAGCAGTACACCATGCACAAGCAAAGTGCCTGACAGACCTATGAGTTTTTCTTTGCGATTATCGTTGTCCATGTTTCTCAGCTTTTAGCTACAAATATTTGTACAAATAGGGCTTAAACTTGCCACTTGTAGCGAGTAGCTATTCACTATTTCTCAGGGCGGCGAGTAGCCAGCACCATTTTGAATTGGTTTTCGTTAGCAATATTCAACACCTTTACAATCTCACGATAAGGAATTGTTTCGTCTGCATACAAGGCTACATACATCTCCGACTCCTTAGCCGCACACTCCTGCAGGAATGTCGGTAACTCTTCCCATGTCACCGGCATCTCGTCCTCATTACCAAAGGCTGCATAACAATTAAGGTCTTTGTCTATGATAACCCTCGTAAGAGGCTTGGCCGATGTCTGCTGACTCCCCTGAGGCAGAAGCACCTTGATGGCATTGGGCGACACCATGGTGGAGGTTATCATGAAGAATATCAGCAATAAGAAGATGATATCCGTCATGGAAGCCATGCTGAACTCAGGTGATATTTTGGTTCTTCGTTTCAGTGCCATAGTTATTTAGTTATTAGTTACGAGCTACGAGTTATGAGTAAAGCTACATAGCAAAAACTTGCCACTTGTCGCTCGTAGCTCATCACTACATTAATTCACAAAATCCATAAAGGCCAAAGTCTTAGCCTCCATCTCGTTGACAATGTTATCCACCTTTCCTACCAAATAATTGTAGGCAAACATAGCAGCAATACCAACCACTAAGCCTCCTACGGTAGTAATCATGGCCTGATAGATACCGCTGGAAAGGAGAGTAATGTCGATATTGTTTCCGGCATTGGCCATTTCCCAAAAAGCCTGTACCATACCGGTCACAGTACCCAAGAAACCAATCATCGGTGCACCACTGGCAATCGTGGCCATAATGGGCAAATGACGCTCAAGTTTGGCTACTTCCAGATTTCCGGCATTTTCAATGGCCGCCTGCACATCTGCCGCCGGACGGTCAATACGGCTGATTCCCTTTTCTATCATACGGGCAGCAGGTGTATTGGTCATACGGCAATAATTAATGGCAGATTTCACCTCTCCCGTATGCAAATAGTCACGAATACGCTCCATAAAGAGTGGATCATCCTTGCTTGCTTTATGCAAAGCAGCCAAACGTTCAAAAAAGATATAGAAACAGATGATGGACAGAATGGCTAACACCAACATAATCCATCCTCCTTTGAGAGCCATATCCCACAGGCTCATTTCGTTTACTACAGTTTCGGTTACCTCTGCGGCAACTTCGGTCACCATCTCTTCTCCCACTTGGGCGGCCGCTTGGGCCATAAGCAATGTCAACATGTTCATTGTGTAGAAAGGCATTTTTTATATTGTTCAATAGTAGATTTCAAACCGAGATAAAGAGCATCACAGATAAGTGCATGACCGATGCTGGCCTCATCAATCCAAGGAATGTTCTGATGAAGGAATTCAAGGTTCTCAAGGCTCAAATCGTGCCCTACATTAAGTCCTAGCCCCAAGCTACGTGTCACACGGGCGGCATTGACAAAAGGAGCTATAGCCACTTCACGATCAAGATGATATCCGCTTGCATATGGCTCTGTATAAAGTTCCACACGGTCAGTTCCTATTTTTGCCGCATTCTCAATAATTTCAATATCGGTACCTACGAAGATAGAGGTGCGGATACCTGCTTCCTTAAATTCACCTACAACTTCGGTCAGGAATTGTTCGTGAGCCAATGTATCCCACCCTGCATTGGAAGTAATCTGGTCAGGAGAATCCGGCACAAGCGTCACCTGATGAGGTTTCACCTTCAACACCAGATCCATAAACTCTTTCGAAGGATAGCCTTCAATATTGAACTCTGTACGTAATAAAGGACGCAGGTTCACCACATCAGAATAACGGATATGACGTTCATCCGGGCGAGGATGCACAGTAATACCATCTGCCCCAAAAGATTCACAATCCCGAGCAACTTGCAAAATGTCCGGATTATTGCCTCCGCGAGCATTACGGATAGTGGCAACTTTATTTATATTTACACTTAACTTGGTCATTTTCTTGTTCAATTGAAAAAAATATCGCACTTTTGCGTTTGAATAGATGTTGCAAAAATAACACATCTTCTCGAATTGTACCCCATCTGTATAGAAAAGATAGACAAAATTAATAAAGAAACACATAAAAAGGTATGAAATTTGCCCTATTCGGGAATACTTTCCAAGCCAAGAAGTCGGCTCACGCTGAACATCTCATCACCTTTTTGCAAAAACATGGTCATGAGATATATATCTGTGAGGAATTCTACAGATTCCTTACCAAAGACCAGAATATGTCCATTTCCCCAGAAGGCCTTATCAGAGAAGATGATTTCACGGCAGATATGGCTATCAGTATGGGAGGTGACGGCACATTCCTGAAAACGGCCAGCCGCATCGGCCATCGTGGGATTCCCATCTTAGGAATCAATACCGGACGCCTCGGATTCATGGCCGACGTATCCCCTGAAAATATGGAAAATGCCTTTGACGAAATATTTGCCGGACAATATCAGGTCGAAGAGCGTGCAACCCTACATATACATGTAGAAGGGCAGAAGCTGAAAGGATACCCTTTTGCCTTGAACGAAATAGCCATATTGAAAAGAGACAGTTCATCCATGATCAGCATACGCACATCCATTGCCGGCAACTACTTGACGACCTATCAGGCAGATGGTTTAGTAGTAGCCACCCCTACGGGTTCAACGGCTTATTCACTCAGCGTAGGAGGTCCCATCATGGTGCCACGGGCAGGCACAACGGCCATTACCCCTGTAGCCCCACACAGTCTGAATGTACGCCCCATTGTGGTACGCGATGATTGGGAAATAACATTGGAAGTCAGCAGCCGTAGCCACAACTTCCTCATAGCCATAGATGGACGTAGCGAAACTTGTCGTGAAGGTACAATCATCACCATTCGTCGGGCACCATTTACCACCCGAGTGGTGAAAAGTAACAGTCATCATTTCTTTGACACTCTACGTGAAAAGATGATGTGGGGAGCAGATTCAAGAGAATAGAAGAATAGGAATAATCTCTTCTATACAGAGTTCAATAAATACTTTTGGGCATATTCCCGAACATACTTTTCCAGTCCTGGAGAATCAACTATCCGGATATCACCGGCCAGTCCCAATACAAACCGCCCTACTCCAACATAATTGCTTACTTCCACTTCCAACAACCAACAATCCTGACTCTGACGGGTAAGATACTTTTCAGCCAACAAATACTCTTCCACCAGCAGATTTCTGGCCCGAGTATTCAATTCAAGTTTGATGGGATATGTCGTCCCATCAGTGCTACTCATACGGAAAATATCAATAAAAGCCGTCTGATGACGTGATTCGTGACGCCAATGCTCAAAAAGAACGTCCACACTTCCGATGCGAGAGACACGAAACATCTTGTTTCGACGACTATCTACTTCATAGCACCAGACATGAATATATCCAGTAGTGAATGCAAATGGCTCCACCAAACGCGTAGAGACCTTCCCCGTATTGGACGAAGAATAATCCACCAATTGTACCTGATGCTTCCCATCAATGGCATCAAGCAAATTATGTACATTATTGTTCAGGTGTTTGTCTATGACGCTATCTGCCACAGACTTGAAATTATATACCGAAGCCAATTTCTTCTTAAGATTACATTTGACCAGATTGGTATCGGCTATGGATTCTATCAATTGGTTGACCAGATAAGCCTCTTCCGCACTGAAATGTATCAACTGGGAAATATCCTTGAAGAAAGGAGATTCTGTGCAGAGACGGAAACGGTGTTTCCCTGTTTTCTGGATAATAAAACCTACATCCGAAAAAGAGGCTAAGTAACGGTAGACCGTACGGGTACCCATCCCCAATCTTTCCGCTATTTCTTCTATGGTATAATCTACCGTAGAGGTCAGCAATTTCATCAGGGACAGGATCCGCTCAATCTTGGCTTGCTCTTTCATGCCATGGAAACATCAATGAGTGAGCACAATCTTCTTTATGGCAACTTCACCCCGGTTATTTTCAACCCGCACAATATACACACCTGCAGGCAGATGACTCAGGTTTGCTATTGCACGACCGTCTACAAGATGACGGGATGTCTGCATAGCCATCTGACCAGAAGGGGTATAAAGATGAATCATCACCCTATCATCATCTTCGCCCAACAGAGACAAGACACGCCCTGAATACAATATTGTCAATTCCTCCGTACATTCATCATCAGGTGTCTGAATATAGCTTGGGAGTTCTGCCTCTACGACATATTCCGCATAGCTGCTGATACGGTTAGGGGCATTGATCGTTGGAGTATTCATTACATACACATCATGTCCTCCATCCGGATAGATACCTACAGAGACATAACTATCATGCATATCATAGAATAAGGTGTCTGCCCAAGATTTGTCCGCAGCCGTAAGAAGTACACTACCACCCTCCTTAGCCAGTTTGAAAGGAGCATGCAATTGCTCCACATCACTTAATTTATCTGCCCAGATAACCATGAACCCATGAGGAGGTATGACGGTATTGATAGTATTGCTGGATGGGATCTGATACTTGGTAGGATTCTTCACATTATCACTCAAGTACATACCTGCCACATCGACAGGCTGTGCCGAAGTATTATACAACTCTATCCAATCATTTTTCTTGAAATAGGTGGCATTGACATAAATACTGTTGTCTGCACTTATTTCATTGATACGAACAGGGGCGCCATCCACTTCCGGCATTTCGTCAGCAGGAATAGTCTCATAACATGCCACCAGACCGAAATTTCCTTCTGCCGGCATCGTATATTCCTCCTCGTAGCATACATAGTTTGCTTCTCCACTGATACTTGCTACAAGTTCTGCGTCAAAATAGATATCCGATGAATTCGCATTATTGTTATGAACTTCCACCGCTATGATATTGACACCTTTTCTAAACAGGTTGGCAGGCAACTCCAGACTGCCCACATCCGGATTACCATTGGCATAGGTCGATGCATACGTGTCATAAGTGACGGTACCACTATTCATCAGATACCTCCCAGCTTCTATTCCATTAATATACACCACCATTCCATCATCTACAGTGAAGTTCAATGTATAGATATCACCTTCAGACGGTGTATTGGAAAGATTGAATTGCTTGATGAAATAATAGGTCGGACGTTTGTTGGAAGCATCACTGCCATAATCGAGGAAAGTCCTGTATCCACGTCCATTATTGGAGTCACCGGTATAATATCCCAATGGCGCATATCCCAAAATCCAGGAACTATTTACACTCTTGTACCACTCTGTGCCATCCTGTGTCCCCTGGTCATAGTAGTTCCAACGGCTTCCACGTGCAACAAGTTCTGTGGTTGCAGCATTATGGGTATCCATCCATCCCACGAAACGATATCCTGCAGGCGCCTGTGCCTTCAGGGTTATTGGAGCAAACAGTGAACCATTGAATTTGTTAGTAGGAACTTCCATATTGTTTACCAAAAGACGAGCCTGAGGAATGTTTGCTGACAATGAGACTTTTTGTTCCGTAACATTTCCTAAATTCATCGGCGCATAGTTCTTCATTGCATTAATGAGAGTCTGCTGGCGTCCTGCCAGATTACTCTTCAGATTGCTTGCTGTGCCCCACGGAGACTTTCCTTCATAAGCCAACATATCCGCTGTATTACGGGCCATAGAATCTATAATCGCATTGCTACGCTCAGGAGTGAACACACTACCAGCTACCAGACAGAATGTATCCGCGAATTTCTTGCGGAAAGTCTTGTTTTTCAGCATATTCAGGAAGATGGTGGTCCACTTTATTTCCTCATATAGTCGGGTACCTGTATCATAAATATAGTCGAACTCATGCACCTGTTTAAGATCTTCCAGATATCGGAATGGGGAACTTGTAGAGAAAGCACCATCCAAATCAAACAGGACGAAACGGAACTTGCCCCCTTCGCGAATGGGCTTGAATCCCTTGATGTTATTCTGAGGCCAATCGGTTCCACCCAGATACATCTCTACAGCCATATAGTTGGTGTATTCATCAATATCCACCATGCTGCAGATCTCTTGATAAACGGATTCATCCGCCGCATTGGCCGACAAGTCATACCAGCGCAAGAAACTCTCTTCCGTACCACATTTCTGTACATAATTGGAATCGGGACTCATCTCAAACTGGTCTATTTCCTCCTCTTCCAATCCATAATTGGCTTCTACAAAATGTCTGTTATTTGGTTCACGGATATTCAGCAAACCTATATATTGTCCATTTATAAAATGTACGACTGGTTGGCAAGCCTGCCCGTCCACATCCAAACCGGAAGTATGGACTATCGTCTGTAGGGCAGCATCCTTTATACGGCAATCGGTATCGTTTCCACCATTACGAATTTGCAGGACCTTATGTTTGAGATGACTCTTTTCAGGAAATATCTGATAGGGGATATAGTTCTCGCCTTCATATAATTTGTTAGCCTTTATCTTGAAAGAATGCGGGAGCCATGCACGACTCCATCCACCACACATCTCCATATTGGCTTCCATATTGATGACCATCTCCCCATCCGTCGTAATATATTCAAAATTCACCGGGCGATCCCAATCCATATTCCAGTTACAAGGAGTACTTTGTCCATTACCTGTCCGTCCATTTACTCCTTGGACGTAAATTCCCAAGCTGTCATCATACAGATTCACGGGGTCTGTCACCACAGATATAACAGGAAGAGAATACTCCTTGTCCTGAAGAATATATGTACGGGTTACAACTCGGCTTGGCAAATAGCCGTCTTGGAACAAGCGGAAACGATATACAGAAGTATTACGGACAATAAATATACCCGTATAGTTGACATTACCATTCGTAGCCGTAGGAGTTGTTCCGTCTGTGGTATATCGGAGCGTCGCTCCATCAGGGATTTCGACCCGTACAGTCATTGAGGAGGCAAACAGGCAGGCATCCTTATCCACCACAGGAGCATCCAGGCGGATATTGCCAAATGTACTGCCCTGATTACTCTTCCCTGGAGTTGGAGTAGAAGTCGTTCCCCATTCAGCAACTCCGTCTGACGTACGGGCATAGGCCGTACGGGTGATGGCCGCCGGATACGACTGCATACTCACAAGCTCCCCATTGCTATTGCTGATATAAACCGTACCGCCTTCAACATTCAATTTGCCATCCACTTGAGCTGGTGCCCGGTCGCTGCGATGGTCAAACCAAATTACCTTATAGCCATGAGCAGGGATAAAGCCGCCATATTTGCTCAAAGGATATTTCATTAAATCATTGGGGTCATCACTCAGATAAAATCCATAAAGGCTTACAGACTCTGCCGTTGGATTATAGAGTTCTATCCATCCGCCGTAATTGAACGATGGGTCCACAAACATATCCACATTGGCAGCCTGTATCTCATTGATGATGAGAGACGTTGCCGTTGCTTCATTATTATCAACCGTTACGACACAACTTCCCTCAACATTGCTTCCATCAATGGCCGCAGCTGTAATGGTCGCCGTTCCTTTCCCCACCGTCACTATATGACCTTCATTGTCCACAGTTGCCACAGAATTGTCCGAAGAGCTCCATTCGACCGATCTATAGGTCGCATTGCTTGGCAAAATGGTTGCCGACAACTGGATTTCCTGTCCTAACACCAATGAAAGGGATGTTGCCGACAATTGGATACTGTTGGCATAGGTTACAGTTCCATAGTATTCCAACTTAAAGTTGTCAAACATCGTCCAATTGCCTCCCCGATATTCCTGGCATCTGACTCCTATTGTCAATACCCCACCAGTGACTTCCACTTCCAACTGGTTGTTATACAGCCCCTGTAAAAAGAAGTACTCCCCTGCTTCCATCGTGTTAGGATAGTATCCATTTCCCGAGAACCACAAACCATTGACATAGCTCTGATCCAACGATTCACTATAAATGCTGACAACAGGTATTTCCACTTCGTTAGCATACAAATAGCCGGTAATCTGTTCGTTTCCCTGAAGGTATTCATAGTAACAAGGATTATTTTCCCCTACCCGATAATATCCCTGCATAGATATCCGATACCGTCCATTGGGGACATTTGTCGTCTGACTGAAATCATAATTTCCATTCCAAAACTCCATTCCTCCGTTTCCAGTTCTTTGGCTTCCTGCATTACTGGTCCATGTCCATCCAGTTGTCAGTCCACCATCGAATCCTGGATTGGCTACATATTCATCCGTAAGGTCAATCCATGTTTGTGCATGCAATATAGTGGGCAGAAGGATTATTAGAATCCAAGACAAAACATTTCTTTTCATAGGTCTATTTATAAATCAGTGAGCACATGGCATTTATCCGTTGCAAAGGTAATTATTAAATTATTAAATCCTCCCATTTTAAGCAGAAATCTACATTTTACAGCTCTTTTATCCGAGCATTCTGACAAAATACCACATTGTTTTTCTCCCATAACATAAAAAAGGACCGTGCAAGCACGGCCCTTTTCTCTTGGTATGTATCAATCTTCTAATGCATCATTACATCATGCCCATGCCGCCGCCCATACCGGGAGCTCCCATCGGCATATCCATCTTCTCTTCTTTCTTATCTACAATCACGCACTCTGTGGTGAGGAACATGCCTGCAATAGAAGCTGCATTCTCCAAAGCCACACGTGTCACCTTGGCGGGGTCAACCACACCGGCAGCATGCATATTCTCATACACATCTGTGCGGGCATTGTAACCGAAGTCAGCCTTGCCTTCGCGCACCTTCTGTACCACTACGGCACCCTCCTTACCGGCATTGTTCACAATCTGACGGAGCGGCTCCTCGATAGCGCGACGGATGATGGCGATACCAGTCTCCTCGTCGGCATTGTCGCCCTTCAGGTTCTCCAAGGCATCGATGGCACGGATGTAGGTCACACCACCACCGGGCACAATACCCTCTTCGATGGCTGCACGGGTAGCACACAAAGCATCGTCCACGCGGTCCTTCTTCTCCTTCATCTCCACCTCGCTGGCAGCACCTACGTAGAGCACGGCCACGCCACCTGACAACTTGGCCAAACGCTCCTGCAGTTTCTCCTTGTCATAGTCAGAAGTGGTATTCTTGATTTCAGCCTTGATCTGGTTAATACGGTCCTGGATGCTCTCCTTGGCACCGGCACCGTTCACAATGGTGGTATTGTCCTTAGATACAGTCACCTTGTCGCAAGTTCCCAGCATCTCGATAGTGGCCTGCTCCAGCTTGAGCCCCTTCTCTTCGCTGATGACGAGACCTCCTGTCAGGATGGCAATATCCTCCAGCATAGCCTTGCGGCGGTCACCGAATCCGGGAGCCTTCACAGCACAAATCTTCAACTGGCTGCGCAGGCGGTTCACAACGAGGGTGGTCAATGCTTCGCTGTCCACATCCTCAGCAATCACCAACAAGGGGCGTCCGCTCTGTACGGCAGGCTCCAAGATGGGGAGGAACTCCTTGAGGTTGCTGATCTTCTTGTCATAAATAAGGATGTAGGGATGCTCCATCACGCACTCCATCTTCTCTGTGTCGGTCACGAAGTAGGCAGACAGATAACCGCGGTCGAACTGCATACCCTCTACCACACCAATGGTCGTATCTGTACCCTTGGCCTCCTCGATAGTGATGACACCATCCTTAGAAACCTTGCGCATGGCATCAGCAATCAATTTACCGATCACAGGGTCGTTGTTAGCACTGACGGTAGCTACCTGTTCGATCTTGTCATAGTTGTCGCCCACCATCTCAGCCTGCTCACGAATAGACTCTACCACTTTGGCTACAGCCTTGTCAATACCGCGCTTCAAATCCATAGGATTGGCACCTGCTGTCACATTCTTCAATCCTACATTCACGATAGACTGTGCCAATACGGTTGCAGTAGTCGTACCATCACCTGCATCATCACCAGTCTTTGAAGCTACGCTCTTCACCAACTGTGCACCAGTGTTCTGGAAGGGGTCAGCCAACTCTATTTCCTTGGCTACGGTCACACCATCCTTGGTGATATGGGGAGCACCGAACTTCTTCTCGATAATCACATTACGACCTTTAGGACCGAGAGTCACCTTTACAGCGTTAGCCAACTCGTCCACACCCTTTTTCAACTGGTCGCGGGCATCTATATTGAATAAAATATCTTTTGCCATAATTACATTTACAATTTACGAATTTACAATGTAGAATTTTGTTTTTACAACTGATAGCACCAGGTATATGGTTTATACTTAGAGCGTAGCCAACACGTCGCTCTGACGCATGATGAGGTATTTCTTACCTTCCAGTTCCAACTCTGTACCCGAATACTTACCATAAAGAACGGTGTCGCCCACCTTCAGAATCATCTCTTCGTCTTTCGTACCATTACCTACGGCCACAACTTCACCCTGAAGGGGTTTCTCTTTTGCTGTATCGGGGATGATGATGCCACCGATAGTCTTTTCTTCTGCAGGAGCGGGCAAGATAAGCACCCGGTCTGCTAACGGTTTAATGTTCATACTCTTCTTGTTATGATATTGGTTATTACTATTATTCCTATAGCGCCGTTCAACTCTTCTTAAGAACGACACTATAGGAATAACGAAAAGTATGCCAAAATGTTATTTCCTCCTTTTCCTGCCATATTTTCATTCTGCCAAGAAGACGCGAAACATCCAGAACTGCCATTTTGACACAACTGACACAGTTTATTATTATTGTTCCACATAGACAAGACGCGAAACGTCATACCCTCTGCGGGCAATACCAGCGACTATCTCCTCCAACTGCAATTGGGGCATTTCAGGACTACGGCTCAATATCCATAGATACTTGTCAGAGCTACTGCCAATGACAGCATATTGATAATCCGGGGACAATTCTAGGATATAATAATCCGAATAGAACCACAAAAAGAATGAAACCTCCAACCTTCCCGGATATTCCACAGGGTTGGGCTGACGGACCTTACCGACAACCTCCTTCGGTTCGCCATCCTTCACTCCCCGGTTCACCACCCGTATTCTCCCATCCGGCATCAACGTATAGGTAGCTGTCACATGCGTCATCCCCCGTTCAAAACGATGTTCGTAGCGGGCTATCTCGTACCATTTGCCCATAAATTTCTTCAAATCGAACTTATGTACTGTCGATGTATCAATCCCTACATTCTCTGTACTCCGGCAAGTTGCACCACTCAATGCGCCTATCATCAACAGAGCGCACCCATATTTCCAATATCTGTTCATAATTACACATTAAAATGTCCTATAAACAGAAACACTACAGGAAGGCAAAATGTTTAGAAGGAAGGAGGAAGGGGCGCTTCGCGCAGGTGAGCGGGAAACGGACTATTCTGTCATCCTGAACGGAGTTGCTCGAAAAGTGGATTCAAGCACTCTTGGCCACCGAACGTTTTCTTTGACATACAGCAGAACATTTGAGTGCACTGGAGATCCTTCCTATCGTTAGGATGACAAAATGGCTCGCATGGCTACTAGTCCTAGTCGCTATTTTGCATCCCATCCCAATGCACTGGCTCCAAGCACAGCAGCATCGGCATCTTTCAACTCTGAAATTATAAGTTTGGCCTTCCCCTTAAAGATGGGCATAACATGAGCATCCAATGATTCGCGGATAGGACGCATAATATATTCGCCGGCTTTAGTAAGTCCCCCAAACAAGATGATGGCCTCAGGACTACTGAATGCCACAAAGTCTGCCAATGCCTGACCCAGGATCTCACCTGTGCGCTGAAATACATCGAGTGCCAATTTATCTCCCTTGACAGCCGCATCATACACATCCTTTGACGTAACCTGTTCGACTGGCATTTCACGCAAATAGCTTGGAGCATCACTGGTAGCCAAAATCTCACGGGCAGTACGGGCAACACCCGTAGCAGAACAATATGCCTCCAAGCATCCACGACGACCGCAGCCACAAAGACGGGCTTCTGGAGAACGGTCCATACATACATGGCCTAACTCTCCAGCAAAGCCATCATGCCCATACACCATCTGACCACCAATAACTATACCGCTACCGACACCTGTCCCTAATGTAATCATGATGAAATCCTTCATGCCACGGGCTGCCCCATAGGTCATTTCGCCCAAAGCAGCCGCATTGGCATCATTGGTCAGGGCTACAGGAATACCTGTCCTCTCTTTGAACATATCTGCCAAAGGAATAATTCCTTTCCATGGCAAATTAGGCGCCTCCTCAATCACACCGCGATAATAGTTGCCATTAGGCGCTCCAATACCGATACCACGAAACTTGCCTGCGCCTCCATATTGGTTGATTAACGGCAAGAGGCAGGCGGTAACGGCATTAACATAATCTTCAATACGTTCATAGATTCCGGTCTTTACCGAATCCGAAGCCAAAATATTACCCTGTTGGTCAACTATGCCCATAACGGTATTAGTGCCACCGATATCCATCCCTACGACGTAAGGTTTTTGTACTTTTGTGTCCATACTTATTTCTATGTATAAAGGTTAAAATCTTATGTGGTACAAAATAAGGAAAGATTCCAAAAGGAAACAAATCTTGACGAACGTTTTTCCCTCTCCTTCATTTAAATTAACGCTTTATATATGCCAATGCACTGATAATCGATTAAAAAATTGTATTTTTGCTGCATCATTTGAATTAATATACGATAAAGACATGACATTCATACAACGTATCACTTTACTCCTATGCTTGGCCACACTAGCTGGCCATTGCTCCGCAGAGGCACAGAATCCGATTATGGGACAACGCTATCCAAACATCCCAGATGAATTTCAGGAAGTATATAATGACTATATCGAGGACCACAAGACGAGCATCATCAATACAGAGAACGGACAGTTCTTGGGACAAACACGAGACGGATTACTCTATGGATATGGGGTGTATATTGCCAATGACGGCAGCCAATGGATAGGGCAATACCGCAAAGGGGAATGTATCTTCGGAATACTGATAAGCGGAACATCGGCCACTGTCGGTTCCAAAAATCATTATGTGTATTATGACCTGACTACCCGCCGTATCAAGTTCATTCGTGAAAGCGGCAATGACCGCATCGTCCCAGAGAATGACTCAGAAGGTCTTCACTTCGAAGCCTTGAACTATAGCAATGGCGACCGTTATGTGGGCGAAACCCTAAACGGCAACAAACATGGCTACGGCATATACTATTGGGCTAACGGGAATTATTGGTACGGACAATATAGCAACAATATGCGCTACGGATATGGAGCATTGTTCCTGACAAGTGGTGAGGTAATCTTCGGACGATGGTTAGGCGATGAAATGATGCGCCGATGAAAGACAAAAAAAAGAGAGGCTGCAACCTCTCTTTTCTATAATTTACCCATAACAGCGACTAATCTATAACCTACCAATTTAGCGAAGGGCTTCTACCAACTCAGTGGCTGTAAGTAAACGCTGTTCACCGGAAGCCATGTTTTTAAGCATCACCTGACCTTCAGCCATTTCATTCTCGCCAACAATGGCAACATAAGGAACCGCTTTGGCATTTGCATAGGCCATCTGTTTCTTCATTTTGGCATTGTCAGGATATATCTCTGCAGAGATACCCGCTTCACGAAGATTTGCCAACAATGGCAAGCAATAAGCCATCTCACGATCACCAAAATTAACAAAGAGTACACGAGTACCTGTAACAGCTTCTTTAGGATAGAGATCAAGCTGATTGAGCACATCAAAGATACGGTCTGCACCAAACGAGATGCCCACTCCAGAAATACCAGGCATACCAAATATGCCGGTAAGATTATCATAACGTCCGCCTCCCGTGATGCTGCCAATCTGTACATCAAGAGCCTTTACCTCGAAAATGGCACCTGTATAATAATTGAGCCCACGAGCTAAAGTCAGATCAAGTTCCACCTCATTCTTCAATCCCAATGTCTCCAATGTACGAATAATAAACTCACACTCTTCAACACCCTTCATTCCTATCTCACTATCAGCAAGAATACCCTTCAGGGTCTCCAATTTCTCAGCATTAGTACCACTCAGAAGAATGATAGGCTGAAGCATCGCAACGGCCTTCTCGCTAATACCCTTGGCATACAACTCGGCATTCACATTGTCAAGTCCTATCTTATCCAACTTGTCAATGGCTACGGTTATGTCAACAATCTTATCGGCTTCACCAATAATTTCGGCTATACCGCTCAGGATCTTTCTATTGTTTATCTTGATGCTTACCCGAATTCCAAAACGGCTGAAAACGGTATCGACAATCTGCATCAGTTCAACCTCGTTAAGCAACGAATCGCTACCCACAACATCGGCATCACATTGATAGAATTCGCGATAACGCCCTTTCTGAGGACGGTCGGCACGCCACACCGGCTGTATCTGATAACGCTTGAAAGGCAGAGCCAGTTCCTCCCGATGCATTACGACATAACGGGCAAAAGGCACAGTAAGGTCATAACGGAGTCCCTTCTCACAGAACTTGGAAGCCAGTTTTGCCGCATTGCGACTCAAAAGTTCCTCATCTGTCAGTCCTTTAAAATAATCTCCCGAATTCTGAATCTTGAACAAGAGTTTATCCCCCTCTTCACCATACTTTCCCATAAGTGTGGAAAGGTTTTCCATAGAAGGGGTTTCAATCTGTTGGAATCCGTAAAGAGCATACACCTCACGAATAGTATTAAATATATAATTCCGCTTCGCCATTTCTACAGGCGAGAAATCACGTGTTCCTTTTGGAATCGAAGGTTTTGCTGCCATTGTTTATTTTATATTATAATTATCAAACAAAAAAAGCACCACATTCTTCATGCAGTGCTTGCTCGTGTGGGCGTTGACGGATTCGAACCGCCGACCCTCTGCTTGTAAGGCAGATGCTCTGAACCAGCTGAGCTAAACGCCCGAAAGGATTGCTTTTTGATGAAAGAGCTGGTATTTAATTGTGGGCGTTGACGGATTCGAACCGCCGACCCTCTGCTTGTAAGGCAGATGCTCTGAACCAGCTGAGCTAAACGCCCGAAACTCTTTCATTTCTCAAAAGCGATGCAAAGGTATAGCTTTTCTACGAAGTGAGCAAACTTTTCAATAAGTTTTTCACATATTTTTTGATTTAGCACCACATAGGTAATAATTATTCCTACTAACCGCGATTAATCCTACAGAAGAATCCGCCCCTCAATCCTCGTAGGTCAATTGAAACCAATAGGTCACTTGTTTTTCCGGAGCCATACTGGCAGGACTTTGCACAATTTGCACCAAACGGCTATCAGAATCAAACATATAATTATAGGTGAAATCTATATCCTCCATAAAATAAGGATAACGTTTTCCCAACACACCGGCCAACTGCCCATAAGCATTCATGGCCAACATTATATCTGTACGCGCATCCACCAACAAAGGCAGCGTATTAAGGTCTATACTATAATCATTGGCCGTATGAGAAAAAGTATATTCCCCATTGTATCCTGAAGGGTACCCTTTAATAGTCAAAGACTTTTTTGTCCACAGATAGCTGAACATTTGCGAACCACCAAACGTGGCATCAAGAAGATAGCCCGAATTGTTATAATGGTAACTATAATTATAGATAGATGATTCTGTTCCAACATTACTATTCAATGAACCGACAAATACATGACCGTTGCGCAACTCCGCCTCAAAACGGTGAATGAAAGTCCCTTCAAAGGCATTATTGCCATCCCATCTGTATGCTATATTACTCGAGCCATACGTATAGCTGACTTCCTGGACAGGATTTTCCAAACGAACACTACTTACCCGTCCCTTGCCATCATACGCCAACTGATAACGCGCTTTCAGAGTGAAAGCATCACTTTCAGCCTGATAAATATCTATCTTTACCACTTCGCGAGATACAGCTTTTGCATTCTCATCATCCGAGCAAGCTACTATGCTTACAAGGAGAGAAAGCCATATACAAAATTTTAGGACCTTACCCATAACATTCATAATTACAGATTATCTTCTATACAAAACCCTGCAGCACTATTGAACCTCAACGCTTCAGGATGATCTTTGACAAACGAATCAATATGACGGATACGTTTTTCTTCAAGGATTTCATTAAAGGCTATCATAATGCCTGTCTCTTCCACATCGCCAAACTCATAATTGATAGCCGTGCCAAACACCCGCATTGTAGGAGACAAACTCATATAAGCATTTACCAAAGGAGGAATATTGCATCCCAATTGGCGGACTTCACGATTAAGAATACGGTAATCTTCCTTAAAAGAGTCTTCGCAGAAGAGTTCGTTCAATATCTTCGCATCAGTGTCCAATTGTAATGGTTGATCGGGCACAACCAATCCGTCCTTGTCACCAAAATGTTTGTTCAGGAAATAAAGTATCATATCCCGGGCTGTCCGATTATAGGACGGATACATAGTCATCTTTCCAAAGAAGTATTTAACCGAAGGCATAAGCACCGTCAAAGCGCCTAAGCCATCCCACAAATTGTCAAGTGCAAAAAGACTTTTGGCATCAGCACGGGAGGACTGATAATCAAGCGAAACAAATGAACGACCCAATTCTATGGTGATAGGAAGATATTCCTCCAAAAATTCCTGAGAGAAATTGAACATATGGGCTGTAGCCAATATCGGATGACCATGCTCATCACGACGTACGTCTGTACCCAACAAATAACGATATCCTCCAATAATCTCTTCTGACTCCGGATTCCAAACAATCAATTGACGATAAGGATTATCCATGGTATCATATTCATCAATATCCATAGACATGCCCGTACCTCCTCCCGCAGCCCGGAAAGCAATCTCACGCAGGCGGCCAATTTCTTTCATCACATTAGGCGCATTGTGAGCCGTTATGATGTAGATTTCGTTATTACTTTTATTAGTTCGTCTTAAACGTTTATCTTCAGTCAGTTCCGACTTGAGTATCTCTTTACTTATCGGAGCAATAATTTCTTCCATTACAGAATCTCTTTTTCTTTGTTGTGTATTTATTCTTAGAATTACTCTATGTCTCTGTTTGGTTTATTCTTTTAAGCACTACTATTTTGACAAGGCATAAACCTGCCCCTTAACATACTCGGCCCATTGAGAAGGGGATTTTGATTTGTCAAATGTCTGCCAAGGTATCGGTTTGCCAATAACAACCCGAAAAGTTTTATGTCTGTTTTTATACATTTCATCGGCCAAATAAAGCATCGCGATATTAATCTTTACCCCCAACCTCTTGCACCAATTGGCCAAGGAATAGAAAAAATCAGAATTACGACCTTCAAAATAAATAGGCACTATATCACGCTGAGTCTGGACACTTTTTACCACAAAAGTCTTTTTCCACTCAAGATCACAAATAGAGCCATCAGGTTGCCGACGGGAACAAAGACCCGCAGGAAACATTATAATATGATCATCTGACCGGAAAGCCGCTTCCACCATTTGTGGGAAATCCCGCGCCTGAGAACCCGTTTTATTAATAGGGACACAAAGCGGAGCCAACCCATAAAGGTTCATCAGCAAATCGTTTACCAAATACTTGATACGGCCATCATAATGCTTACCCAATATGCAACCAAGCGAAATACCATCCTGGCCGCCCAATGGATGATTGCTGACAAATGTGCAAAGCCGCCCATCATCAGGCAGGTTTTCCAAACCCTCTACTTCTATTTTTGTATCCAGATACTCTAAAGTCGCCTCAAGGAATGGAACCCCTCTTTTCTCTTTTACACTAATCAAATATTCATTGATTTCTTCCTGATGCACAATTTTTTTCAAATACGACACCAAAAATCCAGGCACATATTTAGCTTTCTTCCCTGCTTTGGAAGCAAGGATTTTATCAACGTCCACAAGAAAAAATGAATCTTCAGCCATTACATCAGTATAATATTCTGGGCAAATTTAATGTATCTTTTTCATATGAGAACAATTATTGCCGAAAAATAGAAGAAAAAGAATGCTTTTTATGCATTTTTTTGACCTTTTGTAGTCCAAAAGGATGAAAAACTTGTTTAAAAACAGATAAAATAGACTCTTTTTCATAGAAATCATACATATCTATTTTAGATAGGAATGTACTACATTTTAAGTTCATCCAGCGTTTTTTCAGAAAAAAGGAGGTGTACATGCAGAACTTTTCCTAACTTTGGAGCATCTTTTAAAATGTGATAAAGATGGATGACAATTTTGATATACGTGAAGAACAACTGTCCAATCGCGAGCGGGATTTTGAAAACATTCTCCGACCACTGAGTTTCAACGATTTTAGCGGGCAGAACAAAGTGGTAGAGAACCTCAGCATATTTGTTCAAGCAGCCCGCCTTCGTGGGGAGCCATTAGACCATACCCTGCTCCACGGCCCTCCAGGATTAGGTAAAACCACACTGAGCCAAATCATCGCAGCAGAATTGGGGGTAGGATTTAAAATTACATCCGGCCCTGTATTGGACAAACCTGGAGATTTAGCAGGATTGCTGACATCATTGGAACCAAACGATGTGCTATTCATCGATGAGATTCATCGCCTCAGTCCTATCGTAGAGGAATATCTCTATTCTGCCATGGAGGATTACCGCATAGACATCATGATAGACAAAGGCCCATCTGCCCGTAGTGTACAGATAGGTTTAAATCCCTTCACACTGGTAGGAGCTACGACACGTAGCGGCCTGCTCACTGCTCCTTTGCGTGCCCGTTTTGGTATAAACCTTCATCTGGAATATTACGATACAGAAGTGTTGACCCGTATCATCCTTCGTTCAGCGAAAATTCTGAATGTCCCATGCGACCCTAAGGCCGCTTCAGAAATAGCAGGCCGTAGTCGTGGTACTCCACGAATTGCCAATGCACTGCTCCGCCGGGTACGAGATTTTGCCCAGGTGAAAGGTAACGGATGCATAGACACAGAAATAGCCCGGTATTCTTTGGAAGCTCTAAACATTGACCGCCATGGATTGGATGAAATTGACAATAAGATTCTGAACACAATTATTGATAAGTTCAAAGGCGGACCTGTCGGAGTAAACACTATAGCGACAGCCATTGGTGAAGATACCGGCACGGTTGAAGAAGTTTATGAGCCATTCCTCATCAAGGAAGGATTTATCAAACGAACTCCTCGTGGACGTGAAGTTACTGAATTAGCCTACAAGCATTTAGGGAAAAGTCCCTTACGCAACGACAATGGAATGGAAAGTCTATTTTGATTCTCCATAACTACACAAAAGATTAAAGCAATGGCAAATCTAAAATCTTTGGCCAAAGAAACGGCAATTTATGGAATGAGTAGTATCGTGGGTAAATTCCTGAACTACTTGCTGGTTCCTCTATACACCGCTAAACTGAGCGCAGCAGCAGGCGGATATGGAATCATCACCAATGTGTATGCACTGACAGCTTTCATGCTGGTATTACTGACCTATGGGATGGAGACTGGTTTCTTCCGCTTTGCCAACAAACAAGACCAACAGCCTACTCGAGTATATAGTACCATCCTTATATCGGTATTCACCACCTCACTGTTATTTTTTATCCTTGTTTATGGGAACTTGAATGAGGTAGCCAGTGTTTTAGGCTATGCCGACCACCCAGAATATATCGGTATGATGGCCGCAGTAGTAGCGCTCGACGCATTCCAAAGTATCCCTTTTGCATGGCTCAGATATCAGAGAAAAGCATTAAAATTTGCAGGCCTCAAGCTACTGTTCATCTGTATGAACATCGGACTGAACCTGTTATACTTTGTAGCTTTGCCGCTCTTGTACGAAAGTTATCCCGAAGATATATCCTCATTCTACAACCCTAATGTCGGTGTTGGATATGCCTTCGGAATCAATTTAGTTTGCACTGCCTCCATCACAGTATTCTTCTGGCCTGAATTAACGGGATTCAAGTATATTTTTGACTACCGTCTATGGCGGAAGATACTCTCCTACTCCTTTCCTATCCTTATCTTAGGATTGGCAGGCATATTGAATCAAACAGCAGATAAGATTATCTTCCCCCTCGTGTATGAAGGTTCAGAACAAGCCTCTCACGTCCAACTGGGGATTTATGGGGCAGCCAGCAAAATTGCCATGATTATGGCAATGCTCACCCAGGCTTTCAGATATGCCTATGAACCTTTCGTATTCAGCAAATCGACAGAACGTGACAATCGCGACACTTATGCACAAGCCATGAAATATTTCATCATATTCTCACTCATGGCTTTTTTAGCGGTGATGCTTTATATCGATCTTATCCGATACATCATTGCCCCCGACTATTGGGAAGGTCTTCGCGTAGTTCCTATTGTCATGGTGGCAGAAATATTCATGGGCATCTATTTTAACCTCTCTTTTTGGTACAAACTGACTGACCAAACATACTATGGTGCATGGTTTTCTTTGACCGGATGTGTAACCATTGTCCTACTTAATGTCTTTTTTGTACCCCAATACGGATATATGGCTTGTGCTTGGGCTGGTGTAGCAGGATACGGCATTTGCATGTTACTCTCCTATTTCATCGGACAACAGAAATACCCCATCCATTATGACTTAAAAAAGATTGGCTGTTATACTTTACTGACAGTGATTTTATATTTTATATCATCCCTTACTCCAGAGGATTGGGATATATCTATTCGGTTAATAATCAACACCCTATTAATGGGAATATTTATAGTATACACTGTAAAACATGACTTCCCATTAAGCCAACTTCCCATAGTCGGGAAATATTTCCGAAAATAATAAAAATAGGATCATGGACATCTTCTTATCAGCCAATGTCCATGATTCTATTTTTCTAAACAATATCACTTATGCTTAAAACTTTCTGAGAAGAAATATATTTTCGTTTTGTATTAGAATCAGGATTAAAGAAGCTATAAACGAGATTCAACATTAAACAATTCTTAAAACCTACTCTTCTTTCTTGTATTTATCAAATATTCCCACTTATTTTGCCTGCAATTAACATGCAATTGTGTTCATCAGGTAAAATAATATGGTAAAACTGACAGCTAAAGAAGAAGAAGTGATGGAGTACATCTGGCAACTGACGAACGAAGCAGGAGCAGAAGACAATCCCACTTGCACTATGTCCTGCAAGAAGGAAGAAGGCGGCAGCCAATTGGGCGAATGTACTCCCAAGGATGTATATCAACTTTACCCCGAACCGCGCCCGCTGATTAACGGCATACAGAATGCCTTTCAGGCACTGGAGCGCAAGGGGTATCTGACTCATCGCCAACAGGGAAGGGGCTATATCTACCAACCCATTGTGGATAAACAGGAGTATGGACGCGGTAAGTTGGGCTCGTTCGTTGACCGCTATTTCGACGGTTCGTGCCTGAGTGTCGTCTCTCAGTTTGTCAGCGAAGAGCGCCTCACAGAAGCGGAGTTGATGCAGTTCCTCACTGATTTGATGAAAAAGAAATAGTGACAAGTGATGAGCTACAAGCTACAAGTGATGTAGTACGAATCCACCACTCGTAGCTCGTAGCTTGTCACTAAAAACTGGTTGATATGACAGCATTCCTTATTTACATTGCTAAAGCAGCCGTCGCATTGACGTTGCTCTATTCGCTCTACGGCATTTGTCTGCGGCGCGAGTCGTTCCATTCGCTCAATCGGGCGGTACTGGTGCTGATTCTGGTGGCATCGGTGACGTTGCCTTTCGTTCATGTGGAGACCTCTTTGCCGACGCTGTTCGGATGGATGGCAGACTCTTCTGCAAGGATAGAGATTGCAGAGGTCAGAGGTGTGCCCATGGCAGCTGACACCACTGCTGTTGTCGAAGAGGGCGATATGGTTCAAGCCTCCATGCCGATTATGGGATGGACGGAGTGGTTGTTCACCTTATATATAGTAGGTGTAGTGTTTTTCGCCCTGCGCTATCTGCTGGCCATCGTGCGCACGGTGCGCACCATCCGCCAGGGCAGTCCCATCGAGGTGGAGGGGGTGGACAATGGTTGCGTGTTGGTAAACCACGATTTGGGAAGTTCGTGCAGCTGGTTGCACTGGATATTGCTGGCACCGGCCGATGTGGACAAGGCCAGCATCGTCACCCACGAACGGGCACACATCCGCTTGTGCCACTCTTACGACAAGATTTTCTGCGAAGTTGTGGTGCGCTTGTTGTGGTTCGTCCCCTTCGGATGGATGTTGCGCGAAGACCTGTCGGACATTCATGAATATGAGGCCGACCGTTCGGTGCTGGATGCCGGATTCGACATCAGGGAGTATTGCCTGCTGCTCATCCATCGCGCCACGCATCCCAACATGATGCCCGTGGTGAATGCCTTCAACGAGAGCAAGACCAAGCAGCGCATGGCCCGCATGTTCCAACCTAAGTCCTCGGGCCACTCGGCACTGAAAGCCCTTTATCTGCTCCCCCTCGCGGCAGTAGCCATCGTTGCCACGGCTGAGCCAAGGCAAGAAGGGGAACCTGATGTTGTACCACCACAAATCATATTTATGAAGGAAAAGGCGGTGGCAGATGGGGAGCAGCCCCTCATCGTCGTGAACGGGAAAGTGGTGGATGCCGATGCGCTCAACTGGTCAGATGATGTGACAGATACTGATTTGGCCGATGCCATCCGCATCAACCCCGAAGATATTACCCACGTCACCGTGTTGAAAGGAGCGACAGGCAAAGCCATCTGGGGCGAACGGGGAGCCAACGGTGTGATACAGATTGAGACGAAGCAGCCGATGGATGACGACCCTGCCCAGGAAGTGTTCATCATAGCCGAAGAGCCTGCCGAGTTCATTGGAGGGCGCGAAGCCCTGATGCAATACATCAGCCGGAATGTCCGCTATCCGTCGATGGCTCAGGAACGGGGTGTACAGGGAACGGTGCACGTCGAGTTCATTGTGCAGAAAGATGGGGAAATTACCGACGTGAAAGCTACCAGGCTGGACACTCCTAATCAAAAGAGCGATGTCATTGTTACCGCCTATGCATCGGGGAAAGAAAATCCCCATAAAGACGAAATTGCCCAAGCGGAAGAGATACTGAAAGCCTCGGCCGTGGCCATGATTCGCAACATGCCCAACTGGAAACCGGCCCGTCAGCGCGGGCAGGCGGTGCGCATGAAGATGTCGTTGCCCATCACTTACCGCTTGCAGTAGAATCCACTCTACTTATTGACAAAAAGACATGGATGCAAGTCCCGAAATGGCTTGTACAGCCCTTGTTATACTCATAAAACAGAGAAAGAAATCGATATGAAACGACTGCTATACATCCTGATATCAATGGCATTGGTTATCAGTGCATCAGCGCAAAACCAGGAAATGGTCAATGTGACCGGACAGGTGACGGCACTCTCCTCCGCCTCGGGCGGGGGACTGGTTCCCGTGAGTGATGTCATTGTGAAACTGACGTTGAAAGGGCGCATCCTTGCCTTTGGGACCACCGACACGAAGGGAAACTATTCGCTCCGCGTGGAGGAACTGAAGGAGGGAACAGTCCTCTCCTTTGCCCACATCAGTTACGAGGCCGAAGAGGTGGTGCTGAAGCCGGATGGCCGGAAAAAGTTGGTCAAGGATATGGTGTTGGTGCAGAAGAGCATCAGCCTGAAGGAGGTGAAGGTGCGGGCCAATCCCCTGTTGCTGAAGGGCGACACGTTGAGCTACAACCTCGCTTCGTTCTTGGGAAAGGGCGACGTGACATTGGAAGACGGACTGAAACGCCTGCCAGGTGTGGAGGTGGCCAAGAGCGGCGCCATCTCCTATATGGGCAAAGGCATCTCGGCCTTCAACATCGAGGGACTGGACATGTTGGGAGGCAAATATAATCTGGCCACCCGCAACATGGGAGCCGACATGGTGGCCAAGGTGGAGGTGGTGCGCAACTACCATGCCCGCAAGATGGACGAAGACAAGCCCAGCGATGCCGTGGCACTGAACATCAGACTGGCCAAGAAGGCGAAGTTCAAACCTTTCGGACAGGAGGAGGCAGGAGTGGGAGTCTCACCCAGAGATAATGCGTCACAGGACATTTTGCTCCCCTCTCCCGTCGGAGAGGGGTTGGGGGTGAGACTCCTGCTGGGCTTGACCGGCATGATGTTCACCGACAAGTTCCAGACCATCTGCTCGGTCAAGGCCGGTAACTACAAGGATTACGGGGCGGGTGACATGACCTACCATTTCGGTGGAGGCGGTTTCTCCACCCATGCCACTTCGCTGTTCGGCGGTTTTGGTGGCGGTGGTGCGCCACAGGGTGAGTCGGAGTACAAGCGCAACGGCATGGGTACACTCAATGCCATATTGAAGATGGACAGCACCCGGACCGTGCGCGTGAATGCCGACTATACCTATCGCCAAGCGACGAGTGACAGGAGCACCGGAAGCACCTACTTGGCAGAGAGCGGAGAGTACGTCACCGTGAGTGAACAGACCTCCCCCTTGGCCACACAGCATTTGCCCCGATTCTCCGTCAACTATCTGGAGAACGAGCGTCACCGCTACACGAACGAGACCTTTACCCTGAAAGCCAAGTTTGAGCGGGACGAAGGGGATATGCTCTACAACGGCCACATGGCCACCCAACGCCGGCGGGCCACATCCATAGAGGCCGGCAACCGGCTCAACCTGTCGCGCAACACAGGCCGACACCGCTATTCGCTCAACTCGGACATCAACTTCCAGCGCACGCCCACCTTGCACCTGTCGTTCGGCAACCGGGGCGAGAGCTACGGACAGACGGCACAATCCACTTCGCTCACCACGCGCCACAGCACCTCGTTCGACATCCGTTTGGGCAAGAAGTTCACGCTGAATCTGCCCGTCAGCCTGCAGGCCGACTACCACTTTGTGGAGACGGTACGCACACCCGATGATGACTGTAACCGCTTGGACGGGTGGACACTCATCCCCTCGTTCAACCCGGGCTTCGAGTGGCAGAGCAGCAATCGCCGCTTTTATGCAGGGGTGGCTGTTCCCGTGTCGTTGCGCATGTTGGACTACGGCGAGACCGGGCTGACGAAACTCTACCTCAATCCGAACCTCAGCCTCAGCTATACCTTCTCGGCCAATAGCAAGTTGTCGGCATCGACGGGATTGAGCCACGGGACGGGTGATATGCTTGACCTGCTGACGGCCCCTATGCAGACCGACTACCGCACCACACGGGCGGCTTCGGGCATCATCGGCGAATCGCGCAACTGGAACTCGTCCATCGACTGGAAATGGCAGGTGCCGTTCAGCTATTTCACATTCGGCATCGGTGCCAACCACAGCGAGGGCAAGCGCAACACGCTACATTCGCAATCCATTGACGGAGTGGATGTCAGCACACAATCGCTCCTGCGCGACACCTACACACGGCGCACATCGTTCAACCTCTCCAGCACAAAGAGCATCCCTGCCCTCTTTGCCAAGTTCGGCATCCAGGGAAGCTACTCGTTCAGCGATAGTGAACAGGCGGTGGGGAGCGAAGTCATTGCCACCGACAACCGGAGCTACAGTTTGCAGGGAAACCTCTCCGTCACACCCATCCAATGGCTGGAGTTGAGCTACCACATTAACTACGGCTGGTCGCGCTCGGCGTATGGCGACACCCGCAACACCACCACTTCGCTCAGCCACAATGGTGGTGTGCATCTCTTCCCTGTGTCCCAGCTTGACCTCTCGGCCAGTTACGACTATGTGCGCCGACAACTTACGGCCGACCGCTACAAGCACATGTCGCTCTTCAATGCGTCGGCGCAGTACAAGTTCAAGCGGGCAGTCCTCCGATTGGAGTTGGACAACTTGTTCAACCAACGGTCGTATGCCTACACCCTCTTCGACGGCATCAACACCTACAGCTACGACTACAGCCTGTGTGGCCGCACCGCATTGCTGAAACTGACATTCTCATTGTAAAACAATAAATAAAAGAATCTATGAAGAAAATGCTAACAATCCTCGCCCTCGCCCTGACGGTGTCGGTGCAGGCACAGAACGACACCTTGGGCGTGTCGAAGTTTACCGCCATTTACCTCTACGAGTGTAATACAACCAATGCTGCAGGAGAGCCTGTGACCGACTCGATGCTGATAGCCGTACAGTCAGCAAATGGAGTCACCAAAAGTTTCCCCTATTATTCCTACAATAAGCAGACAAAGAAGAGTTACGACAACTATCACATTTATAAAGCTGCACAGATGCACATGGGCGATGTCTTTATAAATTATCCCACAGGTCGCATCACCGTACAGGAAGAACTCTATCCTAACCGCTACCAGACGGATGAGACTCTGAAATCCCCTAAATGGCACTTGGGCGAACAGCAAGATTCAATCTTCGGATATTTCTGCCATACGGCCGAGACCCGTTTTCGAGGAAAAGTGTGGCAAGCCCATTATACAGAAGAAGTTCCGACAAGCATCGGACCATGGAAATTAGGTGGACTGCCAGGCATGATTACCAAAGTACAAGATAAGGATGGCATACACACCTTCACCCTCCGTGGCTTGCTCAATGAAGAACAGCCCCTAATATTCACAGAATACGTCACTTGGATAGTACCAGAGAACGGGATGAATTATGTGAAGCAACGAGTGGATTACCACAAGATGACAGCTGAGAAATTTCTGGAATACAAGAAGAAGACACTTGATAATTCACGTTATGTGCAAGACCCCGCATATTACGCTCCAGACGCAATGGAAGCATTCGGATATAAAGAATATCGCTACAGTCGTATCTCCGACCAACAGATTACCAGCGTTGCAGGAGTTATAATCCTATCTGAAGCACATGCCTATCAACCATTAGAATTGAAATAATCATTATCTATGAAAAAGATTATCTTATCATTCGCCCTCGCCTTGACGGTGTCGGTGCAGGCACAGACGAAAGACTCGATTGATACGGCACAGTTTGCCGTAGTGTATGAATACAAAGTGTATTCCACTAATGCAGAGGGTCGTCCTGCAACCGACTCCATGCAAGTGGCCACACTCGTGGGGAATCGTGTAACAAAATGCTTGGAGTATAACCGTGCCATGTTGGAGGACTTTGGTGAAAGTTTCAATAAAGTGTTTCAGCATGGCGAGTGGGATGCCCGACAATACAATCTGCCGGTGCTGTATGTCAATCATCCCGAAGGAGAAACACGTTCCTTTGATAAGATTGTCCCCCACCGTTATCTGGTAAAAGGTAAAGTTCCTGTTATCAGTTGGAAACTGTCGGATGATACACTGACTATCGGTGGATACCTTTGTCACAAGGCTATAGGGGAATATGCCGGACGTACATGGACGACTTGGTACACCGAAGAGATACCCTCATCAGCTGGTCCGTGGAAACTCCGCGGCCTGCCTGGCTTGATACTGAAAGCCGAGGATGGCAAAGGTCTCTTCTCCTTCACTTTCAGCGGTCTTGTTAATCGTCAGGTTCCATTGACTTACATGGAGGAGGACAGACATCAGGTCATTACCGAACATAAGTTCATTTCGCACCGCAACAAACTTTTTTGTAACAAACGTTACGTGCAGAATCCTCGCTACTATATCCCCGAGGGAGCCTTGGACGATGCCGTAGAGATGTGGGCCGGAGGTCCTGAACCACCAGCCGAAGAAAAGCAAACGGTGATAGCCCGTGACCTCATTGTCCCCAAAAAAGTGAATGTTTATCAACCCTTGGAATTGAAGTAACTATTTATCTATGAAAAAGATTTTCTTATCATTAGCCCTCGCCCTGACGGTGTCAGTGCAGGCACAGACGAAAGACTCGATTGATACGGCACAGTTTGCCGTAGTGTATGACTACACCGTCAATACGCTGGATGACGAAGGGGCTGCTGTATGTGATTCCATACAGGTGGTGGTGCAGGCGGGACAACGGATAACCAAGTGCATGCCCATGAGCCGTTATCAGGCAGAAACTGGAAGTGACATGGATTTTCGGAAAAGGGTGGCCGCAGCACATACCGAAACTCTGACGCACATACCCACCGTGTGGATAAACCATCCTGAAGGGGAGACCACTGTGCGCGACGCAATCTTTCCCAAAGAGTTTGAAGGATATGAACCTACCCCCTCATTGGATTGGACACTCACTGCTGACACACTGAGCATCAATGGTTACCGCTGTTCGCGGGCAGAAGTCACCTTCCGCGGTGTCCGTTGGACAGCATGGTACACCGAGGAGGTCCCTTCGTCCGTCGGTCCGTGGCGATTGCGTGGATTACCAGGCCTCATTGTCAAGGCTACGGGCGATGCCCACACGTTCACCTTGACGGAGTTGCGTCGCGAAGCCTCTGCTATCACATACGCTGCTGACATCAAGATTGAACGCATGAAATATCCCAAACTCTTGAAATACCGCAACGAAGTGTTCGGAAGCAAGCAGTATCCCAAGAATCCCCTCCATTATCTCCCTGCAAACACCGATATGGGCATCGAACAGGTGACGGTCATCAAGAACGAGAGCGGCACTGGCGGTTACGTCATAGCCAACGGTAGTTTCCTCATGCTGCAGAAAGCCCATGTTCACCAACTGTTGGAGAAGAAGTGAAGCATAAGACGAAAGTTTCGCAAGTAGAAGCCTTTAATAATAATGTCGTATCAGTTTGGTTGAAGATTATCTGGCAAAGTGGTCGAATTTGTCACCACATCCAACATACGGGAACGTATAAATTCAACCATCAAAAAGCCATTATCACTGGTCAAAATTGCCATCATCATGAAGAAAATGGAGTATCCACAGGTGCGCAAGGGGTCACTCCGCGGATTCCTTGTTTATAAGTACAGCATCGTAAACTACATGTAAATCAGAGCCATAAGCACACCGAAGGGCTGAACGACCGTTAGACCGACATGCCGGGTTGCCGGGTTGCCAGGTTGTTTGTATAACTTTCCCGTACATTTATGGTAATATGGTCGAAATTAGTCATCACATCTAATTATTTCGACCATATTACCACTTTTTTATATAGGAGTCTTACAACAACCTGGCAACCCGGCAACCCGGCATATTTTCCCCTCACAATTCCCCCAATGTTCCACAATAAGGTCACCTGACAGGGAATAAATACTTTGCAACGCGAGTTGCAAAGAAGCCTGTGCTACATAGCTTTGCCAACCCGTATCTTGTCAACGGGAAAGATATAAATCTTGGGGCATAAAGATTTAAATCTTACAAGTGAAAGAATTAAATCTTGCAAGCGAAAGAATGGTAATCTTGCCGAGTGGTCTCTGAAGCAGACAGAATACGGACAGACATGTAAATGTGATTGCTCAAATTGAACATTCCAGACATCGGTCTTTCAACAACTTCATTGCAAATGCTTTGGGAACAATCGCTGCATATTGTTTCTTCGAGAAAAGCCCGCCATTGAACTGGTATTTGTCAATGACGGGCTACTTACATTATTCCGAAATTGTATCGAACTCACGTTATTTTAAGAAATCCTCAAAATAGCGGGTAATATGCTCATGCAGATGCACACGATCGCGACCTACCATGTTGTGCCCGTGCCCGGGATAGATGAAAAGGTCGGGGTGTGTACCATTGTCGATGCAAGCCTTCAGGAAGGAATAGGTCATCTGGGGAACACAGACAGGGTCGTTACCTCCATGGATAATGAGCAGACGACCCTTCAGGTTGCCAGCCTTTTCCAAAAGGCTGCTGTTCTTGTAACCTTCGGGATTGGTTTGCGGTGTATCCATGTAGCGTTCACCGTACATCACCTCGTAGTACTTCCAATCCGTAACGGGGCCACCAGCCACACCCACTTTGAAGACATCAGGATAGGTCAGCATCAAGTTGGCAGTCATGAAACCGCCATAACTCCATCCATGCACACCCAGACGGTCTGCATCCACATAAGGCAGACTCTTGAGGAAATCCACACCACGGAGCTGGTCCTTCATCTCCTCAACACCCAATTGGCGGAAAGTGCAATTCTCAAACGCCAAACCACGATTGCTGCTTCCACGATTATCCACGGTAAACACCACGTAACCTTGCTGAGCCATATAGATGTCCCATCCGCGCACGGCATAGTTCCACGAGTTTTGAATCATCTGTGCATGAGGGCCGCCATAAACATAGATGACAGCGGGATATTTCTTCGCAGGATCAAAATCGACAGGTTTTACCAGACGATAATAGAGGTCTGTCACTCCATCAGCAGCTTTGAGTGTGCCCACGGTCATCTCTGGCACATTGAATCCTGCCCATGGATTGGGGGCATCCAACAAGACATTACGACTCTTGCCATCCTTCACACTCACCAATTCGATACGACGCGGAGTTGCGGGAGCCGAATAGCGGTCAATCACCCAATCGGCCGAAGCTGAAAGTTGCACCGTATGTACCCCCTCGCTATTGCCTATAGGACGACGTTTGCCATTCTTCACACTCACAGCATACAAGTTGCTCTGTAAAGGACTGACTTCGGTGCTGACGATGATTACCTCTTTACGCTTTTCGTGAAAGCCAACGAGTTCCTGAACAAGCCACTCGCCCTTTGTCAACTGCGCCAACTCTTCTCCTTCTATATTATATAGGTATAGATGGTTGAATCCATCCTTCTGACTCTGGTATATGAACTTTGTGTTATCCCAAGGAAGGAATGTGATGGGATGCATAGGCTCCACATATTTTTCGTGTGCTTCGGTAATGAGCACAGCATCCTTTTCACCCGTCAGAGCATTGTAACGAACCAGTTCTGCGCGGTTCTGTTCACGCGGATGTTCCATCATATAGACATATCCTCCACAAGGACTCCAGGCAATATTGGAGAAGTAACGGTCAGTAGGGTCACCGGCTTGCAGATAAACGGTCTGTCCTGTAGCGATGTCATATACACCCACCGTCACCTTGTGGCTGGCAGTCCCGGCCATGGGATACTTGTCGGGCACATATTCAGCCGTTCGGGCCTCGGTATCCACTTGCGGATAGTCACTCACCATCGTCTCGTCCATTCGGTAGAAGGCCAAGCGCTGTCCGTCGGTACTCCAAAAGGTTCCCTTCTCAATACCGAACTCATTTCGGTGTACCACCTGCCCGCATTTGATACCTGTAGGTTCATTGGTCACTTGCACACACTTTCCATCGGCCGTCATCACCCATAGGTTATTATCAACGGTGTAAGCGAGATTTCGCGATAACTTGTGCCAATCCTGATTGGCAGCCTTTTCAGGTATAGGCAAGCTCCACACTACAGCCTCCATCTGCCAATCAACCAACAGGTATTCACGATTGGTGCGGAACAGTGCCTGCGACTTGTCTGCATATGGGAACGATACACTTTGCAATGTGTGTACAGGTTGCTTGCCGGCAGCCTCCAACCAACGGTTCACCTGATCAAGTTCCATCAGTACGGTAGCAGGTTTCTTACTCCCAGGTTTCAGACTTTTCAATGTATCCACATCCAATTCCACACAGTGGTCGCCCCACCAAGTGTACCATGCGTTGGCAGGTGAACACTGGCGGTAGGTCGAGCCTCCAGGAATGAGGTCATGCAAAGTGAAGGGGGTCTTTTCTTGTGCCATAGTGATAAAAGTGGCAAATAATGACATGAGTACTAAAATACTTTTCTTCATAATGATTCTATTTATCGAATAAGGTACATCATTATCTTTCAGACGCAGATGACGCGGATAACGCGGATAAATTATAGCCTCTTAGGATATAACAAAACAAGAAAACCTGCGTCATCCGCGTCATCTGCGTCTGAAAATAACTCCTTTGAGTCTTATTCCTCCGGCTTCTTTGGTTCAAAACTCATTGCCTGAATGCCGCTGAGTCGTTTACGTTCACCGCGGAGTTCGCGCTCTTCATCGGTCTGTTTCCATGTACCAAACCGACGCTCTTGCTTCTGGTCGCGCTCTTCGCGACGAGGTTTGAATCCACCGTCCTTACGATTACGGTCGGACTTACGCTCTCCATCAAACCTACGTTCTCCATCAAACTTGCGGTCATCGCGACGAGGACGGTCGTCAAACTTACGCTCGCGACGGTCATCCTTACGGGCACGGTCGGTATCTTTCTTGAAACGGCGGTCACCATCACGTTTACCACGACGGTCATCACGCTCTTTCCGCTCCTCAAAACGACGCTGACGACGCTCTTCATAGCGTCCCGTACCGGCACGGAGTTCATCCCGTTCCCTACGCTCTCTGCGTTCGGTCAGTTCCTCCCCATCACGACGGAAGTCATTGTATCGTCCGCTGAACAGTTGGTATTTGCGGAACTCGCATGCCAAGGCTCCATTGAACACAGGAATCTTCACTGATGGTTTCAGGCCTATCTTATCGAAACACTCTTCGCGGTAACTCAATATCCAGGCATCACCTTCCTTGAAGACATTCTTCAAACGGTTCCCAATCATGGCATAAAGTCCCAACAGGTCGTCCGCCGAGATACGTTCACCGTACGGTGGGTTGCTCACGATAATGGCCTTCTCCTGGGGAGTCTGGAAATCAGCAAAATCCTGCAACTTCAGTTCTATTTCGCTTGTTAATCCGGCCGCACGCACATTGCGGGTAGCCACCTCGATGGCCTGACGGTTGTTGTCGTAGCCATATATTTTATGTTCAAACTCACGTTCGGCCGAATCATCATTATAGATGTAATCGAAAAGTTCTTGATCAAAATCGTTCCACTTCTCAAAGGCATATTCTTTGCGGAATACTCCCGGCGCAATGTTACGGGCAATGAGGGCCGCCTCGATGGGTAATGTGCCCGAACCACACATGGGGTCAATGAAGTCGCACTCGCCTTGCCAACCGGTCATCAGTATCATACCGGCTGCCAACACCTCGTTGAGCGGAGCCTCCATCGTCTCCTGGCGATAGCCGCGACGGTGAAGCGATTCGCCCGATGAGTCGAGCGACAGGGTACATTTGTCCTGCGCCACATGAATATTAAGTGATAAATCAGGATTATTCAACCGCACATTGGGACGGTCGCCTGTCTTTTCACGGAAATAGTCCACAATAGCATCCTTTACCTTGTAGGCTACAAACTTCGAATGGCGGAACTCATCACTGAATACCACTGCATCCACTGCAAAAGTTTTCTCATTCGTCAAATACTGTTCCCATTCAATCGCTTTCACAGCTTCATAAACCTCGTCAGCAGACTGGGCCTTGAAATGTTTGACAGGTTTCAAAATACGCAAAGCCGTACGCAGACTGAAATTGGCACGATACATCATCTCTTTATTGCCAGTGAATGAAACCATTCGTCTGCCAATCTCTACATTGTTTGCTCCCAGTGCGGTAAGCTCTTTTGCCAGCACCTCCTCCAGTCCCTGGAAGGTCTTGGCGATGAGTTCAAATTCCATTATTTCTGTTCAAATGTTCATAAATCAGGTTCCCACGCTTTTTATACCTCCAAAAAGCATATTAAACCAATTAAATTGCAAAGAAACAAAAAAAAGCAGAATAATCGAAGAAGTCTGGCAAATATTCAGCGGCAGACAACTGTTTTTCCCTATTCTGCAACATCTTCCCGATATTCAAGCAGGTCACCGGGTTGACATTCCAACACTCTGCAAATGGACTCAAGTGTAGAGAAACGTACAGCCTTGGCTTTGCCGGTTTTGAGAATGGAAAGGTTGGCTTGAGTAAGCCCAACCTTTTCTGAGAGTTCGTTGAGCGACATCTTTCGCTTAGCCATCACAACGTCTAAATTTACGATTAAAGGCATAATATCATTTTAAATGGTTAGACTTTGTTCTTCTGATATTTCGGCTGCCATCTTATAGAGTATCGCAAAAGTAATGGCTACCAAAGGGATTCCCACCATCGTCCCATCAATTGTTATTGTATCAAAAGCATGATGCCCGTACATCAACCCCAGATTTGTCGAACAGAAATCATACAAGAACCACAATATACCCCAAGAAAAAATAAAAGTCGCACATCCTTTATCAAACATGATTCCCTTTTTCAAACTTTTTATTTGTCGAATAAGAAACCACATCTGCACCGCAACCAAACACAGCGAAAAGAAACAATATCCGATGACAATACCCCATTGGAGAATGCCCTTAAACCCTTCACGGATCTCAATATCCCAATCCGCCAGTGAATAAATCGTTCTTCCTATCGTCCAATAAAGCCAAAACAACGCAGCCAATGAAGCGACAACAAATATGCCCTTCATTTGATTCAAATACTTTTTTGCATTCATAAAATAACTCTTTTAATGTTCTTAATCTGATAAATCATGCGCGCATTTATCGATAATCGATATGCAAAAGTAGAGATATTTATCGAATATCAATAAATAATGATTGCTTTTCGATTATTATTTAAGAACTATTAAGAGTTTTTGTTTGCTTTGCAAACGTTTCATCCCCTCCTCTGTACAATCCGTTCCCCGGCAGGGACATCCTCGGTCACCCAAATGTTACCACCCACCGTGGCACCACGGCCAATGGTGATACGTCCCAAAATGGTGGCGTTACTATAGACGATGACATCGTCCTCCAATATCGGGTGGCGGGCAATGCCTTTGATGGGATTTCCATGTTCGTCGAGGGGGAAACTCTTTGCACCGAGGGTAACACCTTGATAGAGTTTCACATTGTTGCCGATGATGCAAGTCTCGCCAATCACCACACCCGTACCATGATCGATGGTGAAGTGGTGGCCGATAGTCGCACCCGGATGGATGTCTATGCCCGTCTCGCTATGCGCCATCTCGGTAATGATACGAGGGATGAGGGGTACACCCAACACCAACAGTTCGTGAGCAATGCGGTAGTTGCTGATGGCACGGATAGCCGGGTAGCAACAAATGACCTCGCCGTAGTTCGTGGCGGCAGGGTCTCCATTATAGGCAGCTTCCACGTCGGTAGCCAATGTGCGGCGCATTTCCGGCAGACGACCGATGAATTGAGCAGCCAGCAGACGGGCCTGTTCACAGAGTGTCTCTGCATCCCCACCCTCTTCCGGCAAGTTGAAAGCCAATCCAGCCTGAATCTGGTTGACCAGCAGGTGGTAAAGTTGCTCTACGTTCACCCCAATGTGATAAGTCATCGTCTGGGCATTCACACTGGAGTTACCAAAATATCCAGGGAAAAGAATGGCGCGGGCAAGGTTTACAATCCGCTCCAACTGCTCGGCCGAAGGCAAGGGCTGTCCCTGACGATGATGGTGGCAAAGGCCAGTATAGGACGAAGCCTCGGACAATTGCTCCACGGCAGCAACCAATGTCTGTATATAACTCTGTGGGTTCATACTCACGATTCAAATTATTATACTATTTCTGTCTATTTCAAACTTACAGTAACAGACTTCACCATACGAAGGTTGTAAGTACGTTTACTACCACACGTAGAAATATTGCTGCCTGTCCACGTAAACGAGAAAGCCCCATCGTCACAAAGATAACGAAGATTATTCCCCTCCAAGTCCTTAACTCCATCAGACAAAAGAACGGCCCCATATTCAGCCAAAGTGACATTAGTTGCCGACAAATTTTCCCCTCCAATCGAAGCGCGCATAGCCTTTACCTCTTCCCGAGTCGGAATACACCACTCGGCCAAGTCTTCTTCTACATACTCCGCAGCCAGTTCTACGGCTAATTCAGGTTCTTCCTCATTCGTTGCAGAAGGGACACCTGTCCATTCACTTAAGCTAAGTAGAAGCAAACGAGCCGTCAATCCATTATCTTCCACCTCAGAAAGAGCTACAAAATGTCCATTCCAAAAACTACCGGCCTCAGGAAAAGCTGCTACTTCTCCGCCATCTGCTGATGAGTCACCCCCAGATCCTGTCGCTCCTTCCTCATTATTTAAGCTAAAAATAATCTCTTGAGTCTTATTCCAACCCGCTAAAGAAATTACGCTGTTAACTGTGAATCCATCCGTATAACTACCGACCAATTCATAAGGTGTATTAGATTTCAATGTTCCAGCATGGGTATATCCATAAGTTTGAGTCCCCAAAGAAGAAACTGTGGTAATGCTAAGGGTAAGTTTGTCACCGCTACCAGGAAAAGTGTAAAAAGGTGGAGCTGTCCAAACACCGCCTGCCTCTTCACGCTGAAGCGGTACGGTCGTAGCAACATCACCCGATAATGCTCCTCCAAAACTCAAACGATTCCGCAACATGGAAAGAGTCACATTCACAGAGGTGACATTTTCTGGCAAACCCTCTAACGAAAGTTCAACGGCTGCCACCTGATTATACATAGTAATACTGACTGTAGCATCACCATTAACAGGAACATCAGCGCTACCAACCTGCAGAGGGGTACCTAATCTTCCATTAGCGGGTAATACAAGGTAATCTGCCAATGTTGGGGATACAGGCACTGCACATTCCTCTGAACCAGCCACAGCTACCATATGGTATTGCCCGGCAGGTAGGGAGAGAGCAATTTCGTCAGTTTCATCATCAACAGAAACCGACGCAACAAGTTGGCCACTTGAATTGGAAAAAGCATACAACGTCAGGGGATAGGCTATTTCCGCATTTGCACGAGTTGTCACACGCACCTTATTATCCACCTGTTCAAACTGTCCGATCTCTTCTTCAGAAAAATCTATACGCTCACAAGAGCTAAACACAGCAAGAGCCAACATGGCAATAGCCACACTCAAATGCCGACGGATATTAAGGAAGAAGTGATTTCTCATCATTACAGTTTTTAAGATTTAACCTAATCAGGACTTAGCAACAATCCGTTTTCTGAATTCCATCACAACAGCGATGACAAAACCTATTAATAACAGAGATAAAGCTATATAGGCAATGGTCTCTGTCACATGCAATGATTGTGGGTCGAAAACAAATTCTATAGTATGCTTACCACTTGGTACATTCATCGCCCGCAAGATATAGTTAGCACGCCCATGCTCAACCTCTTCGCCATCGATATAAGAACGCCAACCAGGATAGTATATCTCCGAGAAAACCACGACACCATCAGCGGCGCATTCTGTCTCGTACACCAAACGATTAGCATCGTACTCTTTCAAGATGACAGAACCATCTGAAGTAACAGCTTTGACCTGCTCTTTAAATTTAGCATCTACAACGGCTGTTTCATTCGGACTTACATGATGCAATGCCTCAATTTCTTCGTTTGCATTATTCACATACATTACGTTATCCACAAACCAAGCATTTCCAAAAGCATGAGGATTAAATATTGGCATGGTATTTCCACCTTGAGTTGGCATAATAAGCCAACGGGTATTCAACATATTCAAAACGGGGAACTTAGATACCTGCACACTATCCATTGCGCCATTGGTGCGTACAACTTCTTCCATTACACTCCGCATTTCATTGCCAATATGTTCTTCTATCATTTCCTGATAACGACGAAGTTTGGCAGCATGGTATCCACCTACACTCTTATGGAAATAGGAGGTATTGTTTTCATTGAATGTGTTACTTGCCAAATTCAGCACACGATAATCAAGAGCTTTATCCTGAAGAATAATTTCATCAGTTGCATTTTTCTTAAAAGTATTAGCAATAGAACGCTTAGGGGTAAATTGTGACTTGTCATCCGGATTCAAATACCGCAAGTTCACCTGCCACATATCGAATAAACACAAAACGAATAATAGCCCGACCATCCATTTCGCATTTATTTTGCGCCAAGCGAAAGCCAACACGATGACAGCCCCTACCAATATAATAATAAAGCTACGCCATGCATCAGAAACAAAAATACCCTGACGAACCTCTATCAGATCTGCCAAGAACGGATTCAAATGCTCTGCAGGAAGACCATTTTTCAACATGGCCATTTCACTGGTAGAAATATATTCGGGGAAAAACAAACCTGGCATCAGGACAAAAAGCAATGTAATTCCTCCGACTATACCAATACTGATAAAAATACATTTCAACAGATTCACACGTCCATTCAAATAGCATGGCTCTTTCAGTTCTCCATCCTTCACACGTTGTACAACCTCTTTCAAAGCCAACATGCCCAATAAAGGAATAGTAAATTCTGCAATCACCAAAATAGAAGCCACAGCCCGGAATTTGGCATACATGGGCACATAATCAAGGAAAAAGTCTGTAAATCCCATAAAATTCTTTCCCCACGAAAGTAAGATTGAAAGTATTGTTGCTATTAAAAGAGCCCATTTCATCGGACCACGAACAATAAAAAGACCTAAAACAAAGAGTACAATTACAAATGCCCCTACATATACAGGCCCTGATGTTCCTGGTTGTTCACCCCAATATTGTCCAATCTGATTATACAGGCTACGGTAAGTAGGATCAGCATCTTCCATCGCTTTTTTATTACGCCCCATCGGAACAGATGCACCTCCTTTAGCATTTGGAACAAGTAGGGTCCAAGTTTCTCCGATACCATAACTCCATGCTGTGATATAATCACGTTCCAAGCCACTACTGGTCTGGTTACCAGAATTAGCTTTCACAAGCTCACTCTTTCCGCGCATCGTCTCTTTGCTATACTCATAAGTATGGTACAAATTTGACAAATTGGTACACACACCTAACAAACCTGCAACCAACAATACCACCGAAGACTTCCAGAACTGTGTCAATTTCTTATTTCGCCAAGCCTCCACGCCATATGCCACCGCCATAAAGAACATGGGATAAAGAAAATAATAGGTCATCTGCACATGATTTGAACGTATCTGAAGCCCTACAAAAAGAGCAGTCAACAAAGCTCCCCACAACCATCTGCCCCGATAAATCAGAACCATACCAGCAATAGTCACAGGAATATAAGCTAACGTCAGAACTTTCCAGATATGTCCGGCAGCAATAATGATGAAGAAATAGGATGAAAAGGCCCAAAGTACAGCACCGAGAGCAGCCATCCATGCCCGAAAATCAAAAGCACGAAGTAAGATATAAAATCCCAACAGCATAATGAATACATAGTATGTATATCCCGAGAGATTAAGGCGATAAGCTCTTTCTATCCACGACAAAGTATCACTTGACTCGTAACTGGGAGCCATCTGATAAGTGGGCATACCGCCAAAAAGTGAGTTGGTCCATCTCGTACGTTCTCCCGTTCGTTTGTAGTACTCTGTAGCTTCTTGCCCAGCACCTATACCTGCGGCATGATCATGCTGCCCTAATACCAACCCTTCGACATTGGCCGGATAGAAATAAACGAATGAAATCAATACAAATAAAGCTATCATCGCCACATCAGGCCATACTTTTTTCAATATTTTCATCATAAATCAATTATTTAGAGCCGCAAAGATACAACTAACTCTGATAAAATCCGTACATTTGCAGGCAGAAATAACAATTTGAAAACAAAACTATCCCTTATTTTATGAAAATAGGAATCATTACAGCCATGAGTGTAGAGCATGAGCAAGTTGCCCAACTTCTTACCGAAAAAAAAGAAATATGTGGTGGCCCTTTCCACTTCATTGTAGGAGCAATTAATGGAAACACACTTATTTTGATGCAATGTGGTATTGGTAAAGTGAATGCCGCAGCTGGAGCTGTCGAACTCATCAACCGTTTTCAGCCGGACTGTCTCATTAGTACAGGTGTGGCCGGAGGTATTGATTCCCAATTGCAAGTCATGGATGTCGTAGTCAGCAATCGTATTGTTTACCACGATGTATGGTGCGGAGAAGGGAATGAATACGGACAAGTACAAGGATTACCGACCTATTTCATTGGAGAAAAAAGCCTGCTCACTTGCGCACTTTCGCTTATTCCAGAAGTTGAAGGAATGGCTATCCATGAAGGGCTTATATGTAGTGGAGACAAATTCATTACAAATCATGATGAACTATCTTTTATCAAAAAGAAATTCCCCGATGGTTTGGCCGTAGATATGGAATCTGGCTCTATTGCCCAAATATGCCATCTATACAAAGTCCCTTTCATCAGTTTCCGCATTATCAGTGATACACCAGGGGCCGATGAACATTGGCAACAATACAATAATTTTTGGCAAACCATAGCAGAACGTTCTTTTGGTATCACACACCAATTCCTGAACGCATTACCCCAAGAAATCAAATAATATCTTCCATTTAGCATCAATTGATAATGAAAAAGATCCCAAGTTTTACCATTGACCATTTACACTTGTCACGTGGCATTTATGTTTCACGCCAAGACAGCATAGGTGACGAATTCGTTACTACTTTCGACATCCGCATGAAAGAGCCGAATCGAGAGCCGGCACTTGGACAAGGAGCATTACATACTATTGAGCATTTGGCCGCCACTTACCTACGCAATCATCCTACATGGGCTGAACGCATCATCTATTGGGGGCCTATGGGATGTCTCACTGGCAATTATCTATTAGTGCGTGGAAAGGTAACTTCTTCTGAGATTCTACCATTGATGATAGAAACTTTTCAATTCATTGCAGAATACGAAGGAGAAATCCCTGGCGCTACAGCTAAAGATTGTGGCAACTACCTGCTACAAGACCTTCCTATGGCACGCTGGGAAGCCCGCAAATACCTTACAGAGGTATTGAACGTTGCCACAGAAAAGAATCTGGCATATTAAAACCTCACCTTTTTCAAAGGCAGAATATCTATTAAAAGAGGTCGTAATTCCCGGTCTCAAAAGTCGGTATATCCGAAGATATTCATTACCTTTGTCCCGTTTTTAGTTTATTCAAACAAAATATTACTATATGAAACTATTATTATTAGGAAGTGGCGGACGCGAGCATGCTTTGGCTTGGAAAATAGCTCAGAGCCCCAAAATTGAGAAACTGTACGTAGCCCCAGGTAATGCAGGAACAAGCAATGTGGCCGAGAATGTTGCTATCAAAGGCGATGATTTCGACGGCATTCGTCAGTTTGTCTTGGAAAATGGGATTGACATGGTAGTAGTAGGTCCTGAAGATCCATTAGTGAAAGGCATCTACGACTATTTTCAACAAGATGAAACATTAAAAGACATTCCTGTCATTGGACCATCAAAAGCTGGTGCTGTCTTAGAAGGAAGTAAAGAATTCGCCAAAGAATTCATGCAGCGCCACGGTATTCCCACAGCTGGCTATCGCAGTTTTACAGGTGAACAACTGGAAGAGGGTTTAGCTTATTTAGAAACATTGCAAGCCCCTTATGTACTGAAAGCCGATGGACTCTGTGCCGGAAAAGGGGTACTCATTCTTAACACCCTTGATGAAGCCAAAAAAGAATTAAAAGAAATGCTGGGAGGAATGTTCGGAAATGCCTCTTCTACAGTAGTCATCGAAGAATTCCTGAGCGGAATCGAATGTTCAGTATTTGTGCTTACCGACGGGAAAAATTACAAAATTTTACCCGAAGCCAAAGATTACAAACGAATTGGTGAAGGTGACACCGGTTTAAACACTGGCGGTATGGGCTCGGTTACCCCTGTGCCATTTGCTACCAAAGAATGGATGCAAAAAGTCGAAGACCGCATCATTCGCCCCACCGTTGAAGGATTGGCTGAAGAAGGAATCGTCTATAAAGGTTTCATATTCTTCGGACTTATCAACGTGAAAGGCGAACCTATGGTCATTGAATACAACGTTCGCATGGGTGATCCAGAAACAGAGAGTGTGATGTTGCGTATCAAGAGCGACCTGGTGGATTTGTTAGAAGGAGTTGCCGAAGGAAACCTCAACGAACGCACATTGGAGTTTGACCCCCGCTCAGCCGTATGTGTAATGTTGGTGTCAGGTGGCTATCCAGAAACTTATGACAAAGGTTATGCCATCAGTGGAATTGACGAAGTAGGTTCCGACAGTATCGTATTTCATGCTGGCACAACCATGAAGGATAATCAAGTTGTAACTGCAGGAGGTCGTGTAATTGCCGTCAGTTCATACGGCTCAGATAAGGCCGAAGCATTAAAACTCTCGTTTGAAGGAGCGAAAAAAATTCAATTCACGAAAAAATATTTCCGCTCAGATATCGGAGCTGATTTGTGATCCAACCAATATGCCAATGTAACAATATGCAAGCCATTCATTTTTACCTATGGCTAATTGACATATTAATACATTGGCATATTAATACTTGCAATACTTGGTGCATTAAAAATGTCTCAACATTTTCAACAACGTATTATCAAAGGCAAGGTGTTCTTCCCTATGGCAGTAGCATTTGCCATATTGCTGTGGAGTAAAAACCTGCCTTGGCAGTCTGGTGAAATTCTATTCCTCGAAGATTGGGGTGGCGGATATCTTATCCCTACATGGATTGCTGGTACAATCTGCCTATTAGGATGCTTCACTGCAACCTATTTGCTTGCAGATTTGAATCACAACTATTCTTTGATGGGAATTCGGACAACATTCCCTTGCTCATTATTTCTTCTACTATGGGCATCAACCACTATTTTTAGCCATTCCATCGAAGGAAATATCCTGCTCTGTTGCTTTGCCATCGAAATATTTTATCTTTTTGGATGCTATCAACAACCTTTGTCCATCGGACAGACATTCCTACTTTTTCTAACAGTAGGCATAGGCAACATCGTATCAAAAGAACATTTTATTTACGCTCCTCTTTACTACCTTCTGTTAGTATTCTTTCAAGGACTTTCTGTCCGTTCATTTTTCGCCGGATTAGTTGGATTCATATTACCTTATTGGTGGATCTTTGCTTTTGCTTTTTGGAGCGATGAAATGAGTGTTTTTTCACAGCTCAACTTTTCTTTAGAGATATTCGATAAAAGAACTTACACCTTTATTTCTCCGATAGAATGGATCTTACTAGGTTACATCGCAATACTTTTTATTAGCGGAAGCATATACTTGTTAAGAAATGATTTTCAGAACAAATTGCGAACCCGCGCTTTACTTCAAGCTTTACTAATATGGATTTGTTATAGTAGCATAGCTTTATTTTTGCTTCCCGCCAAATATGAAACACTATTACCAGCCATTTATTGGGGCACTGCCATCATAGGCGGACATATGTTTTCCCATTCTTCGAACAAAATCAGTAATTGGTGTTTTATACTGGCTTTACTGATATTAGCACTAATTGCGATATTGAATATATGGAGACCGCAGTATCTTTTCTTTTAGAGTATGGATATATGGGAATGTTTATCGCAGCATTCCTCTCGGGCTCAATCGTTCCATTCAGCTCTGAGTTAGTCATGTTTGGCCTTATCCAAATGGGACTTGAACCTTGGACCACGGTATTGTGCGGAACATTGGGAAATACTCTAGGAAGCATGACATGCTATTGGGTAGGCCGTTTAGGAAATATGAGATGGGTAGAGCGGCTTTTTCATGTCAATCCCAAACAGATGGCACGTGCAGAACGTTTTGTACATGGAAAGGGTGCATGGATGGCCTTTTTCTGTTTCCTTCCTGCCTTAGGCGAAGCTATTGCCATCGTATTAGGTATGATGAAAGCTCGTCAATGGCTGGTCATATTTTCTATGACATTAGGAAAGTGGATGCGGTATGCAGTCCTGATTTACACCTCAGAATGGTTAATTTGACCCCCTTCTCTTTATTATAAATTACACTATTATAAAATGAGTAACAAAATATTGGTTTTGAATCTTTTAAGTGCGTTCTTACTGTTTTGCGCTTGTACCTCTTCTACCTCCCATCAAGGAGAAAGGCCTGTCATAACAGTAAGCATTGAACCTATGCGTTTTTTAGCCCAATCCATAG
Organism: Phocaeicola sp.; assembly: GCA_045545095.1. Classification (GTDB taxonomy): domain Bacteria; phylum Bacteroidota; class Bacteroidia; order Bacteroidales; family Bacteroidaceae; genus Phocaeicola_A. The sequence goes on along the minus strand of JAZQAG010000029.1, from coordinate 75,018 downwards.
CAGACACTATATTCGATATTGAGTGCATGATTCCCGAGAGCAATAATCCCGAGACGTATGAGCCACTCCCTTCTCAAATCGCAAATATCTCTCGCAGTAAAGCATACTTACGCATTGGTCCTATCGGATTCGAACAAACTTGGATGAATCGTTTACAGGCTATAGCCCCAGATATGGAAATTATAGATGCTACAAAAGGTATTGACTATATTCACGGGCATATTCACCATATAGGACATTCTCATACAAACAGTATTGACCCCCACGTATGGACTTCACCTAAAAATATTCGTCTGATTGCAAAAAATATATGCAATGCATTGATTAAGCTTTCCCCTACAGACAGCCTATTCTTTCAAGAGAAACTTAAGAAATTAGATAGTCTTATTATAGAAACAGACGATTACATTCGTCAAACCCTGTCACAAGGAGCAGATAGCACATTCTTAATTTATCATCCTACTCTCAGTTATTTTGCTCGCGATTACAGGTTGCACCAACTATGTGTTGAAGAAGATGGCAAAGAGCCATCCCCTGCCCACTTACGTTCACTCATCGATGACAGTCATCGCTTGGGAACACGAATCATTTTTGTGCAACAACAATTTGACACACGTCATGCCGAAATTATTGCCAAACAAACCGGCTGCCGTTTGGTCAGCATCAATCCTTTAAGCCCCGATTGGGCACATGAAATGAAACATATCGCCACCGAATTGGCGCATAAATAAAGACATTCTATTACAACGAATTATGAAACCCCTTATCACTCTACATAATGTTTCTGCCAATTATGATGGGAATATTGTTCTGTCAAATGTAAATCTTACAGTTTACGAACACGATTTTTTAGGTATAATTGGACCTAACGGTGGTGGGAAAACGACGTTGGCCAAGCTGATATTAGGACTAATACCCCCTGCATCAGGACACATTAATTACTACAAAAATGGGGAAGAAGTGTCCTCCATCCGTATGGGATATCTTCCCCAATATAGCCATATTGATCGTAAATTTCCTATTTCGGTCGAAGACACAATACTTTCCGGGCTTAACCATCAATCAGGACTGTTTAGCAGATACACACAACCTCTACGCGAGAAAGCGGCTTCCATTATCCGACAAGTAGGATTAGACGGTATGGAGAAACGTTCATTGGCCGAATTGAGTGGCGGGCAATTGCAACGCGTACTATTAGGACGTGCTTTGGTTGCCCAACCAGATATTGTCATTCTTGATGAACCAACCACCTATCTGGACCGGCGGTTCGAAGCAGACCTATACCAATTATTGGAACAGATAAACAACCAGTGTGCAATCATATTAATAAGCCATGACATAGGTACGGTACTACAATCTGTGCGTTCCATTGCATGCGTCAGCGGAACTCTCGATTATCACCCATCTACGACAGCAGTCACAGCTGAATGGATCGAAAATCATTTTGGTTGCCCCATTGATTTATTAGGGCATGGGCATTTGCCTCACCGTGTATTGGCCTGTCACCATAAACATTGAACATCTATTTCTAAAAGGGGGAATATGCAAGCAAAAGCCATGAAAATCAATAAATCCCGTTAAATAAACTTATATCTATGCATTAGAGTAAGGCCGAATATCATTTCTTCCTTATCTTTGTACGATTTATTTCGCATACACTCATCAAACGACATGAGTGTATATTTAGTTTCAAGTTGAACAGAGAAAAATAACATAAAATATCATTGAATCAATGAAACAGTACAAGATTGTAAACAATGTGATGGGATGGTTGACATTTGCCATCGCCGCAGTTGTTTATTGCATGACCATCGAACCGACAGCCAGTTTTTGGGACTGCCCGGAGTTTATTACTACAGGATATAAATTGGAAGTAGGGCATCCTCCTGGCGCCCCCTTCTTCATGCTGACAGCAAATATCTTTTCACAATTTGTCAACGATCCCAGCCAAGTTGCCTACATGGTCAACATCATGTCTGCTTTATTAAGTGCCGGATGTATCCTATTCCTTTTTTGGAGTATCACACATCTGACCAAGAAGTTGGTTTGTCCCAACGATTCCGAAATGAGTACAGGCAAAATGATTACCATTATCGGTTCCGGATTGGTAGGAGCATTGGCTTATACATTCAGTGATACATTCTGGTACAGCGCTGTTGAAGGTGAAGTGTATGCCTATTCATCACTATTCACAGCCGTTGTTTTTTGGCTTATCCTGAAATGGGAATCCAATGCCGACAAGCCTCACAGTGACCGTTGGTTGGTATTGATTGCTTATTTGACAGGTTTGTCTGTTGGCGTCCATCTGTTGAACCTGCTCTGTATCCCTGCCATTGTTTTGACTTATTACTATAAGCGAAATCCCAAAGCAAATTTGAAAGGGTCTCTGTGGGCGTTGATCGTATCTGCCTTGTTGGTAGCTATAGTACTCTACGGTATTGTACCTGGTATCGTTAAGGTCGGCGGATGGTTTGAATTACTTTTCGTCAACGAATTGGGCATGTCATTCAACACCGGTCTGTTCGTGTATATCATACTATTGGCAGCTTCCCTCATATGGGGAATTGTTGAAACAGTCCGCAACCAAAGCCGGAATCGTATGACCATCGCTTTCCTCTTGAGCGTAGCATTGTTAGGTATTCCTTTTTACGGACACGGCTTCTTCAGCGTCCTTATCGGATTGGCGGTGATAGCAGTATTAGCATTCTGTTTAAGGTTACGCAAAGGAGATGCTTATCGGGTATCTGTACGTACATTGAACACAGTACTTCTCTGTCTCACTATGATTGTTGTGGGCTATTCATCATATGCAGTCATTGTTATCCGTTCAATGGCCAACACTCCGATGGACCAGAATTCGCCTGAAGATATCTTCACATTAGGTACATATTTGAACCGTGAACAATATGGCGACACACCTCTTTTCTATGGACAAGCATATTCTTCTAAAGTGGCTCTCAAGGTGGTAGGCAAGCATTGTGTAGCTGATTTCGAGAAAGGCACTCCACTGTACCAACGCAAGGAGAAAAAGAATGCCAACGAACCTGACCGCTATGAACTGTTAGGTCACAAGCGTAAATACAAATATGCACAGAATATGCTCTTCCCCCGTATGCATAGTGCCGATCATGCCAACTATCAAGGTACTGGCCGCAATCTTTACGAAGAGTGGTTGGGTGGTATCAAAGGCTACCAAGTGCCTTATGATGAATGCGGCAATATGGTCCTGGTGAAGATGCCAACCCAATGGGACAATCTCAAATTTTTCTTCTCCTATCAGCTCAACTTCATGTATTGGCGTTATTTCATGTGGAATTTTGCAGGTCGCCAAAATGACATTCAAGGGAATGGTGAGACAGAACATGGGAATTGGATTACCGGTATCTCATTCATAGACAACGCTTTATTAGGACGGGATTTGAGTAAATTACCCAGTGATTTGAAGAATAATAAAGGTCATAACGTTTTCTATTGCCTCCCATTGCTTTTGGGTCTTATCGGACTCTTCTGGCAGGCCTACCGTGGCGAACAGGGCATCAAACAATTCTGGGTAGTTTTTTTCCTCTTCTTTATGACAGGAATCGCTATCGTACTCTACCTCAACCAGACTCCTGCTCAACCCCGTGAACGCGATTATGCATACGCCGGTTCATTCTATGCTTTTGCCATCTGGATTGGTATGGGTGTTGCCGGATTAGCAGAATTACTCCGCAAAAAGATAAAGGAGACACCTGCTGCCGTATTAGCATCTGTCCTTTGTTTGATAGTGCCTTTGCAAATGGTCAGCCAAACATGGGATGATCACGATCGTAGCGGACGTTATACATGTCGTGACTTCGGACAGAATTACTTGAATTCATTGCCCGAGAAAGGAAATCCCATCATTTTCACCAATGGTGATAATGACACGTTCCCTCTTTGGTATAATCAGGAGACAGAGGGAGTACGTACCGATGTACGTGTCTGCAACCTCAGTTATCTGCAAACCGATTGGTACATAGACCAAATGCGTCGCCCAGCTTACGATTCACCTTCGCTTCCTATAGATTGGAAACGCTATGATTACGCAGGCAACGAGAATGAATACATCAGTATTGTACCACAACGTGAGGCAAGCATACGTGCCCTATACAAGAGTAATCCGGAACAAGCCAAACGTGCTTTAGGTGAAAATCCCTTTGAGGTAAAGAGTATCATGAAGAATTGGGTTTGTTCACCCAACCCTGAAATGCGTGTTATCCCTACTGACACATTGGAAATCACTGTTGATAAAGAGGCCGTACTCCGTTCTGGCATGCTCATTCCTGACACAGCGGCTATCCCTGACAAAATGTACATTTCCCTCAAAGGACGTAACGGATTGACACGTGGTGAACTGATGATGTTGGAACTGTTAGCCAATACCAATTGGGAACGCCCGGTTTACATTGCCATCAGTGTGGGTTATGCCAATCAATTAGGTTTGGGAGACTACTTCATTCAAGAAGGATTGGCCCATCGTTTCACTCCATTCAACTGGCGTAAATTAGGACGTATTCCAAAATCTGCATACGGCCTTCCTGAATATGCCATTGATTCTGAAAAGATGTATGACAATCTGATGAATAAATTCAAGTTTGGTGGTATTGACAATCCCGATATTTATCTGGATGAGACCGTATTGCGCATGTGCTACTCACACAGACGTATGTTCGTCAAATTGGCCCAACAATTGATGCGTGAAGGACAAAATGAGAAAGCGCTCCAGGTACTTGACCGTTCACAAGAAGTAATTCCTCCCCACAGTGTATCATACGATGCATTAGCTTCCGGTTCAATAGAAATGGCCGAATGCTACTTGAAATTGGGACAACGAGACAAAGCCGTAGAAATACTTCAAAAATTGGCAGACCGCTCTATTGAATACCTTGATTGGTATCTCAGTTTCAATGATAAGGCATTCCAAGCAAACATGCGAGATATGCAATACGAGTTCTCATTGCTGAATACCATTACCAGTATGTTGGAAAATACCGAACATGCTGCCGTATATCAGAAAATATTTGATGAAAAGTTCAACAAATTCCGCCATCGTGTTGGCGCTTGACAGATAACTGATGCCGGACGGACCTATACAGTTCCGTCCGGCATTCAATTTAAATAATATAATGTTTATAGAACAAGTCCCAACGCTATTCCGAATGCTTTATCCCCATGCCGAATGGCGTGGAAACACCAAAGAAAAGGTTGTTTATCTGACCTTTGATGATGGCCCCATCCCAGGTATCACCCCTTGGGTATTGGACTTGCTGGATAAGTACAATATCAAAGCCACATTCTTTTTGGTAGGTGATAATGTCAGAAAACATCCTGAAGAATTTCGTATGATTCTGGAACGGGGACATAGAGTAGGAAATCATACTTTCAATCATATCAAAGGCCCCAGTTACAAAGCCTCATCATACCTGGAAAATGTAGCTAAAGCTGATGCCCTTATCCAGAGTGACCTGTTCCGTCCGCCTCATGGTTGGATGGGCTATTATCAATACCATGCACTCCGCCGCAGATACCGTATCATCATGTGGGATCTTGTAACACGTGATTACAGTAAGCGCCTCAATGGTGAAGAGGTTTTTGGCAAAGTCAAAAAATATGTAAGGAATGGTTCCATCATCACGTTCCATGATTCTCTCAAATCTGAACAGAATTTAAAGTATGCCCTTCCCCGTAGCATTGAATGGTTGCTCGAACAAGGGTATCGCTTTGAATTATTGTAACGTTACGGGAAATAAAAGGTATTCATAATATGCCCCTATCTCCTTCACTATTGAAATCCTCCGCTGCCCGTCTAGGTTTCACATCCTGTGGGGTAGCCCCTGCGGGCCCAGTTGATAAAAGGGTGACCGAACAGTTCCATCATTGGATAGCCGGAGGGAATCACGCGGAGATGGATTATTTGGCCAACAATATAGAGAAACGCTTCGACCCAACTTTACTCATGGATGGAGCACAGAGTGTAGTCTCTGTATCCTTAAATTATTTTCCTGCCAAGCAGTTAGATTCTTCACAGCAATACGAGTTTGCTTGGTATGCCTACGGACAGGACTACCACGATGTGATGAAGGCCCGACTAACAGCCTTAGCCGAAGCACTGGTTGCCGACGTGGAAGACGAAGTACATTATCGCGTATTTTGTGACACAGCCCCTATACTTGAGCGCTATTGGGCTTGGCGCTGCGGCCTCGGATGGATAGGAAAGAACACCCAACTTATCATTCCTCATGCCGGTTCGGCATTCTTTTTAGGGGAGATAGTCTTAGACCATCCCTTCAGTTCCTATGACGAGCCTCAAGTGAATCGTTGCGGCACCTGTACCTGTTGTCTTGACAATTGCCCCACAAATGCTCTGGTCAAGCCTTATATGTTAGACGCCAATCGATGCCTCTCATACCTCACAATAGAGTACCGCGGTGATAGATTGCCTGACGAAGCAGCTCGTGCGATGGGTAACTGTATCTATGGCTGTGACCGTTGCCAAAAGGTTTGCCCATGGATGCGTTTCGCTCGTTCCACTGACATTGCAGAATTCCATCCAAAGCCTGAATTCCTCCGTTTGGATCATGCCGCATTACAATCTCTTTCCATCGAAGAATACCGCCAGATTTTCCGCGGTTCAGCCGTCAAACGTGCCAAATACGAAGGCCTGATGCGCAATGTGAAAGCGGTGAAAGATTTAAATCTTCCGCGTCCAAGTTCTAAATCTTCAAACCACAAGATTTAAATCTTCCAAGAAAATCTGTTCAAGACTGAACTCCATTCCGAGGAATTATTCCATACAAAGAAGAAAAAGTGTACTTTACATTTCCTATATCCGTCAAAAAGTCCTACCTTTGCACAGCAAAACAAATGTTGCCTTTGTAGTTCAATGGATAGAACGGCCCTCTCCTAAAGGGCAGATTCGAGTTCGATTCTCGACGGAGGTACACTTGTTATTATATCCCTTCTTTTAAATCCCTCACAGCATTATAAGTTCAACCCCAAAGTATCTTAAGATACTTGACTATCTATCCTAAGATACTTGGTCATTTATCTTAAGATACTGTCTTTCCCTGATTTCGGTACTATACTCTTCCACGTTTCTCCCATAGACGGTATAGGCCATTTGATGCGAAATATATGATTATGGCTGAAACAAATCCGGCCAAAGCATCTATCAGATAGTGGGCTTGGATATAGACCGTCGCTCCACACAACAACACATAGAAAGGAGCCATTCCCCAAGCAAGTTTATGATTAGCCTTCCATGCCAATATCATCAAGATAGTTGATATTCCTACGTGTGAACTCGGGAATGCTGCCGTCGGACGTTCACCAGAGGCTTGAGCATTCTCTACCAAACGGTAGAAAAAACCGTCAATGGCATCCGGATTAGGAAGCAGTTCTGAGTGAAAAAGGAAATAGCTCCCCACATCAGAAAAGTTTCCTGCAGCAGCTTGTTCCAGACCGATGGCATTAAAATAGAATTGTGGCCCTGTCACAGGAAGGAACAGGTATATGGCATAGTATATGAAAAACGAGCAAAGCACTATAAAAGCAGCCTTCATGAATTTCTCATAACGGGCAAAGAAATAATAGAAGACCACAAGGAAAATCATGGGATAGTAGGCCCAATAGCCCATATTCAAAGCTTCACTCCACCAGATATTATGACATTGCTGACAGAATTCCAATGCCGGCTGACAGCCGAATATCATCTCCTCCCATGTAGCAAAAATATGGTCCAAATTAGGGAACAAGCGGTTGAACTCATACGTATCTGGATACCAATATGCCAACAATCCCATCTGCGCTGCTACCCGTATAAAGATGGTCAACCGACAAGGACGCTTCCGATACAACAGATAAAGAAATACCGTCATGGCAACGATAGCCATACGTTCCAGCAATTGTGCGCCAGGACGGGTCATCTGCATATAGAAAACCAAAATAAGCAATGTTGTCAATACATTGTAGATAAGACTGATTTGCTCCACAGCAAACAGTCCATTCTTCCGTTCTACCGGTTGTGCCAATTTTTCTATTAAAGCCATTTCTCTTGTTTATACCAGGCGATGGTTTCTTTAACTCCCCGTGCCAAATTATAGTCAGGTTCAAAGCCTAACTCTTCTTTCAAGGGAGTTATGTCACACTGCCAGTTACGTTGTTTCATTATCTGATATTTATCTTTGTTCAGGGTACAGGTCTTTCCAAAACATCCTGCTACCCATCCCGCTACGTACGAAATAAGTTTCAAAAGCCACAATGGACTCTTGAAATGTACTACCCAAGGATTACCAAGTTCTTGTTGGATCAGGTCACTGAAGGCACGGCTTTCATAAATATGCCCATCACTGACAAAATATCCTCGCCCACTCACCTCCTTTTCCACAGCCAGATAAATGGCCCGTGCCAAATCCTTGACATAGATGAAGGTTATCTCTTGCCTACGGTAGCCAACAGCAAAATCAGTATGCCCTTTGATACTCTTGGCCATCAAGAAATAATCCCTTTCTCGTGGGCCATACACCCCTGTTGGACGGAAAATGACAGTCGGCAGTTTGTCACCCAAGGCCTTCAGAAATTGTTCAGCTTTCAGTTTGCTCCTTCCATAAGCCGTATTGGGTGCAGGGATATCACTTTCCACGATGGGAGCATAGAGACAAGATGACGCTTTCGGAAAATCAGGATGGGCCACCTCCTCACGGATAGGACCATAAACACTGAGCGAGCTCAGGTAGATGAATTGTCGAGGAACCATTCCCTCCTCTATCAGTCCTTGGACCAGATGGCACGTACAGAGATAGTTGCCCCGTTCAAAATCCTCTTCCTTCGGACATTTGGTCACTCCGGCACAATGTATCACCACATCCCAATTCCCATATTGCTCATGGAATGCGGCCAATTGGCCTGCCAACGTCTCCGGATGTTCCATATCCAGTTCAATGATTTTTAATCTCGGATCTTGCAGATATCGGCGACTACTATGCCGGCGTACTCCGGCCCACACTTCATGACCCTGAGCCACCCCCTCCTCACAAAGGAAACTGCCTATAAATCCACTGGCACCTGTAACCAATATTCTCTTTTTTTCCATAAAAAATCCTTTTGCGGCGCGAAGATACCACTTTTATTACAAATAACTGTCAAAAAAACGACCAACCAAGCGAATATTTTGTTTCCTTTACAGCATCAAATTACATGAAGAGGTTATCCCCCTTCATCCAAAGTTTACTGATTTATGGGAAAACATGAAAAGAAAGCAGGCAAACACATGACCAAAAGAGCCTTAGCGGAACTGCTTATCGACCTCTTCCGCCAAAATCCTGATTGGGAGTTCACAACCAAACAGATTTATGCCGATCTCTGCTTGAAAACTCATCCGCTAAAGATGCTGTGTCTGGATATTCTTTCCGACCTGCTTCTGGACGAATATATACGCGAGGTATCCCGTGGAAGATTCAAGCTCTACAATTTCGGTCAAACCCTCGAAGGATTATTCCAACGCAAGAGCAACGGACGCAATACATTCATCCCTGATGATGGCAGCGAACCCGTCAGTATTGCTGAACGTAATTCAGCCCACGCTCTGGACGGTGACCGTGTGAAAGTCTCCCTTTTTGCCAAACGCCCCGGCCGCACAAAAGAGGGAGAGGTTGTAGAGATTATCGAACGTGCCAATGACACGTTCGTCGGCACGCTCCGCGTTGAGAAAGGATATGCCTTCCTCTTGACAGAGACACGCTCTTTGTCCAACGATATCTTTATCCCTAAAAGCAAGCTCAAGAATGGAAAAGATGGAGAAAAAGCCGTCGTGAAAATTGTGGACTGGCCTCAAGATTCCAACAATCCTGTAGGGCAGGTTATTGACATCTTAGGAAAAAGTGGCGACAATACAGCCGAAATGCATGCCATTTTAGCAGAATACGGCCTTCCTTACAAATATCCTGAAGCCGTAGAGCATGCAGCTGATCAGATTCCTGATGAAATAGCCCCACAAGAGATTGCCCGCCGCGAAGACCTCCGCGGAGTCCCAACTTTTACAATAGACCCTGCTGACGCCAAAGACTTCGACGATGCCCTCTCTATCCGCCCCCTAAAGGATGGTCTTTGGGAAGTTGGTGTTCACATCGCCGATGTTACCCACTATGTCCGGGAAGGCAGCATTATTGATAAGGAGGCCTACCGACGCGCCACTTCCGTATATCTGGTAGATCGCACCATTCCTATGCTTCCGGAGCGACTATGCAACCTGCTTTGTTCACTCCGCCCTGACGAAGACAAGTTAGCTTACTCAGTCATTTTCCATATCAATGACCGTGCCGAGGTAAAGAATTATCGCATAGCACATACCATCATTCGCAGCCAACGGCGTTTTACCTATGAAGAAGCACAAGCAATCATAGAAGGGGCTGAAGGAGATTTCAAACAAGAGATACTTGCACTCAACCGATTGGCACAAGTGCTTACAGAAAAGCGATTTGCTGCCGGAGCTATCAATTTCGATCGGGTTGAAGTGCGCTTTAACATTGACGAGAACGGTAAGCCGTTAAGCGTCTATTTCAAAGAGTCCAAGGAGGCCAACAAACTTATCGAGGAGTTCATGCTGTTGGCCAATCGTACCGTTGCCGAAGAAATTGGGAAGGTCCCCAAAAACAAGAAAGCTAAAGTCTTCCCTTACCGTATTCACGACCTTCCAGACCCAGACAAGTTGGAAAACCTCAAACAGTTCATAGCCCGTTTTGGATACAAATTGCGCACAGGTGGTACCAAAGGGGAGATGAATAAGAGTTTCAACAAATTGCTGGGTGAAGTACATGGACGGGCCGAACAAAATCTCATCGAGACTGTATCCCTTCGGGCCATGCAGAAAGCCAAATATAGCACACATAATATCGGGCACTATGGATTAGCATTCGAATACTATACCCATTTCACTTCGCCCATCCGCCGTTATCCGGATATGATGGTACACCGCCTGCTCACCCGATACCTTGATGGAGGCCGCACCGTACAGCAACAGAAATATGAAGAGATGTGCGAGCACTCTTCAGCCATGGAACAACTGGCCGCCAGCGCCGAACGCAGCAGCATCAAATACAAACAAGTCGAGTTCATGAGCGAACATATAGGCAAAGTGTTCGATGGTGTTGTGAGCGGAGTTACCGACTGGGGGCTTTATGTCGAAATCGAAGAGAACAAATGCGAAGGAATGATAGCCTTACGAGATTTGGGCGATGACTATTACGAATTTGACGAACGGAACTATTGTCTTATAGGTCGCCGTACCCGTCAACGTTTCAGTTTGGGCGATAAGATGAAAATCCGAGTAGCAAGTGCTAATTTGGAAAAGAAACAATTGAACTATATCCCTGCCGATGACGATGCTCATTCATACGGACCACGAGGAGGTTCCTCTACCTTACGTGGTGAAGAGCCAGACTTCACCGAAGAGGGTTGGGCTTACAAAGAAAAGAAAAAAAGATAATAGATTTAAAGGAATAGATTTAAAGGAATAATCTGAAAGTAAAATGGGATGAAAGGAGGTGTCATACCTCTCTTCATCCCATTTTTGTATTATTTCAGCAAATTATATTATTTCAGCAATTTCTCGACCTCCATTTTCAACTGCTCCATATCCTTGATATCCGAGCTACGCTTATACAATGCATTTTCCTTGTCAATAAGGAAATAGGTAGGCAAGTCTGTCACATGATATGTGGTTGCCGAAGTTCCCTCTACATCACGTACACATATCCAAGGCAAGTTGTCGGCTGAAGTTTTCCAGAAATGCTCATCACCGTCAAACGACACCTGATATATTTCTAATCCCTGTGAAGCATAATGTGTATATAGTTCGCGCAAAGCTATGTTACGCGCAGGCGAAGCCTGATTCATATATACCGTAAAATCCAATAGTACCACCTTGCCCTTCAGTTCACTCAGCGTACGGTTTGTACCATGCATGTCAGGCAAGTTCAAATCAAAGAGAGAGACCTCACGGACTAATTCTTCAGGAATAGTCACCGGTCTTTGTGAACGGGCATTTCTCATGCTCCGCATAGTGATGTTATGCAGATTGACAGCACGCAAAGAATGTGGATAAAGCAAATCCCATGAAGTTGTCACGGCTCTGAAGACCTTTGTATCTTCCGGATTCACATCGGGATTGAACACCGGCACTCCATTGATGCGTTGGAACAAGGCATAGTAAGCATATCCGGCACGCGGATTCTGATAGATGAAATCCCTTTTCATCTGCTCCTTATAATTTTCTACCATAACATCCACACTATCTTGAAGGTCTCCTGGTGCCAAACCTTTGGCCGGCAATTTACGAAGTTCTTCTTGCAAAGCAACTTGCAATAACGTCAGTTCCTTAATCCGATTGCTTTCTTCCGAACCGGTCACCGTATATCCTGTCACCATTGTTGGCCATACTGCCTCTACAGACACGGATTCCGTAGAGTCTATTCCCAAATTGATGACCTTTCTGTCTATACGCAAGCGGTAAAAGTCTGGTCCATCCGGCCGCTTGTACGAGAAATTGAATTTCCCCCCCTTGTCCAATTTGACAGAATCTATCACTTTGATACCGTCCAATGCTGTTTCCTCAAAATAGAGAACCTTGCCATCAGCTTCGCCTATCTCACCTTTCACTTGGAAAGTCTGTTCATCTTGGCAGGCTACAGCACCCAGCATAATCACTGCTGCCAATGGGATAATATTTTTTTTCATTGTCCTGTGTATTGTCTTTGAATTTTGATTTGTTTTACAATTTCATTTCGTTTGCGGGGGCAAAAGTACAATCCTTGTCCCTAAATGCGGCATTTTTCGTATTAAAATTATAAAAAAAGGGCTATCACACCCACTTTTCCTTGGATTTCTTACTCATTATCAAGCAGAAAAGCGTATCTTTGCACGATTTTCTGAAAGAAAGTACAAAATTATAATTTTTATTTAGATGAACGTAATTACAAAAGAGGTCAAGTTGCCTGATGGAAGAACCATCACACTTGAGACGGGAAAGTTGGCAAAGCAGGCCGATGGTTCGGTGATGCTGCGCATGGGTAACACCGTGTTGCTGGCTACTGTTTGTGCCGCCAAGGATGCAGTTCCCGGTACAGATTTTATGCCTTTACAGGTAGAGTATAAAGAGAAGTATGCGGCTTTTGGCCGTTTCCCCGGTGGTTTCACCAAACGCGAAGGCAAGGCTTCGGATTATGAAATCCTGACCTGCCGTCTGGTGGACCGCGCTCTTCGTCCTCTATTCCCCGATAACTATCATGCAGAGGTATATGTAAACATCATTCTGTTCTCTGCTGACGGTGTAGATATGCCCGATGCATTGGCTGGTCTGGCAGCTTCTGCCGCACTTGCTGTGAGCGACATTCCTTTCGGAGGTCCTATCTCTGAGGTTCGTGTGGCTCGTATCAATGGTGAATTCGTTATCAACCCCACTTTCCAACAGCTCGAAGAGGCTGATATGGACCTGATGGTTGCCGCCACTTACGAAAACATCATGATGGTGGAAGGCGAAATGAAGGAAGTTTCAGAGCAAGATTTGCTCGAAGCCATGAAGGTAGCTCACGCTGCCATCAAGGATCACTGCAAGGTACAGATGGAGTTGATGGAAGAGTGTGGCACCGTACAGAAGCGCGAATATTGTCACGAAGAGAACGACGAGGAACTCCGCAAAGCCGTTCGTGAGGCTTGCTACGACAAGGCATATGCCATTGCACAGAGCGGCAATTGCAACAAGCACGAGCGTGGCGAGGCTTTCGAAGCCATCCGCGAAGAGTTCAAGGCCCAGTTCACTGAAGAGGAACTGGAGACGAAGGCTGCCCTTATCGACCGCTACTACCACGATGTGGAAAAAGAGGCTATGCGCCGCTGCATCCTCGATGAAGGCAAGCGTCTCGATGGTCGTAAGACTACCGAAATCCGTCCTATCTGGTGCGAGGTAAGCCCGCTGCCTGGTCCTCACGGTTCTGCCATCTTTACTCGTGGTGAGACTCAGTCGCTCACCAGCGTGACATTGGGCACCAAGCTCGATGAGAAGATTGTGGACGACGTACTCGACCAGCACCGCGAGCGTTTCCTCCTTCACTACAACTTCCCTCCCTTCTCAACAGGCGAAGCTCGTCCCCAGCGTGGTGTAGGCCGTCGCGAAATCGGTCACGGCCACTTGGCATGGCGTGCATTGAAGGGACAGATTCCTGCAGACTATCCATACTCTGTCCGCGTAGTTTCTGATATTCTTGAGTCAAACGGTTCTTCTTCAATGGCTACCGTATGTGCCGGAACATTGGCACTGATGGATGCAGGTGTGAAGATGGCTAAGCCTGTGTCAGGTATTGCTATGGGACTTATCAAGAATGCCGGTGAAGAGAAGTATGCCGTATTGAGTGACATCCTTGGCGACGAGGATCACTTGGGCGACATGGACTTCAAGGTGACAGGTACACGCGATGGTATCACTGCCACTCAGATGGACATCAAGGTGGATGGTTTGTCATACGATATTTTAGAGAAGGCTTTGCTTCAAGCTAAGGAAGGCCGCGAGCACATCCTCGGCAAGATTACCGAGTGTATCGCTGAGCCTCGTGCCGAACTGAAGGACCATGCTCCTCGCATCGAAGTGATGATTATCCCGAAAGAGTTCATCGGTGCTGTAATTGGCCCTGGTGGCAAGATTATCCAAGGTATGCAGGAAGAGACTGGTGCCACTATCACTATTGATGAAATTGACGGTGTAGGCAAGATTGAAATTGCCGGTACTAACAAACAATGCATCGAATCAGCCATGAACATGATCAAGGCCATCGTTGCTATCCCTGAGGTAGGCGAAGTTTATACAGGTAAGGTGCGCAGCGTAATGCCCTACGGTTGCTTCGTAGAGTTCCTGCCCGGCAAGGACGGTTTGCTCCACATCTCAGAAATCGATTGGAAGCGTCTGGAAACTGTAGAAGAGGCAGGCATCAAGGAAGGTGACGAGATTGAAGTGAAGTTGCTCGACATTGATCCTAAGACCGGTAAGTTCAAACTCTCACGTCGCGTATTGTTGGAGAAGCCTGCTGACTACGTAGAGCGTCCCGCACGCCGTGAGCGTCCTGAGCGTCGTCCCCGCAAAGAATGATACCCCTCCTGAGGGTTTGTCAGACCATTGATAAAAGGGAAAGGCCAGACCTTTCCCTTCCATATTTTAGGCACGGATTACACGGATTGCACGGATAGTTTACAGAATACCGTGTACACAGGTGAAATCCGTGCCTAATTCATATCTATTTATAACGGAACTATTTTGAAGACATTTGAAGAACTCGGAGTCTCGGCACCCATATGCCGGGCCATTGAAGAGCTGGGATTCGAAACTCCCATGCCCGTACAGGAAGAAGTAATCCCCTATCTTTTGGGGAATGGTAACGATGTTGTAGCACTGGCACAGACCGGAACAGGAAAAACTGCCGCCTTCGGCCTCCCTCTATTGCAGAAGATTGTCGTAGAGAACACCGTACCCCAAGCCCTTATTCTCTGCCCCACCCGCGAGCTATGTCTGCAGATTGCAGGCGACCTCAATGATTACTCCAAATATATCGAACACCTGCACGTGCTACCCGTATATGGTGGCTCATCCATCGACAGCCAGATACGCGCTCTTCGCAGAGGAGTACATATCATCGTTGCCACCCCCGGACGCCTTATCGACCTTATGGAACGGGGAGCCGTAAGTTTGGCCACTATAGAAAATGTGGTCATGGACGAAGCTGACGAAATGCTCAACATGGGATTCACCGACAGCATCAATGCCATCCTGGCCGATGTTCCCGAAGAGCGCAACACCTTGCTCTTCTCCGCCACCATGAGTCCGGAAATATCACGCATCAGCAAACAATACCTGCATGATGCCAAAGAGATTGTCATCGGCACCAAGAACGAAGGCAGTAAGAATGTGAACCACCTCTATTATCTGGTCCACGCCAAAGACAAATATCTGGCCCTCAAACGTATTGCTGATTACAATCCCAAGATATATGCCATCATCTTCTGTCGTACACGCATAGAGACACAAGAGATTGCCGACAAGCTCATTCAGGACGGCTACAATGCTGATGCCCTGCATGGAGAACTCTCCCAACAGCAACGCGACCTGACGATGCAGAAGTTCCGCCAGCGCCGTATCCAATTGCTTGTAGCCACCGATGTTGCTGCACGTGGTCTCGACGTGGACGACCTCACTCATGTCATCAACTACGGATTGCCCGATGACACCGAAAGCTATACCCACCGTAGCGGACGTACCGGCCGAGCTGGAAAGACAGGAACCAGCATTGCCATCATTCACGTCCGCGAACGAGGCAAAATGCGAGAGATAGAACGTATCATCGGCAAGCAGTTCCAAAAAGGAGAAATTCCCACCGGACAACAGATTTGTGAAAAGCAGTTATATAAAGGTATCGACGACATTGAACGTGTCGAGGTCAACGAAGAGGAGATAGCCCCTTTCCTCCCCGAAGTATTTCGCAAACTGGAATGGTTGGACAAGGAGGAGCTTATCAAACGTATTGTCAGCCGCGAGATGAGCCGTTTCATCGACTATTATAACAAGATGCCCGACATTGAAGTTCCCCTCGAGCGCAGCCGGAAAGAGGATGGCAAAAAGGATGCCTCTGGAAAACGCGGCAGCAAAGGAGGACGTAAAGCAGAGGAGGGATATACCCGTCTGTTCCTGAATTTAGGAAAGACAGACAACTTTTTTGCAGCACAGATTATCGACCTTGTGAACCGCCATGTACATGGCAAACCTCAGATTGGACGTATCGACCTGATGAAGAATTTCTCATTTTTCGAAGTGGCTGAGGAAGAAGCGTCCCAAGTTATCAAGGCTCTGAACCGTGCCAAGGTAGCCGGACGCAAAGTTGTCGTAGAGGTAGCAGGAGGCGAAGAGCCTGCTCCTAAGAAAGGAGCCAAACGAACTACCGCTCAGGAGGCACGCACATCTGCCGGCAAAGGTGCATCCAAAATGAACAAAGCAAGGAAAGATGCCGATTTCATCGATACGGATCCTTTTGAAGCATTCCAAAAGAAATCAAAGAAAAAACAGCAGGAGGCTGAAAGCCATGCCCGCAAGAAACCTTCGCGCGAAGAACGTGGATACACCGCCCCACGCGGTCCTAAGCGCAAAGATGACTGGAAACAATTCTTCCAGCATGACGATCGTCCCCTTCGTGGCGAAGAGCCTGATTTCAACGAAGAGGGATGGGCCCGACGTGTCCCCAAAAAGAAATAGAGCAGAAGGATGCCCTACCCCTATTGTTTCAAGATTGCCAAAGTGCAAACAATATTTAATAAGATAGCATCTACTATTAAAAAGTTTGCCGGATAGTTTACCATTGTTTACTTTTGTTAGCAAGAAAACAAAAGAGTACCAACTACATGTACCAGGAAAAGCTACATGGCAATCTTTTACAATATGGGTAAAACAGCTATTGAGAGATACAACGAGATCCATAGAAAAACAGTTTTCATTCTGTTCCTGCTATTGTCTTCTTTCGTAAGGGGAGAAGAAGTGGCAACCGCCCCTTCCCCTGCCGACAGCCTGAAGAACTTCGTGAAGAGCATCGGGGTATATAATTATATGTACCCGCGCGAGCAGGTGTATCTGCACTTCGACAATACGGGGTACTTCATGGGAGAGACCATCTGGTTCAAGGCGCACGTAGTGAGTCCGCAAGGGTTCAGACCCACGGCGCTAAGCCGGGTGCTATACGTGGAACTGCTCACTCCCGAAGGACGCATCGTGAAGCAACAGAAACTGAAGATTGAAAACGGACAGTGCCACGGGCAGATTCCTTTGGACGAAGTGCTGCATGCTGGATTCTATGAGGTACGTGCCTACACGGCCTTGATGCTGAACTGGGAGGACGAGCCCATCTTCTCAAGAGTATTCCCCATCTTCAATACACCCAAGGAGGCCGGAGTATATAGCAATCCGCGCATGGGCAAACTGCCGCACTCGGAGCGGGTGTACGACAGGCGCGAAAAACAGCCTAAAGCCGAAAGACTGAATGTCATCTTCTTCCCCGAAGGGGGAGAGATGGTGGAGGGACTGCCCGCCACCGTGTTCTTCAAGGCTACGGACAGACAGAGCAATGCACTGAAGGTGACGGGAAGAATCCTCAACCGGGAGGATAAGGAAATATGCAGCTTTGCGTCCCGGCATGAAGGTATGGGACGTTTTGTCTTCACACCCGAGGCCGGGGAGGCTTACCGTGCCGAGATTACTGTGGACGGGAAAAAGGATATACAACTCTTTGACCTGCCTGCGGCCGCCAAGCAGGGAATCGTGATGAGTGTGAACAACCTGCGCGATGACCGCACTTTCATACAGCTGACACGAAGCGAAGGGATGGACACCACAAGAGCCATGGGACTGACGGTGATGTGCCGGGGAAGAGTCGTCAAGTTCAGAGAGGTACAGTGGCACGGAGAACAGACGGTGCTGTTTGACTTCCCCAAGCAGGAACTTCCCGAAGGGGTGAATCAGGTGACGCTGTTCGACACCGAAGGGCATGTATATGCCGAACGGCTCTGTTTTATTTTTCCCAGACAGGGAAAAAACATTTCTCTCGTAGGGGAGGAAAACAGGATATTGAAACCTCGGGAGGATGTGTCACTGGACTTCCAGGTAACGGACCATGAAGGGAAGCCCACAACCACCAATTTCTCGTTGGCCATAAGGGATGCAGATACGGAGACACCCGTGAACGGGGTGAACGGAGGGGGCATGATGGCCAACCTGCTGCTCGGCTCGGAGCTGAAGGGGTACATCCACAACATTGATTACTATCTGGAGAAGGACGACCAGGCCCACCGTACGGACATCGACCTGCTGCTCTGCACACAAGGATGGCGCAAGTATGACTGGAAGGAGATGACACGACCACAGGAGTTCGAGGTGAAGCATCCGATAGAAGAGGGTATCATGGTGGTGGGAGACCTGACATCCACTTTCCGAAACCGCAAGAAAGAGGGGGTGAAGATTAAGGTGTTCCTCTTCAACGAAGCGGGATACCACCTCAGCGCCTCGGCTCTCACCGATTCACTGGGAAGGTTCGCCTTCAGGGCGCAGGACTTCACGGGAAGGTGGCAGATGCATACCCTGACATACGAGAACGGGAAATCCAAGGAGATGAACGTGAACCTGAACAAGATGAAGAGCCCGAAGGCAAGGGCGATTGCCGAAAAAGAGACGATACTGTACACTCTCACAAGAGAGGAGGCGCAAGCAACAGCCACATTCCTGCCGGACAGCATCGTAAAATATGACGAGGAGGAGAAGCGCCGGTGGGAGAACCTGCTGCCTACACTGAAGGTTCAGGCACAGAAGGAATGGCAGACTCCGGAGGTCAGACGATGGCACACGGACATCTACGATATGGAGGAGGAACGGATGCTGATGGACGAAACAGGAGAAGAGTATCTGGAAAACTTCTGGGAATGGCTGATGAAGACAAATCCGCATTTTGGATACACCAATATAAATCATACAAAAAAAGGTGTTCTCACTGTGCCTGCCTATAAATCACACCCTATCAAGTTCCGAATGCAACAGGTGGGCAAAGAAAGGGGAGTCACACAGATAGATGATTGGATCCTACAACCGGTTCCTGACTCCACTTACTATGACGATTTGGCAAATTTGGTTGAGAACCTTACCATCAACGATGTAGAAGCCATCGCCATAACAGATAAACCTGGTGCTACCGTAGCCTTCTCCAGAGATATACGTAGAAGTGAAAAGGACATCATCCGTCCAGAGCCCATCAATAGAATTGTAGAACCGGCATGGAGCCTGGACCCCTCTATGAGCCCAAACAACGAGGAAGGTATCCGTACATCTTTGGCCTATGTCACTCTCTTTGTCCGCGAAAATTATTTCAACTACAGGGACAAGCGGGGACACCGAAAGACCAAGATTCAGGGATTCAGTCCCGAACGGAGATTTTACATACCCGACTACAGCGATGCATCTCTGCCCAACGAACAGGACTTCCGCCGCACTCTCTACTGGAATCCGAACGTAGTGACCGACACAGAAGGAAAAGCAACCGTCAGGTTCTACAATACACCCCATTGCAAGCAGATAAAGATTAGTGCAGAAGCTATGTGAGATGAAATGAGCGAATAAACAGACTGCCCTTCGCGTTTGCAAACGCAGAGATATTTCGAATGGAACAGGTTCTATCGGTTCAGATGTCGGTTATTGCAGTATCGGGCTATTTGGGGAATTAAAATAAAGACTAATCACCTAATAAAAAGTTTAAAATGAAAAAAACAATCATTACATTCGGTTTTATTCTCTTGTCTATTGCGACATGTTTTGCGCAAGAAAAGGAAGAAATCCTGATCTGCAAGCAGGATTCCATAACAGAGAAGTACCATGGTTTTTTCAATTCAAAAGGAGAAATGGTCATATCCGGCGACATGTTTCAATTTATTTATAGCGATAAAATAGACAAAATAGGATTCGTGATTTTCAAAGAAGGACCAGAAGGAATCCAAGCCATCAACCGAAAAGCTGAACCGTTATTCGAAGTGTTTTGCTTTGACAATGGTCCCGATTATGTCAGAGAGGGACTTTTCCGCATTATCGTAGATGGAAAAATGGGATTCGCCAACATGGATGGAGAGATTATAATTGAACCACAATTCGACTTTGTACACCCATTCCAAGAATGTGGATATGCGGTATTCAACATTGGCGGAAAGAAAGTAAGAACAAACCCTCGTGAAAATTGGTGGACTTGGAAAGGAGGCAAGTGGGGTCTTGTCAATAAAAAAGGCGAAATTGTCATACCTCCCACATACGACAGGGGAGCTCCCGCAGGCTTCATAATTGATGGCAATCGTGTACCAATCGAGGAAATTCTTCATTTGGAGAAATAAATAATTTTGCCCCAATCGGTTATTGTTGCAATGGCCAATTGGGGCAAAATTCTAAGAGGCGAATAGCCTTTTTTATCGGATTTTCTCGATGAAATCGCGAGAAACGGAGTTGTTCAACGTCATACATACCTCGGTGGAAAAGGCTATTCCAGAGCGGATGATAAGGTCCCAATCTGCCTCGGTAAGGGTCTGCAAATCATCTCTACGGATACGGTGACGAAGCATACCAAAGACTATACCGGCATTGAAATTATCACCGGCTCCAATAGTGCTCACGGGAGTGATGGAAGGAACTTCATACTCCTTGCTGAAACCGGGGGTACGCAAGCTGACACCTCCGGCACCTTGGGTACAGATGAAATGGGAACAATAGAAGGAGACTTTGTTCCGATAAATCTCGTCGGGACTGGTGAGACGGAACATATGGAAGAAATCCTCGTCAGAGCCACGTACAATATCGGCATACTCCATGTTCTCGATAATGGAAGGAGTAAGTTTCATAACCTCGCCTACATGGGTGCTGCGGAAATTGACATCGTAGTAGATAATGGCTTCCTGACGACGGGCATAGTCGAGGAATTCGGCCACCTTGGCTCGTAATACCGGATTCAGGGCAAAGTAAGAACCGAAAATGACAATGTCATCAGGCTGGATTGTGGGAAAATCTATATCCAACCGACAAGCCGGATAGTCCTTATAGAACATGTATTGGGCATTACTCTGTTCATCGAGGAAAGCTAACGAAATGGCCGACTTACCATCAGGATAGACCTGCACATAGTCGGTACCTACACCGTTTTCCCGCATGAAATCGAGAATAATCCGGCCAACCTGATCATTACCCGTCTCACTGACAAATTCGACAGGTATGCCTGCCCGCCCCAAAGAGATGAGACTATTGAAAGTAGAACCTCCCGGTACGGAAGCTGTGGGCTGATTGCCCCTGAATATTATGTCGAAGATGGTTTCTCCGATACCAATCACTTTACGCATGATTATTACACGTAGTATTTAAATTTATAATGTCAAATTACAAGACACAAGGCTGGCTCACCTCATTTACTCAATTCCCTTGAGCGTTGCCCGAGATATCCACCATGGTGGCGTTTACTGTACTCCTCGATGGTGAAGCCTGTACGCTTCATGGTTTCGACCACCAGGATATCTCCAATGACAGTCATCACTGTGGTACTGGTCGTGGGGGCCATACCTAAAGCGCATACCTCGTCAGGATGTCCGGTGCAGAGGCAAATGTCTGCTTCGCCAGCCAAAGGGCTGTCACCATTTCCTGTGATGACAATAAACTTCAGATTGGGATTCAACCGACGGCTCAAGATGGTCAGTTCCACAATCTCACGTGTCTTGCCGGAGTTGCTGATGAGCAACAACAGGTCATTTTCCTGAATGATACCCAAATCACCATGCTGGGCTTCGCTGGGATGCAGGAACACCGAAGGAGTTCCCGTCGAGCAGAAAGTAGTGGCCATATTCATGGCTATCTGTCCAGCCTTACCCATACCACTGGTAATGAGTTTCCCTTTCTTGTGGTGGACTTGCTCCACAATCAGGTCTATAGCCTGTTCATAAGCATCCGTAACAGGTATGTTTAATACGGCTTCAGCCTCTTTTTGCAATAATTCTTGAATACTATTTTTCATATCAAATAATCTACCAATGATTCCTTACTATCAGTCGGGATTGTCTGAAACAGATGATTCCAACAAAGTGACCAACTCCTGCCACGAAGAGGCCGTGACGATGAACTCCTCGATAGGCCGACGGATGAATCCCTGCTGCTCCATCCGGTCAAGCATAGCCATCAGGCCATCCCAAAAACCGTCAATATTGTAGAGTATCACCTGCTTGCTATGATACCCGATGGTAGCGGCAGCCACTACATGAAAAAGTTCATCCAAGGTGCCAACACCTCCAGGCAGAGCTACCAGAATGTCACTCTCGCGAACAAGGGTATCCTTACGGTCACTCAGATTGTCGGTGCGGAAAGTCACATCCAATAGGGGGCTCACCCGTCCACGCTCTTCCAACTTGGTGGGAACAACACCAAGGATTGTACCGCCATGCTCTTTGACAGAACGGGCGATGCAGTCCATCAATCCTAAATCGGCTCCTCCATACACCAGCTCATATCCGTTCTGCCCCATCCAAGCGCCCAACTGCCTGGCACACTCAAAGTAACGGGGAGAAATCTGCTGGCAAGCCGAACAAAAAACTCCTATCCTTTTCATGAAAACCCTTGTTTTGGCTATCAATTCTTATGATTATGTTGCAAATATCATAAAAAAAAGCAGAATCACAATGAAAAAAAGCCTAATTTTGCACCCATATAAACTCATTTGTCAAAAATGCCCCTAAACATACAGACATATACTTTGTCCAATGGATTGAGAGTGATACAGGTTCCTTCGCCCACACGAGTAGCCTACTGCGGATTTGCCATCAAAGCCGGAACGCGCCATGAAGCATTGCACCAGCAGGGGATGGCTCATCTGGTCGAACACATGATATTCAAGGGAACAACCCACCGGAAAGCTTGGCATATACTAAATAGGATGGAGAATGTGGGAGGAGACCTGAATGCCTATACCAACAAGGAAGAGATGGTGGTATATGCCGCATTCATGAACGAACACACGGAACGTGCCATCGAACTGCTGACCGACATTGTGTTCAATAGCACCTATCCCCAACATGAGATGGAGAAAGAGGTGGAAGTGGTGGTGGATGAGATTCTGAGTTACGAAGACTCCCCTGCCGAACTCATCTATGACGATTTCGAAGAGATGATATTCCCCAACCATCCGTTGGGGAGGAACATCCTGGGAACTCCAGAAAAATTGAGGACCTACCGTACAGAGGATGCTCTGGCATTCACCAAACAGCACTACAGACCTGAAAACATGGTGATGTTCGTAAAGGGTGACGTGGACTTCCACCGCATCATCCGATGGGCAGAGAAATATACAGGAGGGACAACCTCATCCTCCACCCACAGCAATACAGGAAAGGGGACCGATATACCGCTCCCTCCCTATCGGCCGCAGACCCTTATCCTGCATAAGGAGACCCATCAGGCACACGTGGTCATAGGCGGAAGAGCCTACGAAGCCAACAGCCGGAAACGGACAATACTTTATCTGATCTGCAATATCTTGGGTGGTCCGGGAATGAACAGCCGCCTGAACCTGGCTTTGCGCGAACGACGCGGACTGGTGTATAATGTGGAATGTAACATGACGGGATATACCGACACAGGACTGTGGAGTATCTATTTCGGATGTGACCACGAAGATGTGGAACGCTGTCAGAAATTAGTACTGCACGAACTGGCGCTACTGCGCGACAAACGCCTGACAAGTTCCCAATTGGATGCTGCTAAAAAACAGATTATCGGACAGATTGGAGTGGCATCCGACAATTTTGAGAACAGGGCATTGGACATGGGAAAATCCTTTCTACACTACAACAAATTTGAGGATCCTGCCGCACTGTTCGAACGTATCCGTAGCATCACAGCGGATGACATTCTGGAGGTGGCCAACGAGATGTTTACTCCAGCCTATATCTCAACACTCATCTACCAATGAAAAGAGAACTCTTATGAACGTGAAAAATCCACTAGTGACACTGATCATAATGGCCGTACTGCTGATGCCTTCTCTCCTATGGGGAGCAGAAAACATCTACTATGCCAAGCAGTTAAAGACCGTAGCCAAGGCTGAGGGGATGACAGTGCAAAGCCCGGTTCAAGCTACTGACGGCTATGTGTGGTTCGTGTCAGAAAGAGGGATTGCCCGATTTGACGGCTACCGTATTGCCCACTTGCCTTGTCCTGACTCACTTTGGCAGGATATCCATGAAGCTGACACACTGATGCTCTGCCCCGATGGAGAGAACCACCTGTTATGGATACATAGTGACAAGGGTCTGATTGGAGGAATGGAACAGTTCAATGGCACATTTATAGATGCACCTGCAACTGCATATAAGGATTTCGGGAAGTGCCATCATGGAAAGGTATATCATTGGTTGTACGGTTCTGCCAAGGGGTGTTGCCGGATCAGATACACAAATGGAAATTTTGAGGTGGAAAAATATCCGTACACCATCCGACAAATAGAGACCGATGAAGGCGGGAACGACTGGATATTGACTGATGAAGGCCTTTTTAGAAATGGTTTTGACAAAGAACTGCCATCCTCCAAAGGGATAGAGTGTATTGCCTTATATCGGGGAATATGCATAGGCATCAATCAGGAACGTCTCCTGATATACAACCGCTCACGACAAATTGTACGAAACACTCCACTCCCAACCCAATACCAAGGATTGGTAACAGGTACAAAACTGCAAATACAAGGCGAAGATTTATGGATACATACGGCAGCATCAACCTACAGCTACCAGATGGTGGATGACATTTTCACGATTCACCCGTCCGCCAATACCATTAGGATAAAGACCGACTCTATCTCCCTGAACAAGCCTTATTCCGGAAAACCTACTGAAACGGTCGTGTCACAAATGAAGGTGGACGGAGAGACCTTCATCTCCCCATACGAATGGGAAAAACTGCCTGCCTCACCTGACAGCATAGAGATAGGAGTCACCAACTTTGCTTTCCTCCCGCAAGGGGAATGGTTCTACCAATTCTTCCTTGAAGGAGTGGACAAGGAGTGGAGCACCCCGACAACGACAGCAAAGGCGGTATATAAAGAACTGCCAGCAGGGAGTTACCGTATCCATGTAAGATCAGCATCGGATAATTACCTGTGGGGAACCGAAAGTGTCTATACTTTCTCTATAGCTACTCCATGGTGGCACAATCCGATAAAATGGCTGATTACAATATTGGCAGGAATAGGCATATGGCGATTTTTCCATCACAACAGGCAAAGGACTGCCTCACAAGAAAATGGCAAGGCTGATGAGACAAAAGAGGAAACAACCTCCTCCCCAATTTCAATCCCTTCCACAGAGAAGAGGAATCAACAAAAAATCATCGCCCCATGGCACAATCTGAAAGTTGAAGAGGTACAACGGATGACGGAAGAAGAAAAAAAGAAACCGTCCTCCTTAAGGGATGAACGGTTCAAATGGATGCTGGAAGAGAGCATTTCAAAACACATCACTGACCCAGACTTTATGGTCGATCATCTGGCCACACAAATGCAAATGGGACGCACCCGATTCTATACACGCACCAAAGAGGTGATGGGATGCTCACCTGCCGAATTGCTTCGCTACCGCAGACTGGAACATGCTGCAGAACTGTTGCGAAAAACGGACCTGACAATCGATAAAGTGCGGGAGATATGCTGCTTCAGTAATTCCACCAACTTCTACAATGCCTTCAAACAACGCTTTGGAGTAACTCCTCACCAATACCGTTGCTCTTCAAAAGAGGGTGTATAAAGATTTTCCTTACACCCTCTACTCAACTCGTTCACACATTACCGCCATCAATGAACAGGCGGGCTTTATCCAAAGCTACATTGATGTTCGGGCATATATTCTCTTTTCCCAACAAATTGTAGAAATTGCTCTTTTGCAATACTTTGTGTACCTTCTCGTTGACACCGGAAAGGATAATATGGATATTTTCGCGTTGGCTCATTTCACAGAAGTTTGTCAGGTTATGGATACCTGTCGAGTCAATGAAAGGCACTTTACGCATACGGATGATTCGCACTTTAGGACGGTCGCCCATTTGCTGCATAACTTCCTCGAAACGGTTGGCTATTCCAAAGAAATAAGGTCCGTTGATTTCATAAACCTCTACTCCCTCGGGGATGATGAGATGCTCCTCATGCAACTGTACGTCACTTTCTGTGTTCGGGTCGATTTCATCGGTAATGACAGAAACCTGCGTAGTCTCAGCCATACGACGCATGCAGAGCAGACAGGCAATGACCAATCCCACTTCGATAGCTATGGTCAGGTCGAAGATAACGGTAAGGATGAATGTAATGAGCAACACTGTAATGTCCGATTTGGGGTTTTTCAGCAATTGCTTGAACGTACGCCATTCACTCATGTTGTAGGCCACGATAACCAATACTCCGGCCAGACAAGCCATGGGGATGTATTGTGCATATGGCATGAGGAAAAGAAATATGAGCAGCAACACAACGGCATGTATAATACCAGCTATCGGAGAACGTCCGCCATTGTTGATATTGGTCATGGTACGGGCTATGGCTCCTGTAGCAGGAATACCTCCGAAGATAGGTGAAACAATGTTGGCTATCCCCTGCCCTACCAATTCCTGATTTGAATCGTGATGGTCTCCTACCACACCATCGGCCACAGTAGCCGAAAGCAATGACTCGATGGCCCCCAGTACGGCAATGGTAATGGCCGGTGAGATGAGTTGCTTGATGGTTTCCCACGTCATGCTGGGCATCTCGGCATCAGGCAGCGTACTGTTGATGGTAAAACGATCGCCAATGGTCTCTATGCAACTCACACCTCCATACATTTTCAACAGATAGACCCCAACAGTCATGACAATAATGGCAATGAGCGAACCAGGAATCTTCTTGCTGAACTTGGGTGTCAGGGCTATGATGACGATACTGGCAATGCTGACTGCCGTGTTCCACCAATTGATGGAATCGATATGCTCGATATAGCACATCCATTTGCCTAAGAAGTCACCAGGAGTCTTCAGCGGAGCTATAATCTCTTGTCCGTTGGCATCAATCATAGTCTCGGTCAATCCTAACACGTCGCTAATCTGCGTAGTAAAGATAGTGAGTGCTATACCACTGGTGAAACCCACCACGATGGGATAGGGAATATATTTGATAATCGTACCCAAATGAAAGACTCCTAATAGAATAAGGAATATACCGGCCAAAATGGTGGCAATGGTCAACCCCTCCAATCCGTATTGTTGGATAATGCCGTAGATGATAACGATGAATGCACCTGTAGGACCGCCAATCTGTACCTTACTGCCTCCGAATACCGATATGGCCAAACCTGCAACAATGGCTGTGATAATACCTTTTTCGGGCGATACTCCCGAAGCGATACCGAATGCAATAGCCAAAGGTAAGGCTACGATGCCGACAATGATACCAGCCATAATGTCGGCCATCAGCGTCTCCTTCTTGTATCCTTTCAAGGATGTGAAGAGCGCCGGTTTGAATACAAAACCTTTCATTTCTTGATTATTTTTACCTTAAAAAATACCTATTCACCTTAATCGGGTGCAAAATTATATCTTTTTAAGAAACTGACCAAAGAGATTGAGAAAAACTTGATACCAACTCTTCAAGCATCAACAGAAACGGAATACTGCCAACCATACGCCTCCTTGATATCAAACCTCCCAAGATGGCGGACAGTTGGCAGTATTCTGCAAATATGTCGTAATAGAATCAGAAGCTCAACTTGGCTCCAGCAAAGAATGAACGGGGAAGACCGGGGCCATACATATAGCCTGCATCCCGAAGTTCACCCTTGTCAAAATCATCCTGATAAGCATTGAAGATATTCTGTACACCTGCATTCAACTGCAAAGTAGTGGTACCGCTCAATGTAAAATCATAACTGAACTTGCAATTCAAGTCAAAGAAATCGGGAGTTTCAACAGCAATATCCTCGGGGACATAGCCTGCCACATGTTGCATCAGCATACTACCCGTATAAGTTCCCGAAAGTGATGCCGTAAAAGCTTTTATCGGAGTGTAACTGAAAGTGAAGTAGCCGTAGGCCTCAGGAGTACGGGCAATACGTTTCTCGGCAGGAGCTGTCTCACTCCACTGTTCAGGTCTTTTATATTCACTCTTCTGCAGGGTCATACCCGCCTGAAGCTGCAACGTATTCTGATAAGCCAATTTGGCCTCCAGTGTCATTCCATATACATCGGCTCCCGAAGCATTGTGACGTTCCAAAGTGAGGATACCGCCCTCATGGCTCTTCTCACGAAGGGCAAAGACATCATTCAACGTAGTATAGAAACCCTCTACGAGCAAATTGGCCTGAAAGGCTCCCCAACGCTGATACAGGTCAGCAGACAAGCTGAAACTATGCGATTTCTCCTCTTGCAAATCTTCAGCCAACTCAATCATGGACACACCGCCACCTACCGCTTCGATATGAAGGTCTTCGTCAAAAGCCTGTGGTGCACGGAATCCGGCTGAATAACTGGCACGCAAATTAATGTTCTCCGAAGGGTTGAAACGGACATTGGCACGAGGACTGAAAATAAACCCGTCAATAAGGTTGTGCTTGTCGAAACGACCACCTACAAGGAAACTCCAAGTATCGTTCTTCCACTCGTTCTGCAGGAACATACTTCCAATATGTACAGTCTGACTCAATTCACGGCCATACCCCCACATATTGTCCTCCAACGCATCACGATTATATTCCACACCGCCAGTAAAGGTTGCCGGCATAAACAGACAGCGGTCAAAATTGTAAACGTATTGTCCGCCCACAACTGTTGTCAAGTCTGTAGTAGCACCATATGCATTGGGATCACGTCCTGCCCCGTAATAACTCTCACGATCAATATGCTGTGCTGAAGCATAGAGACTCAGATGATGTTTCTCATTGGGTGAAAAGTAATCGAACTTCAAACCTCCGCCATTGATACTATGGGCGGTCTGTTCACAAATATTGGCCTGGTGTGGGGGTAAGTCCAATGAGTCACCTCCCCGACGAAACTCCTCAATATGGTGGTACTCAAACGACAATTTACTATAATTGCTGGTCTTGATATATGAACGGAATCCGATGGTTTGCTGTTCAAGTTCACAAAGTTCACTGAAACTGTCATCATTGGCATCATAAGCTCCACGCTGACGGTTTTGTCCGAAAATAAAGAGCCCGGCTTTCCGATTATCTGTCACAAGTGAAGCATTCAAGGTCGTGTTGTTGTCAACAGTCCCATCCCCAATCAACATGGTCGTATGAGACAATTCCCCACTGTTGCGCAACGGTTCTTTAGTAATAATATTGATGGTACCTGCAATGGCTGACGAACCAAACAAGGCCGAACCTCCACCACGCATCACCTCTACACGCTCTACCATATTTGCTGGTATCTGTTCCAATCCATAAACGCCCGACAAAGCACTGAAAATAGGACGGGAATCGATGAGAATTTGGGTATATGGCCCCTCCAAACCATTGATACGGACCTGTTGGAATCCACAATTCTGACAATTGTTTTCCACACGAACACCCGGTTGGAAATTCAGTCCCTCAGCCAATGTGGGAGAAGTGGTGGTCTCAAAAAGCCGGGTATCTATCACATTGATCAGTGTAGGAGCCATCCGACGCGAAGTCTCATTACGATTGGCAGAGACCACCACACCATCCAAGGCAATAAGATCTTCTTCAATGGTAAAATTCTCTTCCCGCGTTTTCCCGCGCTTTAATTCCACTTCACGACTGACACTCTTGTAACCTAATGTACTGACCTCCATTGTGAAAGTACCTTCAGGTAGGTTTTTCAAGAAATAGTGCCCACTCTCATCAGTGGTAGTTCCAATGGTCGTTCCTTTCAGAGTGATATTTACATAAGGTACATGCTTACCCGTAACACCATCAATGACATGCCCTACAATATTGGCATCACTACGCCTACCCTGTTTCCCATTCTGTGCAGCCAACGGCCATACATACAACATGCACAACAAGCTACAAATAACAAATCTTTTCATCCTATACTTATATTATTATTTATTTTACTCTTCAAACCAAAGTGATGTGATGACAGAACCTTTTTCTTTCAGGCTGCAAAGGTACTGCCAATCTCCTATTTACCAAA
Organism: Phocaeicola sp.; assembly: GCA_045545095.1. Classification (GTDB taxonomy): domain Bacteria; phylum Bacteroidota; class Bacteroidia; order Bacteroidales; family Bacteroidaceae; genus Phocaeicola_A. The sequence goes on along the minus strand of JAZQAG010000029.1, from coordinate 44,246 downwards.
TACCTATCTATTGCCATTTTAAGACTTTTAATACCTATTAATGATTAGAGATATGGCTTTTTCAACATTATCATACCACATATTGAGTAATACTTTAAATGCACTTATACACTAATATATGTTAAATTATTAGTACTATGTTATACAAAGTACCTAAGTATTACATATATTTGCATCGTCGATGGAACTTGAAGGGGTGGTTCGTCCGACTTGCAAGGTCCCTTCAATGGCCATAAGTTCCTGAAGACAAGGTAATTTAGGAGATAATCAGCTTTTATCTCCCTAAAAGATTAAAGACGTATGAATGTAGATAACGCAAAATCGCAGATGCGGAAAGGGATGTTGGAGTATTGCGTGATGTTGCTCCTCCGAAAGGAGCCATCGTATGCCTCCGACATCATTGTCCGTTTGAAAGATGCCGAGCTGATAGTGGTCGAGGGAACCCTTTATCCCTTGCTCACCCGTCTGAAGAACGACGGGTTGCTCAGCTACGAATGGCGCGAATCGACCCAAGGGCCACCGCGCAAGTACTATGCCCTCACCACCGAGGGGGAACTCTTCCTGGCCGGCCTCGATTGTGCTTGGAATGAACTGGCCACCACCGTGGGACACCTCAAGGCGGAAAGCCCTATCCGATTGGAAGTTAAAAATTAAAGAATTAAAAATTAAAAGTTTCGGGTTCAAAGTTCAAGGTTCAACCCATCAACCTTGTCAACTCGTCAACTGGTTAACTTGTCAACTAAAAAAAGTACAATGAAAAAGAATATCACCATCAACTTCTTTGGCACCCTGTATGCCATTGATGAAGACGCTTACGAGTTGCTCAATCGCTATTTGGGCGACATGAAGAGATACTTCTCCCGTAAGGAGGGAGGCGAAGAGATTGCCGACGACATCGAACACCGCGTAGCCGAACTTATGTTGGAGTTGAAGAACGACGGTCGCGAGCCGATAGACATCGCATTGGTCAAGGAAATCATAGGCCGCATAGGCAATCCCGAAGAGCTGGACGAAGCTTCCGGCGAGGGAGAAAGTGGCTCTGCCACCGGACATCGCGGACGCGAATGGTTCAGCGAACAGGTATCGAAGAAACGCCTCTATTGCAATCCCGACGACAAATTGTTGTGCGGTGTGCTCTCCGGCATTGCCTGCTATCTCGGCATCGACCCCGTGTGGGTACGCCTCATCGTAGTGGCGCTGGCCATACTCCCCATACCTTTTATATATATATCCTTCTGGACGGTGCTGATTATCTATGTCATCCTGGCACTGATTATCCCCGAAGCCAAGACACCCGAAGAGCGCTTGCGTATGCATGGCAAGCCCGTGACAATGGAGAATCTGAACGAGGAGATTGTAAGCAGTGCTGATACTTCCGATAAATCGTCATCTAATCGTAGCGGACTTGTACAGGTTGTCATTGTTATCATCAAGGCTGCTCTCATCATCATGTTGGCTCCATTTCTTTTTGCAGGTTTCATATTTTTGTTACTGATTCTTTTTGGAGCAGGTTTTTTGTCCATGATTCTTCCAGAAAGTGGTTTGTTAAGGCACACTATGGATATAGGCAATCGTGACTTGATAATGTTGGAGCATATTTCAGATAGTGGATTTACTTGGATTTCCGGTATTGCCCTTTTCATCGCGGTTATCATACTAGTGTACTTGACTATTCATGCCATCATGAGGGTATTAGGTAAAGGTAAATCTATGGGACGTATGTTGTGGATTTATTTGGCTGTATTTGTCGTTTCGTTGATAGTCGGTATCTTTTCGTTAATTGGATTCGGGATAAATATGGATGCGGCTACACGCCAGATAAACTTCGAATATAACGAGCAACGCGAAGAGCGTCGCAACCAGGAGGAGATCGATTGGCTCACCGACCGTGGTTGGGAAGTCATAGCTCACGACCATACCTATAACTATATGAAGAGTTCCGAACACTATAGTGGTGACCGCTCAAAGGAGTACATCGACGGATTCTCCGAGCATCCCAATATGCTCTATACCGTTGAGCGCACCGTGCGTATCACTCCGGGCATCTATGCTCTCGAAGCGGCCGTGCGCACCAATGGCGAAGGCCCCGAGATTTATGCCTTCAATAGCAAGGGTGAACGCCTCTCCGCTCCTTTCCCCGTCTATGCCAATAGTGGTGGTGAGATTTGGCAGGAAGCTATGGTCCGTATGGAGAACGACAGCACCCTGACGGGCGAGGTGAAGCGCATTGCTGAAGCCAACCGCAAGCGCGGACATGGATGGAGCCGTGTACGCATCGACAACATCGAAGTGACCGACAGCATCATCCGCTACGGTGTGACCAACCGCAACGGTGCCACCGGCTATTGGAACGGTACCTGGTTCTCTGCCACCGACTTCAAGTTGAGTAAGGTGAAGTGAGCGAAAACCTCTCCCTAACCCTCCCCAAAAGGGAGGGGATAAAAAGATTATTAACCCATTAAATAATAGAATTATGGAAAAAAGACTCAGACGTTCAACCAGAGATTGTAAAATTGCAGGCGTATGTGGAGGATTGGCCGAATACCTCGACATCGATGCTACCGTAGTGCGTATTGCTTACATCCTTCTGGCCTTCTTCTCGGCGGCCTTCCCCGGAGTCATACTCTACATCATCATGATGTTGGTCATGCCGAAAGACAATTTGCTTGAACAGAAGTGACACTTCCTCTCAATAGAATCAAAGAATACCATTCCTTCGGCGGAAGAATGCTAATCTTAAGCGCATAAGAATAGCATTCTTCCTACGCGTGGAAGTTAATCAATAGAATTTCCATAGAAGCGTAAGATTAAATAAACGTATGCGCGCAAAAAAGCCAAGGCACGTCGGGATGACGCTCCTTGGCTTTTTTGTGCCGTATGGCAACTTGTAGCTTTGTACTTCTTACTTCACCACCTTGCGAGTGAAGGTGTTACCTTTGGCATCAGTATATTTCACAATGTTGATACCTTTTTGCAACTTATCCATCTGTGCACCGTCGGGGGCGTAAATGGCAGTGATAGTGGCATTGGCTGTATTCTCTATGCGACCAATGGCATTGGGGTCGATGATGACGGGCATCTTACAACTGTTTACAATATAGCCTGTGGGATCGGTCATCAAAGCTACAACCGAACAATTCTCTATGTGATTCACCGTACCCTCAGGTATATTCCAAGTAAACTTGCTGGTGTACGTCTGACCGCCCTGTGCACTGACAGGAAGTCCATTACTGTTACCATATCCGTTGAAAGAACCGTTATAAGATGCACGTGCGACATGATTGAATTTCATACGCACATTGCCTGGAAGTTTCCCCCATCCGCCACTACCTGTAATGGTATCTTTCAATCCTACATATGTATAATTTGTACTTGCACGGCCATTGGTTTGCATATACAGAGAACCATCCGGAGCTGTCACACTATCTTCCAATAAGATGAGGGCGATATCATATCCCGATACCTTCATATCATTCACAAAACGGCTGTCCACACTGATATCCAACACCCGGTTCTCCAAATCGGTTATCATAGCTTTACCACCAAGTTCCGCAGCAGCATATTGACGCTGTGCCAACAGGAAGAAGTATTCCACACCGCTACCGGGAGCAAAGAATGAATAATTATAATTGGCATCCACTACCATTGGCAAACTCAAATATTTACGGTCAGCCAACATCGTAGGATAAGCGGGGAATTGGCAGAATTCTATATAAGCGGGATAATACATGGGATCCGAAGCATTGTCCCCATGCACAGCAATAGAAACTACATTATCCGGATAATTCTTTTCCAGATATTCCAATGCCACAGCACCATCCGGACAGTTGCTGCACCATGTTCCTGTACCTTCCTCTATAAGTGTGCGGCGATTACTGATAAAATAAGTTCCGCGAATGGAATCGCGCACCGACAAAGTGGGATCACCATCCACCTCGACCCACACGTCATAGACACATGAAGTGTTGACTGGTACGCTGATTTCTTGCCCCATAGTGAGCGACACCATCTGTCCTTGTGCCAAAGAAAGTCCTTTGAACTCTTCAGAGAACTCCTCTGACCGTTCGGATGTACCAGTACGGAAACATACTTTTAATGCATCCAATGTAGAGGCTTTCACATTTTGTACCTCCACTGACATATGGGCAACCCCAGTATCTGTCATAATAGGAGTAGTCGGTTGGAAAATCACACGGTCCTGTGCTTCTGTAGCCTCGGGGCCACTCACTACGATATCATCCACACAAAGCACGTATCTGTCATAAGAATCATTGACAAAAGCTATATAGACAGTCTTGCCGGCATACTTATCCAAATTCACCTCATGCTCCTGCCATGTGCCACCCTGCTCAGCATCAATCCTGAAAATAGGTTCAGCCTCAAAATCCTCCATATCATACCCTTTGGTTGAGACGTATACTTTGTAGCCGTCTTTTTTAATATTGGAAAGTGACATGGATTTCCAAGACAACGTGGCACCTGTACCATAAATCTTTATTTGAGGTGTCACCATCCAGTCATTAGCTTTGCCTGGAGTGGTGAAAGTGGATGCACTTGCAATCAATTTATTAGAATCGCCAGCATTCAGTTTGACCAAGTGCCATGTGCCACATTCCAATCCTGTACCGACCAAATCATCGACAAGTTCATTCCCATCCCCATCATAGTAGATCAATTCTGCAGGTTTCGAATCTACCTGAAAATCCTGGCTATAATACACTATATTCTCTGCACACACTGTACCCTGTGCAGTCATCAATGCAATAATGAATAATGCAAATAATTGTTTTTTCATCTATTTAGTTAATAATTTGATTATTACTCCTTTGTTTACACTTTTTCGGCTGCAAAGATAGTACAAAATAAGGGAATGATAAAGATAATACCAAGATATTTTACCTTCCATCTCCCCATCGTACCACCAAGCCTCCTATATGCGTAAAGGGTGGATTGGCAGCAAGTCCCCCTTTGAAGATATAAATCTTATAGCCTCAAGATATAGATCTTCAGGTCTTAAGATATATATCTTCAAGCCTCACGGTGCGCCCCTCCCGAAAGACTATGCCATAATACTTGTTAGTCTCGTCAAGCCGATTATGGACTTTCATAGTCCACGCTTGCACTTCCATAGCCAAGCGATGGATCTCTATAGCCCATCTCCTTGCCTCCTTTTTAACTTTTCGCACTTTCCACCTCTAATAATTGCGTAATCACGCCTAATACAGAAATTTTTCGTTATTTATTTGCTCTTTCCCTTAATTTACTATAAATTTGCACCGTATTCTATGACCTTGCTATGCCTTATAGTGGGGCCTATAGCGAAATTAACTAATAAATTCAATAATCATCAAAACCAAAAACAAAAAAACTATGTGGTTAAGTAATTCAACTGTAGGAAGGAAAGTGGTAATGTCGGTTACCGGTGTTGCCCTTATCCTGTTTCTGACGTTTCACATGGCTATGAACCTGGTGGCACTGATTTCTGCTGAGGGCTACAACATGATTTGTGAGTTCTTGGGTGCCAACTGGTATGCGCTGGTGGCTACTGCCGGCCTTGCAGCCTTGTTCGTGATTCACATCATCTATGCCTTCTGGCTGACAATCCAGAACCGTAGAGCACGTGGAAGCGAGCGCTATGCTGTGACTGAACGTCGTAAAGACAAAGTCGAATGGGCATCACAGAACATGCTCGTTCTGGGTATTATCGTTATTTTGGGTCTTGCCCTGCACCTTGTTCACTTCTGGGCCAAGATGCAGTTGCCCGAAATCATGCACATGAGCGGTGCTCACGTGGATGCCGAGACAATGGCTAATGTGACCAACGGTGTATATCACATCCAAGTAACATTCAGCTGCATCATCAACGTAGTGCTTTATCTCGTATGGTTGGGTGCCCTCTGGTTCCACCTGAACCATGGTTTCTGGAGCGCTATGCAGACTTTGGGATGGAACAACCAGGTATGGTTGAACCGTTGGATCTGCATCTCTAAGATCTACACTACCATTGTAGTATTGGGCTTCGCTGCCGTTGTGATTGCTTTCTACGTACAGAGCCTGATGGGTTGCGGCGCTTGCTGCTAAAGAGTGACGAGCTACGAGCTACGAGTAGTCAGCTACTACGAGTGACGAGCTGTCCCGACTTATTAAAACAAAAAAAATAATTGCTACGCCGCGCGAGCATTCTTTGGGAACTGATTCCAACTTGTAGCTTGTAGCTTGTAGCTAATAACTTAAAAACTATGTCAAAAATAGATTCTAAGATTCCTGCCGGTCCTGTGGCCGAGAAATGGACGAACTATAAGGCTCACCAAAAACTGGTGAACCCCGCAAACAAACGCCGCCTCGACATCATCGTTGTAGGTACAGGCTTGGCCGGTGCTTCGGCTGCTGCCTCATTGGGCGAAATGGGATTCAATGTGCTGAACTTCTGTATTCAGGACTCTCCCCGTCGTGCACACTCTATCGCTGCACAAGGTGGTATCAATGCCGCCAAGAACTATCAGAACGATGGTGACTCTGTCTATCGTTTGTTCTACGACACCGTGAAGGGTGGTGACTACCGTGCTCGTGAAGCTAACGTATATCGTTTGGCTGAGGTGTCAAACAGCATTATTGACCAATGTGTGGCTCAGGGTGTTCCCTTTGCACGCGAATACGGCGGTATGCTCGACAACCGTTCATTCGGTGGTGCACAGGTATCACGTACTTTCTATGCCAAAGGTCAGACTGGTCAGCAGCTCCTCCTCGGTGCTTACTCAGCATTGAGCCGTCAGGTAGGTGCTGGCAAAGTACAGCTCTATACCCGCTACGAGATGCAGGATGTTGTCATCGTTGACGGACGTGCCCGTGGTATCATTGCCAAGAACTTGGTGACAGGTAAGTTGGAGCGCTTTGCCGCCCATGCGGTAGTTATCGCTACTGGTGGTTACGGAAATGCTTACTTCCTTTCTACCAATGCTATGGGATGTAACTGTACAGCAGCTATGGCTTGCTATCGTAAGGGTGCTTACATGGCTAACCCCGCTTACGTACAGATTCACCCCACTTGTATTCCTATCCATGGCGACAAGCAGTCAAAATTGACTTTGATGTCAGAGTCTCTGCGTAACGATGGCCGTATCTGGGTTCCCAAGAAGATGGAGGATGCCAAAGCTCTGCAGGCCGGCACCAAGGAGGGATGGCAGATTCCTGAAGAAGACCGCGACTACTATCTGGAGCGCCGTTATCCGGCTTTCGGTAACTTGGTTCCCCGTGACGTAGCCAGCCGTGCTGCCAAGGAGCGTTGCGATGCAGGCTTCGGTGTGAACAATACCGGTTTGGCTGTATTCCTCGACTTCTCTGAGGCTATCCAGCGTCTGGGTATCGACGTTATCCGTCAGCGTTATGGCAACCTCTTCGACATGTACGAGGAGATTACCGACGTGAACCCCGGTGAAAAGCGCACTTCTGCCAACGGTCGCGACTACTACAACCCGATGATGATTTATCCCGCTATCCACTATACAATGGGTGGTGTATGGGTTGATTATGAATTGCAGACCTCTGTGAAGGGACTCTTCGCTATCGGCGAGTGTAACTTCTCTGACCATGGTGCTAACCGCCTTGGTGCTTCTGCCCTCATGCAGGGATTGGCCGATGGTTATTTTGTACTTCCTTATACTATCCAGAACTATCTGGCCGACCAGATTACTGTTCCCCGCTTTTCTAAGGACCTCCCCGAGTTCATCGAGGCAGAGAAGGCTGTCCAAGCTAAGATTGACAAGCTGATGAACATCAAGGGTAAGCGCTCGGTTGACTCTATCCACAAGGAATTTGGCCGCATCATGTGGGACTACGTAGGTATGGCCCGTACAGCTGAAGGCTTGAAGGAAGGTATTGCCAAGATGAAGGAAATCCGTAAGGAGTTCGATACTAACCTCTTCATCCCTGGTGACAAGGAAGGCATGAACATCGAGTTGGATAAGGCTATCCGTTTGGACGACTTCATCACTATGGGTCAGCTCATCGCTTACGATGCACTCAGCCGTAACGAAAGCTGCGGTGGCCACTTCCGCGAAGAGTATCAGACCGAAGAGGGCGAAGCCAAGCGTGATGATGAGAACTGCTTCTACGTTTCTTGCTGGGAATACCAAGGCAGCGACGACAAGGAGCCCGTTCTCCACAAGGAACAGCTCGAGTATGAGGCTATCAAGGTACAGACACGTAATTATAAGAATTAAGGAGTGATAAGCTACAAGTTACAAGCTACAAGTGCCATCCGGATGGAATATTCGTAGCTTTCGGTTCGTAGCTAATAACTAAAAATAATATGGATAAAAATATATCATTCACACTCAAAGTGTGGCGTCAGGCTGGCCCGAAGGCTAAAGGCGCATTTGAAACATACCAGATGAAGGATATTCCCGGCGATACTTCTTTCTTGGAGATGCTGGACATCCTGAACGAACAGCTCGTTGAGCAAGGTAAAGAACCTATTGTATTCGATCACGACTGCCGCGAGGGTATCTGCGGTATGTGCTCGCTCTACATCAATGGACATCCTCATGGTCCCGCTACAGGTGCCACTACCTGCCAGATCTATATGCGTCGTTTCAACGATGGCGACGTGATTACTGTAGAACCTTGGCGTTCTGCCGGTTTCCCCGTTATCAAGGACTTGATGGTGGACCGTACGGCTTACGACAAGATTATGCAGGCCGGTGGTTACGTCAGTGTACGTACCGGACAGCCTCAGGATGCCAATGCCATCCTTATCCCCAAGCAGAATGCTGATGAGGCTATGGATGCTGCTTCATGCATCGGTTGTGGTGCTTGTGTGGCTGCATGTAAGAATGGTTCTGCCATGTTGTTTGTTTCAGCTAAGGTAAGCCAGTTGGCTCTCCTTCCTCAGGGTCGTCCCGAGGCTGCCCGTCGTGCCAAGGCGATGGTGGCTAAGATGGAAGAATTAGGATTCGGAAACTGTACCAACACCCGTGCTTGCGAGGCTGAGTGTCCCAAGTGTGTGAGCATTACTCACATTGCCCGCTTGAACCGCGAGTTTATCAAGGCAAAGTTGGCTGACTGATAGAAACAATTTGACAAGATGGTGTGGGCTATGTGCTGTCTGCTCGCCAACTTGTCAGTTGAAATATCGAGGGAGAACCCCATGATATGTCCTATATAATAATAAGGTATATTGTGGGTTCCCCCTTTGGTGGTTAAAATAAAGGAGTTTTATATTTTTAGAAGAACAACTAAATAGAATGATTAGTATGAGAAAGTTTTACAAAAGATTACTGATGGCAACCCTTTGTCTGACAGTTGCCACATTTGCTTGTGCACAAACAACAGCCTACATCCTCACAGGTAGTGCCAACAAGAAAGTCAATGATGGAAAGGGAGCCATCTATGCATTTGATGTGACAACCCCTTGGATTGTTAACGAAATCTGCTATGCCGACACAACCGAGGGATGCTTCGGAGTGTTGGGTACATTGGCAGATTCTGTCTATTATGCCTACATGGAGACAGAAACTGCATCAGGAAGCACTACGAACATGTTCTGCTCGCTGAACATGAAAACAGGAAACAAGGTGATATTGGGACGTAGTTACGAGCTGACCTATGCTATCGATATGTGCTACGATGAGCAGAGCAAAAAACTCTATCTTCTGAAGAAAGAGTTTGTAGTGACTGATGAAGAGAGTGGAGACGGACAGTACATGCTCCAACTCTGTACCGTAAACCCTAATAACGGACGGATAACGGTGATTGCAACCCTTCCCGAGGAGGCTACAAACTATAACATTGCCGGTATTACCCCCGATGGCAACGGCAATCTCTACATGGTGGGTATGGGACAATATACTCCGAAAACTGGAGAGAATATGATGTTTAAGTTCTGGTACAAGCAGGTCAACCTGTATAGCTACAACCTTAGTACCAATACTATGAGCGATGTGTTCACTGAAGAATCCACAGCTAAAGTAAAACTGACAACCACTTTCAGCACCAGTTCGTTGGGCCTGCACGAAGGAGTTCTCTATATCACCGGGCAGTCTCATCTGATTACCCTTGACATTGCCACCAAGACCGCCACATTGGTGACAGCTGCCGGATCGGGCGAGGCGGGTGCTGACGATGCCAAGCTTTTCCTTGGTGAAGCGGTAGGTATCTGTTTTGCCAAGTCAACTGCTGATGCGGTAGTGAAAGAGGATGAACCTATCAATCCTGAACCTGCCCCCGATACTCGCTTGGTGAAGGTGGTGGAGACATACGGTGATCACATGGGACAACGCGTAGGAGTGATGACTCACAAGAAGATCTCACTCTATGACGGTGAAAACCGTTTGCAGCGTGAAGCTACTTATGGCTATAGTTATGCAGATGCTGCTACTGGCTCTGAGTCCAAATGGGAAATTGAGTACTTCAAAGGGTATGCATACAACGAGGTTGGACAACTCACTATGACTGCCAGTCAGAAGTATGGTATTCACGATGGTACTGACTTGGCTTTTATTGACAACCGTGACACTGTGACCTATGCCTACAATGAGGTTGGACAGTTGGTAAGAGAAACCTTACAGGCGGCCGGATATAGTATGGCATATGAGTACAATGAGGCTGGACAAAAAGTAAAAGAAACCAAATTAGTACCTGACTACTATAACCAGTACGGAGGTGGCGAATACGCGATGTACGAAATTACCTACAGTGCCTTCAATGCCTTCGGACAACCCGATTCTGTACACTCTACTGGAATTAATGATGGCGACAAGTACTTCGGTACTTATACCTACGATGAAAAGGGGCGTAAGACCAGTGCCCACACATGGACACTGAAAGACACTACTGACGTGAAGATTGAGACCTGGACTTACAACGACGATGATGCCAACGACACCGTGATGGTATATTGGGTGCATGAGTGGTTCTACGGCTTCGACCAAGGCGAGAAGCGCACCGTATATACCCATGACAATGGCAATGTGAACCGCACCAAAGAGCAGGTACAGACCTTGGCAGCTAATGGTGCTTGGGTGAACGAATCTACCTATACCATCACCGAGTTGAGCGAGATGAATCCCGAGGCGGTGGCAATGTTGGAGGTTACAAATGGTGAGATAATTAGCTCTGTTCATGAGCCTTTGCCATTGAATACTGCAGTTTTGACAATCACCTTGCCCGAGGCTGCTGTGACCGGTACCATTGCCTTTGACATCTATCGCCATGGTATCCTTCTGGCACGACTGAATGCCACTGATGCTGTGGATGGCAAACTGACTTATGTTGATGAAGGAGTGAAGAACGGTATTTACGACTACTACGTGCAGACAGTCCTTGTTAACGAACTCATGGAAACAGAGGAGGCATTGAACATCTCTAACGTGGTGACTTACAGACACCATGTGGAACTCCCTGTAGTTTCTGGACTCAAGTGTACGGCAGCCCGTATGGAAGCAGGTATTTATTATGCCACTATTGAGTGGACAGCTCCTGCTGATACCACTGGGCTTGCTTTCCAGCGCTACAACGTCATGCTGGAGAAGATGAAGGCAGCTGACAATGGTGAGACTGACGGACAGGCTCTCACATGGGAGGTTAACTGTGGCTACACTGGCAAGGTGAACCTTTATATCCAGACTGTCTATAAGTATGGTAAGGCCAACAGTGAGATGATCAGCATTGACTGTCAGGCTGTGATTGATGCTGCAGGTATTGAAGGTGTTGAAGCCGAGGTCAAGGTGACCGTTCATGGTGGTATCGTAGTGGCTGCTGCCGAGGCTGACGTAACTGTATATAACGCTCAGGGTGCACAGGTAGCTCAAGCTGCAGGTGTCACCTCTTTCGACCTGAATGCACTGTCCGCAGGCATCTATCTGGTGAAGGTGGAGACTGCCGAGGGTGTACAGACTGTGAAGGTACGTATCTGATAACATTCCTCATCCGTAGATGATGCAGATAATTTTAGAACAAAAAGAATCTGTGTCATCTGCGGATGAATATTATATAAACCCCAATAAACACAGCAATGAAAAAAATCCATTTACTTCTTACTACTCTGCTCCTCTGTGCAGGAGTGAAAGGACAGGAGCGTGGTGCCCTTATCCTACGATCACCTCAGGATTATCAGGTATATGGAATCTCACCCAATGGTGAGTGGGCCACCGGTGTTTATGTGAACATGAACAACATGGGTTACGGTTTCCGTTGGAACCTAATGAGCGGCAAAGTTGAATTACTGAGCGGTGATCTCTGTCTATCCGAAGGTACAGCTATCAGCAACGATGGTGTGGTAGCTGGAATGTTTGACAACACCGAAGCTACCGACAATGGTGCTCCTGCATACACGGCCGGTTATTGGAAAGACGGGAAGTGGTATCATCTGCCCAACATCAACAATGTCCCCGTACATACCAATGATCAGGTGGGTTATGCCAATGCCATCAGTCCTGACGGCACCTACATCGGTGGCAGCTACAATGACAAAAATAGCCGCCTCATACCTTTGGTGTGGAAGGATGGTGAGATTGCCCATGCCTTTACACCTGAAAGTGGTTACGAAGGAATGATATACACTGTCAGTGCCGATGGCCAAAAAGCGGCCGGATGGAGCACCACACCCAACTCTGAACAGGCTCGTGTGGCTACCATTTGGGAGGTAAACAAAGGAGCTACCCTTATTATGGATGAGCGTCTGAGCAACGCTTGGTGTTCGGCCCGTAAGTTCTCCCCCAACGGCAAGTGGTTGCTCTTTTGGGAAGGTTATTATGATACTCCGGCTGACCAAATTACTGACCCCACGGCTTCTAACATGGCCTTGCGTGCTCTCTATAACGTAGAAACTGGTGAGAAAACAGACATGCCCACTATCACACGTGACCCATTCAATTTCGATGTCTTTGACATCAACGATAATGGTACCATCGTTGGCTACGAATCACCCGAAGCAACCCAACTTGACCAAGCCGTCATTTTCAAAGATGGCAAAACCCGTTGGCTATACGATTATTTGAAGGAGCAAGGGGTAAATATGGATGCTGACAGTACTATTCTAAGAGAGGGTACTGACATCTATTTCATCCGTGCCGTAGGTATTTCAAATGATGAGAAAACCTTCGCGGTACTTTACTACGATACGGTAGGTGCATTATGTAGCATGATTATCAAATTAGACGAGAATCTTACGACTCGTCCGCCCGTACAGTTGGAAGCCACCCCCTTGGCAGGTATCGCAGCTGCACGGCTCAGTTGGGAAGCACCCTTGGCAGGCGTTGAGGGCGTAACCGGTTACAATGTCTATCGCAATGGCGTAAAGGTTAATGGACAGCCCCTCACTGCTACAGCTTACATCGACAATATTTCCGAGACGGGCAGATATACCTATCATGTGACAGCCCTTTATGGTGAAACCGAATCAGTGGCATCACAGAGTATGGATGCTGTTATTGAGGCTCAGCCCATTCAAGCTCCCCGAAACCTCTTTGCCCGTCAAGTGGGGTATAGCGGTGGTTTGCTTATGTGGGATGCACCCCGTACTAATCTTACAGTAATAGACTATTATGACGAAAAGGATAATGTAACTGGCTTTGGTGGAGGAAACAACTCCTTCGAGGCGGCTATCCGAATCTCGGCTGAAGAGACAGCCCTTTACAAGGACTTCACCATTAACAGTATCAGTTTCTTTCCTATGACAGCACAAGAGGCATGGCAAGTGAACATTTACAAGAAAGTCATGGGGGGGACACGCGAACTTATTTACACACAGCCTGTCACACAATCTCTCTCCTATGGCAAAGAGAACGTGGTGAAACTGAACTCACCAATTGGAGTTCCTGCAGGAGCAGATCTATACGTCGCTATCGAAGTGGCTGTTCCCGCTGACCATACGGGTTACAATGTATTAGGAGAAGTCAGTGGGAATCCAATACCGGGACAAACAGACTTGTTACGTATGACTACCGAACCTGATTTTTATTCACTCTACGAGGAGGCGAAAAAGTTTGGTGCTACACAGTTGACCACTTGGGCTATTGCGGCCAATTTGGCGTCTTCAGGCGATAAGGCTGATCAGATGGACCTCATTGAATACTATGCCGTATATGATGGAGCAAAAGAAATTGGCCAGACCACAAATTGCAGTCTGAACCTTGATGCTTTGGCTAGTGGTGAACACACTATTGGTGTGAAGTCTGTATATGCAAATGGTTCCAACTCGGATGTGGTTTCCGTTCCCCTGCATATTGTACCCAACGAAGATGTGTTCAAGGCCATCTCCACTGTTGATATAAAATTACTTACAAGTAGTTCTGCATCGTTCTCTTGGGAAGCGCCTGTGGACAATGATGAGATATTCCTTACTCACTGTACAGATGCCCTGCAAGGTGGGGTACTTGGCCCTGCAGCCAATAATTATAACTATATCGCTGCTACTGTATATACCCCTAAAAAGACTCGCGGATACGAAGGATATCAAATAACGGGCTTCCGTTTTTATCCTCTGACAACGGCTGAATACACATTCTTCTTAGAAGAAGATGGTAAGATTCTTTGTGAAGCCTGGCCTGAAAGCTATACTCCAAGTTTGTGGAACACTGTGACGTTGGCACAGCCTGTCACTATGAAAGCGGGAAGCACCTACCGTCTGCTGTTGGAATGCTATGATGTGACTCCAGAAACGGCTCCTTTGGGATTGGATGCCCGCATGCCTTACATAGAAGAAGGTGACCTGTACTCTCTGAATGAAGGGGCGACCTATACATCGGTGAGTCAGGCCTCAGCTTTTGGCAACTGGATGATGGGATTGGTGCTGGCCAATCCAATAGAAAAGGAGATACCTGTCAATGGTTATAACATCAGAATTGACAACAAAGTGGTTACCCCAACATTACTGACAGAGACATCGTACACACATGATTTTGGCACAGAAGAGGATGCTACTCATCGATTAAATGTAGATGTGTTCTATGAAGGGAATCGTGAGGTCAAGGGAACTGCCGTTTTCTTCAAGATAGGAGCTTCCAATATAGGTAAAAATCGTGTAACCGCACTCCGTTTGGACAAGAAAGAAGGATATATCATTGTAGAAGCCGAAGGAGTGACAGCAGTATCGGCTGTAAATATGACAGGGCAGACCATTCGCACGGTCAATGATAACATCCTACCTATTACAGGAATGGATAAAGGTATCTACCTGTTGCACATTACCACATCCGATAGAGAACAGACGGTAAAAGTTATGATTCAGTAATAACGGTCAAGCAATAGATTATAAATCATGAGATATCAGATACTGGTAGGGATACTCCTGTTGGCTAATATATGCGCAATAGCCCAACGTAGGATTCAATATTATACTGACTATATAGAAAAGTATAGGGATGAAGCTGTCAGGCAGATGAACAGGTACGGAATTCCTGCCAGTATCACATTAGCTCAGGGATTGTTGGAGAGTGGGGCCGGACGTAGCAGGCTTACTAAGCAATCAAACAACCATTTTGGTATCAAGTGCGGGAATGATTGGAGAGGACGGCGTACCTATCATGATGACGATGCACGTGGCGAATGTTTCCGTGTATACAAGGATGCCCGTGAATCATACGAAGACCATTCTCGTTTCTTGGCAGGTAAAAAGAGGTATGCTGCTCTCTTTCAACTGAAAAGAACTGATTATAAAGGGTGGGCAAAAGGGCTGAAGAAAGCCGGATACGCAACTAACCCTGCGTATGCTCAGCGACTTATAGAACTGATAGAACTCTATGGATTGGACAGATATGATCGAGGAGGAAAGATTGGCGGACAGTCTATTTACCCTCACGAACCCTTTGTAGCCAATGGATTGCTTTATATCGTAGCCCGTGACGGCGATACTTGGGATGAACTGAAACAGGAGTTTGGTATTTCCGAACGAAAACTCCGTAAATGGAACGACCTTTACAAGGGATATCGCCTGAAAGCAGGAGATATCATTTATTTGGAGAAAAAACATCGGCGTGCCAAGAAGCCATATTACACGCATACCGTACAAAGTGGCGAGTCAATGTATATGATATCACAACGATATGGAGTACGCCTTGAACGATTATACAAAATGAACAAACTATCAATAGAAGAATCGCTTTCTGTAGGACAAGTGTTAAGGCTCAGGTAATGTCTAATAAAAAACAGCGGATAATTGATTACGACAGACAATCATTGCTCTTAATCAATTATCCGCTGTTTTTTATTCCATTTAACTACGACTGACTACCAGTCCTGTATCTGACAAACTCATATGAACAAACCTGGCGGTATCACACAGAGGATTGCTTTGCAGTATGTGCCGGATACGAACCGCAGCCTCAGGATCTTTTGCCACCATATACAAAAAGCCTCCTCCACCAGCACCCGGAAGTTTATATCCAAGACAAAGATCATGAATACGATCTATGATAGATTGCACGGAAGGAGGATTCGTTCCTGAATCAAGTAATTGATTTTGCTGCCATGATACCCCTACAAGTTTACCCATTTCCTGAAAATTCCCACGCACTATAGCTTCATGAAGATCTAAAGCATGAGACTTCATGTCTGCCAATAATTGAAGTTGCGACGACTCGTTAAGGAACATGCGACGCACAATCTCCGCCAAAATACCTTTAGCTGTACGAGTGATGCCTGTATAATAGAGTAAATGGCATTTTTGATATTCAGAATCTGTAAAAAGGAATTCGGGTAACCACCGCACAAGCGGACTTTGATTAAACCCAGATTGTGTTTGAAGTAGTTTGATACCATGCAGTACTCCACCATATTGATCTTGCCATCCACCGCCAGTAGTAAGCAACTGTTCCAATGCCAAAGTTCGGAGACAGATTTCATTTTTATCCCATGCCAACCCACAGAAATCGGCAATAGCTGCCAATACCGTGGAAGCTAAGATTGAACTGGTACCCAATCCTGATCCTGCAGGAACAGCAGAAAGTAATGTCACTTCAATACCAGAACCGAAAACGCGAAGTTGCTCCTCAAGACTTCCATAAGATTCGGAAGAACAAGCAGGACAAAAACCTGTTAACATCAAAGCTGCTCTTGGAATAGAAAATGGAGAACCGACTTTATCTACTTGACACAATTCTTCATAAGTAGTAATCACCTCCATTGCACCTAAATCTATAGAACGCAGGATGATTTTGAATTCTTTACACGGCTTTACATATGCTTGTAAAGGAGGTTGCCCACCCAATTCCACTGCAAGGTTCACCACATTACCTCCTTCACTTAAACAATAAGGAGGAGTATCGGTCCAACCACCAGCCAAATCAATACGTACGGGACTTCTACCCCACACAATCTGATCTGCATACACATCCCGATGAGGATTCTGCCTAACAGATAATATATGTTCGGTCAAACCTTCACACAAAAGTTTAAAGGCTTTATCCTCCTCTCCAGTTATATCCTGACCACGAAAAGCATGCAAACGGGCACGGAACGCATGGTCATGTATACGGGTCAGAAGAGGGGTATCAACCGCTAATGGTGCCGGCATAGGAAGATTAAAACGCGCGAATTCAGCCGCAGCATCTTCCAAATTGAGTTGATAAAACACGCTCTTTTCATGATTCTGAGCTAAAGCATTCCAACTCTGCGCACGTAACTCCTCACGTTGTTCGTAGAGACGACGCAAATTGGCCTGCCATGAGATTTCATCTGCAGAGAGTTTTCTTGCTTTATTCCACAAATATAATCCCTTTTCATCGATTGAATTCCCTATCATCCATTGCAGAATTATTCCCATTTCATCGATGTCATGACAAATCGGGAAAAGGCGAGCAAGCTGCATATCATGATTCTGCTCTATCATTAAAGCAGATAACGAGCGCTCCTCAGCCCATTTAGAAAATGTAATACCCATAAAACAGGTATCAGCATCAGTCAATGCCCCCTTAAAAGAGTCATTAAATCCATAAGGACGCAAGACCCATTCCTGCACACCAATCGGAACAATATCTACACATACACCCGCTGAAAGTTTCAATTGCCACTTATTCTCAGGTATACCCGTAATAATATGTTGATGAGCCAATTCCCACGAAGCAGGAACATAGCTATTTTCAATCCAGACTTCATAATTATCTGATGTCAATGTTTGCCCCATACTTGCATTTTGTACAAACATGGCTGGATGAGCTTTCACACGTCGTTGTAAGATTTCTCGCTGATCTCTTACTATATTCTGTATAGAGACTGTGGATGAAATCAATTCCCGACTAGTACCATAATGATAGAACTCACCACCTGGAAGAGGTAATACAACAACACTTAAAGAAGCCAATTCGTCGTCATGAATCGTAGGATTTGCACCTAAAGAACAACCAAATTCTGAATACAAATCATAAAACTTGAGACTACAATCAGGAGTTGCTCCTTCAGACACAGAACGTTTCATCAGCAATCTTACAGCACGATCACTAAGCAACCATATACCTATATCCATAAGAAATAGATGAGTTTGCATCAAGTGTGCCATTTGCTTGACAGATGGTTTCTGAAGCATAAAATCAAGTTTCTCTGGTGACTTACGTGAAGAAACAAAGATACCATGATTCTTTGCTAAACTAGGATCTGCCCACAATCCATAACAAACAACATCTGCTTCAGGAATCTCTTGCAAAGGTTCTGAAGAACGTATATATACATCACCACTAGCTATAAGGGTATGGAGAGAGGCTGGTGCTTTCTCCATAATACGATTGTAAAGAGGCAATTGAAGAGATAAAAGATTCTGCTTCAGAACTTGTCCCTTAGCCCAACGAAAAATAGGAATAGGAGTGAGTATTTTACCAGAAGGGGCATAGCTTGGAAGGCGTCTGCTTTGTCCACCAGCATGAAGTAGAATTCGTTTCTCCTGAGAAAGCCATTCATCAAATGAACAGACTTCATTATTAGTTCCCCCATTTGATAAGGCCTCAAAACGATAACACGAATCAAGCAACCATGCAGTTCCGCCACCAGAACCCAACTTTACCCCTACTGGGTCAGATGTACAATACCATTCCTTAGAATCTACGGATTCAATATCATGAAAATACTCCACCAAATTTGGAGGAAGTGAAAGCAATTTCTTCATAATTTTATTAATATAGATTCGTCCTAAACAATTACTATTTTACTAAAACTTCTTCTCCCTTAAGAGTCGCAGATGAAGAATCAATGATACGCACAGTCACAAAATCTCCAATACGATGCTCGCCTTTATCAAAAACGACTACACGATTCTGCTCTGTACGACCCACCAATTGTTCTCGGGATCGTTTAGAAAAGCCTTCAACCAACACCTCATATACCTTACCGATACATTGTCTATTAGCCTCAGCTGACAATTGGTTCTGAACCTCAATAATCTCATTCAAACGACGAATCTTAACCTCTTCGGGAACATCATCTGGCAAATGTTTAGAAGCATATGTCCCTGGTCTTTCACTATATTTGAACATAAAAGCAGAGTCATACTTACATTCACGCATCAAGGACAAAGAAAGCTGATGGTCATCCTCTGTTTCTGAATGGAATCCGCTAAAAATATCTGTACTCAATCCACAATCTGGTATAATACGCCGAATAGCATCTACGCGTTCCAAATACCACTCACGTGTGTACTTCCGATTCATCAATTTTAAAATTCGGCTACTCCCACTTTGGACAGGCAAATGGATATGACGACATACATTAGGTTCTTCCGCTATAACCTGCAAAGTTTCATCACTCATATCCTTAGGATGAGAAGTCGTAAATCGAATTCGTATCCCTCGGGCAGTTTGTGCCACCCTCCGCAATAATATAGGGAATGTAATAATCTGCCCATTAGATTCAAAACAGTATGAATTTACATTCTGACCCAACAAAGTTATTTCTTTATATCCCTTTAAAACAAGATCCTTCACTTCACGCAGAATACTATCTAAATCACGACTACGCTCACGTCCACGTGTATAAGGAACAATACAATAATGACAGAAGTTATTACAACCACGCATAATACTAACATATCCAGAAATCTTATTGCCGCAAACACGAGCAGGAATTACATCTCGATATGTTTCTGTAGTGGATAATTCTACATTCATAGCAGGATATCCAGCTTCTGCCTGCATAATCAAATCTGGCAAAGAAAGATAAGCATCAGGACCAGCGACAAGGTTTACATGATAATCCACTATCAATTTCTCTTTAACTCTTTCTGCCATACACCCCAACACCCCAACAATCAATTGAGGACGTTTTTTGCGAAGAGCATGAAAATAATCTAAACGCCCATAGATCTTCTGTTCTGCATTTTCACGTATGGAGCATGTATTCAGAAATACAGCATCTGCATCATCCAAAGTATCGGCAAGTTCGTATCCTGCCATCTGCATAATAGAAGCTACGACTTCGCTATCAGCAACATTCATCTGACATCCATAAGTTTCAATGAACAGTTTTTTGTTATCTGTTATGGATTTTAGGTCCATTACTTTTCCCAAATTCATAGACATTATTCTTTAATATAAATAAAATTCAACTACCGTTCTGCCCAATTATCACGATCCAGATTTCTATAACCTATAGCTTCTGCAATGTGCATAGATTTCACCATAGGACTTTCATCCAAATCCGCTATAGTACGTGCAACTTTCAGTATACGTTCAAAAGCACGAGCCGATAAATTCAGTTTCTCCATAGCATTTCGCAATAAGTTATTCCCCACTTCATCCAATTTAACATATTCAGCCAACATACGAGGAGTCATCTGGGCATTACAATGTATACCCGTATTGGCAAATCTTTCTTCCTGCAGTTTCCGGGCTGCAACAACACGCTCCCGTATAACCGCGCTACATTCGCCTTTTCGCGAATCAGCCAATTCTCCAAATGCTACAGGAACTATCTCTACTTGAATATCTATTCTATCTAGAAGTGGCCCAGAAATACGGTTAAGATATTTCTGAACTTGACCGGGATTACATACACATGCTTTCGTCGGATGATTATAATAACCGCAAGGGC
Source organism: Phocaeicola sp. (assembly GCA_045545095.1). Taxonomy (GTDB): domain Bacteria; phylum Bacteroidota; class Bacteroidia; order Bacteroidales; family Bacteroidaceae; genus Phocaeicola_A. The sequence continues at coordinate 23,237 of JAZQAG010000029.1, read as the reverse complement.
ACGGGTTCATACTCGCAACAAGCATAAAAGATGCTGGATATTCCACTGCATATTTTGCCCGAGAGATACTAATGGAGCGGTCTTCTAATGGTCCTCTAAGCATTTCTAACACTGTACGATTAAACTCTGGAAGCTCATCAAGAAATAACACACCATTATGTGCCAAACTAATTTCACCAGGTTGCGGACTAGTACCTCCACCTACAAGTGCAACAGATGAAATTGTATGATGAGGACTTCTAAATGGACGTATGGCCATCAAAGATGAATCTTTACTCAATTTTCCTGCAACAGAATGGATTTGGGTTGTCTCCAAACTTTCACCCAAAGAAAGTGGCGGCAAAATAGATGGCAATCGCTTAGCCATCATGGATTTTCCACTTCCGGGAGGCCCAATCATAATTAAATTATGCCCTCCCGCAGCAGCTACTTCTAAAGCACGTTTGACATTTTCTTGACCTTTGACATCAGCAAAGTCATATTCAAAATGTTCTTGATGAGCATAAAATTCTTCTCTCGTATTTACCTCAACCTGAACCAATTCACATTCACCATTAAAAAAATCAATAACTTCATTTAATGTCTCTGCGCCATACACCTTCAAACGATTTACTACAGCTGCTTCACGAGCATTCTGAACTGGGACAATAAGCCCTTCAAACCCTTGCTTACGAGCATTGATTGCTATAGGTAATATACCCTTAACAGGTTGAAGTTTTCCATCCAAGCCCAATTCTCCAATTGTCATGTACTTTTCTAATCGTTCTGTACTGACAGTTCCTCCTGCAGCCATAATACCAATAGCCAAAGGTAAATCATAAGCAGAACCCTCCTTCCGTATATCAGCAGGAGCCATATTTACGATTATTTGTGAACGAGGGAACTTGTACCCATTCACTTGCAAAGCAGATATAATACGCTCATGACTCTCTTTAACAGCAGAATCAGGCAAACCTACCAAAAAAAATTTAGCACCTCTTGATAAGTTTACTTCAATAGTGATGGTTGTAGCCTCAATTCCTTGGACAGAAGCACTGAATACTTTCACTAACATAGCTGTAACATCTTAAGCGTTTATACAAGATTAAATGTATATTTATGTAAATATCTAAATGCTATTTATCTTTTTTACGTTTAGATTGATTTAATTGATTCTCTATAAACCGTATCAAGACACCATTCTCCATATTCTTTCCTATAATTCTATTTTGAGGTGATATAACAATATTACAAGGAATATCAGTAATGCCTATAGCCACTACTGTAGGATCTGCCCACCCTAAAGAAGTACAAACATGAATTCCTGAAATACTATCAGAGCGTATAGCGTTCACCCAATTTTCCCGATTATTATCTAATGATAAATGAACGAATTTCACAGGTTTCTTTTTAAACATTTCTATAATACTCTCTAGAGAATCCAACATCTCCCGACTTTCCTCATGCCATGAAGCCCAGAATGACAACACTACATAACAATCTTTAAACTCCTTTTGAGAAATACTCCGCCCTGTTGTATCAGGAAAAGCTGTAAAATAAAAGCTTTTATTTAATTGAGTCTCTTTTAAATCCTTCAACTCATCTTGCAACCGTAATATATAAGGGTGATCTTGCATTTTGCCACTAAGCTTCCCTACAGCTCTTTCCACTTGTTCTTTAACTACACCAGATGCTTGGGCAAAATACTCTTTTACCAAAAAAACACTTACAACAGACAAAGGGTGAGCGGTAATAAAACTATCAGCAATTTCTTGTATCTCTTTAGTAATATTCTCTTTAGTCTTTTGATCTAAAAAAGCTTGATATAATTTCTGCTCCTCCCCTCCTCCTGTAATTTTCAAATTACTTAAATGGGTGACATTACCTTCAATACGTATATTAGTATTCTCTTCTGCAAAAAGAACCGTCTCCACCTGATTTTGTCCACCATCTCCCAAAATCAAATACATTGGTGTAATAGTATCCATAGGGATAACACATTTTAGTTTTCCCCCTTTTATGGGAAAAGACATAAGACTGTCAGGCTGACTAAAAACCCCATAAAGTACGGCTGTCGTATCTGTAAAATCTTGTATATCTACTTCCAAAGTAAACGAATTCTCCTCTTTCTGACAACCTCCAACTAATATTGCTAATATGATTATCAGAAATACAGGAAAGATATATACTTTATTCGTCATAAACATCTCCTTAGAGATTATTAGTAAAGACGTGTAAAAGTACAGAAAATAGGAAATGACATTGTTTCTTAATAATTAGACAGCCCATTCACTATTTTCTGAACTCTTACACGTTAAAGATAGTTTATTTCAACGCATTTAAGAAATCAGCATTTGCCACATACTTAACAAACTCGATATCCGTCAAAGCTTTTTGAGCTAAAGAAGAATCCTTCTTAACAGCTTTAGCCAAATTATTTACAACCATGGACGCATTGTTCGTACGGGCACCAATGATGGCCATCAAATAATCAGTATAGCCATCAGGATTACTTACGGCTTGCAAAGTATTCTGTGCTTTATTGTAATCCCCTGCTAAAATCTGAGCTAAAGCAGCGCTGTTTGTTTTAGATTCTCCAAATGAACTAACTGCACGCTCATACTGACCCTGTGAAATATAAAGATTACCTAACGATTCACTTAAGGTCTTACTACCAGCGCCTTTAGAAAAATAAGTTTCAGCTTCTGCTCTCTTTCCCTTAGCTAAAGCTATCAAACCCAAATTAGTATTAGCTTCTGCAGCAGAAGGATTAATACTAATAGCCTTTTCCAAATATGTAAGTGCAGTTTCAATGTCACCATTCTTATAGGCCAATTCACCTAAATTATTATATGCACGATAATCATTCGGATAGATTTCTGCCGTTTTACGATAAATCGCTTCTTTATCGGTTATACCTTCAACCAAAGTCGCAGCATACAGCAACTCCTCTACACTCAAATCTTTAGGTGCTGAGGCATAAGTATTCAGGATTTGTTCATCTGAGCGACCAATCAGTTCATAATTCAAAGTCAAACGTGCACGACGCAATTGAGGCAAGATCTCATCAGCCAATGTCCCATATACAGAAGATAGATTCTTAATTTCAATCTCACGTCTTTCGGGATCGTCATACATGGAAAGTACGCGCAAAATCACTTCTTTATCTTGGATATTACTTTTCTCGACTAATTCCTTGAAACCTTCCCAATCTTCTGCTGTATATTTAGTGTCCACATAACCTTCCAATTTTTCCTTCTTCAGTTGTTTTTCCACAAACTTGGCAGCATTAGTTTCACGATTTTCCGCCAATTTCTCATTCAACCCAAATTCACCATCAGGTGATGCGAACGCCGTCACTTCCACATTGCTCAAGACCTTATTCTCCTCATCTGCTTTAATCTCCTTCATAGCCTCTCCCCATGCTTTAATCTGTTCAGATTTCAATTCACTTGCACGAATATTAGCTTGTTGAATCAAAAATTGGATATTTGCTTCCTTTGCTTGCTTTATAACACGTTGGAAAGCATCTTCTGCATTAGCAGGTGTTGCACTCCTTAAAGTTGCAGCTACCAACTCAGAAGTAGAAAGAACTCCGTCTGCGACCTTCACATCAGGAATACGCACTTCCTTTTTCCCTATTTTGGCTGAGAATTGTAAATAAAGCTCACTCTTTGCCATTTCTGGAACATAATCAAAAGAAGTTTTCATCGTATAATTTCCGCCCAAACGATAATTAATCGTCTGATCATTTCCCTCAACCTTTTCACCTTGGAATGTAGCGGGGTCTCCGACCGCTTGTCCCCCATTCCATTTTAAAACAGGTGTCACTGTCACAACAGCCTTCTTATTGAAGAATTTCTCTGGAAATTTTCCATTAATTGTTACAGGCACCTTGCCTCCTACTGCTTCTAGAACTTGAGGTGTAGTAGTGAAATAATCACTAGTCAGTTCACCCATCTTGTTACTGCATGATGTCAACACAGCAACCACTGCCATCATTAATGGCATCAATAGTTTTTTAGTCATTTTCTTAAGTTATTTAATAATAAAAAGTATGCTTCTTTTTCTGCGGCAATTGCCGCATGTGTACAAAGATAGAAAATATGTGTATGAGCAACGATGCCCGCCTAAAAGAATTAATATTATTTAAACATTTTCCCAAATTCTCGGATAATATCTATCTTTGCACATATATAAAAATAATACCCTTTTATTTGTAATAAGACAATGAATATGTTCACCATCCCTGCAGATAAGGACCCAATGGGTAAAGCTATTCTGGACTACTATCAATATGGTAAAGCAGAACGCCTTCGAGTATTCTCTTCGCAATTCGAAGAAGACGAAATACCTGTAAAACAGCTGTTCCGAAATTGGGACGAAATGCCACTCCTTGAACGTAAAGCTCTTTCTTTAGCCAAAGGACGTATATTGGACGTCGGCGCAGGAAGCGGTTGCCATTCTATTTATTTGCAAGAATCCGGATTAGACGTCGTATCCATAGATGTTTCGCCACTTTCTGTTCAGGTAATGCAAAAAAGAGGGGTTAAAGATGCTAGATTAACTAATCTTTTCGACGAACGATTTTGTGAAACATTCGACACCATATATATGCTTATGAATGGTTCTGGAATAATTGGTCAACTAGAAAAAATGCCACTATTCTTTCAACGAATGAAATACTTATTAAACCCTGGAGGAACTATTTTTATGGACTCCAGTGATCTACGTTACCTTTTTGAAGATGAAGATGGAAGTTTTGTTATCAATTTAGCGGACAAATATTACGGAGAAATAGATTTTTACATGCAATACAAAAATATAATAGGCGAACCATTTAATTGGCTTTATCTTGATTTCCAAACATTATCCTATTATGCTTCAGAATGTGGTTTTTGTACAGAACTTATCCAAGAAGGCAAACATTACGACTACCTTGCAAGCTTGCGCCTAAAGGAATAAAAATTGCAATAAATAAGTTATTCTATTTCAGGAGAAATTTACATAAATAATGCACAGGATACCATACAGATAAACTTCCAACCACTAACACTGTAATAAAAACTAAAAATATATCTTTCAGCTGTACACAAACAGGATAAGCTTCCACCAAAAAGCCTCCTTGATTCCCCAAAGATATCAATCCGAATCTTTCTTGCAAAAAACAGAGAAGCAAACCGATAATTATACCCGCAAGAGCCCCTAAGCATGAAATTAGGATACCTTCCATAAAAAATATATTTTTTATCAAACTGTTATCTGCTCCCAAACCACGCAATGTTTCCACATTTCCCTTTTTATCAATGATAAGCATCGACAAGGAACCTATGATATTAAAACTTGCTATTAGAAGTATGAATGATAAAAATATATAAGATACCAGTTTTTCTATTTTCATGATACGAAAAACATCTGCTTGCTGTTCAAATCTATTCTGAACGAGATAATTTGCACCTAGCATTCGCTCAATTTTCTGCTGAGTAGCTATGACATTAACATCCGATTTTAACTTCAACTCCAATGAGGTCACCTCTGTATCATAACAAAACAATCGCTTAGCAAAATCCAATGATGTCAATACATAAGAACCGTCATATTTTTCTTGATTAACAGCAAAAACTACACCAGGAGAATAAAGATAATCTTTTTTAAAACTTGCCGATGGATTCGCAACATTAATAGAGGTATTACGTTTGGGAACAAAAATTTCTATCGGTTCTATAGGCCGAACACCTGACCCAAGAACTGAAATGAGTTGCATTCCTAAAATTCCATAATCTGCGATTTCATCGCAAAGCATGAATTTTCCATACCCATATAAAATACTATCAATATTCGTCAATTCTTGGAAATTATCTTCTACCCCTTTTATTGTCACAACAGCCTGCCTTTTCTTATACTGCGCCATAGCATTCTCTTCTAAACTCAAAGTGGAAGTCTCCACCTCTGGCAGATTTCTCACTTTCTGTATTGTGGAATCATTGCCATGGAAATATCTATCATGCGATGCTGTAATTTTTATATCAGGATCAAAGGCTGTAAATAGGCCGGCAACTAAATCTTGAAATCCATTGAAAACAGACAACGTACACACCATAGCCATAGTGGCCAAAGCCACCCCGCACACTGATATACCAGATATGATGTTAATGGCATTATGGGTCTTTTTTGAAAAAAGATATCGCCTTGCAATGAATAATGAAAGATTCATAGATTGCGCAACATTATGATGTATAATCCGAATTATTTCAACAACCTGTCAATATTCTCAATATAATCCAAAGAATCATCTATGAAGAATTTCAGCTCAGGAATAATACGCAATTGATGGCGAACACGATTACCTAATTCAAAACGTATGGACTTCGTATTATCATTGATATTTTTAATAATTTCTTCGCTCCGTACAGAGGGAAATATACTTAAATAAGCGCGTGCAATACTCATATCCGGACTTATACGTACAGCACTGACACTAATCAGAACTCCCCCCATAGCCTTAGTTTGCATTAAAAATATGTCACTCAACTCTTTTTGAATAAGTCTTGCAATTTTGTTTTGTCTGGTCGTTTCCATGTTATTGGTTGAATTTTTATCTATAATTATTTAACTACGCTTTTTTTCTTATAATAGTCAATCCGTCTCGCAATGGGAGTATCACTTTTTCCACCCGTTCATCCATAGCAATCAAATCATTAAATTGCTTAATGCCCAAAGTTTGTTTATCCGTATGATGCGTATATTCCTCTAACACATGATTATCCCATAAAGTATTATCTGCAACAATATACCCTCCAGGCTCTAAATAATTCAAAATCATCTCGTAATAGTCTACATAATGCCGCTTGTCTCCATCAATAAAAGCCAAATCAAACGACATTCCCAAGTTAGGCACAAGTTCCAAAGCATCACCTATATGAAAACTAATCTTATCTGACCAAGGAGACTGTTCTAACCATGGACGAGTAAAATCCTCCTGTTCATCATTGATTTCAATTGTGTACAGCATACCTCCCTCAGACAAACCTTCAGCCAAGCATAATGCCGAATATCCACTATATGTACCTATTTCCAAAACATTCTTCGGACGAATCATTTTGACAAGCATTCTCAACAAACGACCTTGTAAATGCCCTGAAGCCATACGTGGACGCAATAATTTGACATGAGTTGCACGATACAAAGCCTTCAAATAATCATTCTCTGCATCAATATGTCCCAAGATATAATCGTCTAAAGTCATGCTCTTTTATCAAAAGAAATGATTACTGTTTATTAGCTATCAGTGCCTCAATAGCCAAATTATAGGAGTTCATACCAAATCCGCATATAACCCCTATGCATGCGCAAGAAATCATAGATTTATGTCGGAACTCTTCACGCATATGCACATTGGATATATGAACCTCCACAACTGGCGAAGTAATGGCACGGATAGCATCTTGTAAGGCAATAGATGTATGCGTATAAGCTCCCGCATTCAAAACAATACCATCATAGTCAAATCCTATCTCATGAAGTTTATTAATCAACTCTCCTTCAACATTACTCTGGAAATAATCAATCTGAATATCTGCATATTTATCCTGCAGAAAATCAAGATATTCCTCCATAGAAGTTGTCCCATAGATTCCAGGTTCACGTTTCCCTAACAAATTAATATTAGGCCCATTGATGATTTGTATTCTCATAAAATGTTTTTATTTTGAGGCATTTTTCTTAACTTTGCCACGAATTCGGTGCAAAGTTAAGAAAAAGAATGGAAAACTCTGCCAAACTATCTTTGAAGGATGATAATAAAGCTATATTTAAGCGATATGAACAGTATTTAAAACTGGAAAAATCCTTTTCTCCACATACAATAGATGCATATCTAAAAGATTTAAACAAACTGTCGGACTTTTTTCGATTCGAAAATGTGAATATCTTGGACGTTAATCTCACACATTTGCACACATTTATCTTGGGACTTCGCGAATTGGGTATTCACCCAAGTTCCCAAGCTCGGATTTTAAGTGGGATTCGTTCATTCTATCGTTTTCTTCTATTGGAAGAATATATAGAATCCGATCCTACAACCCTCATCGAATCACCTCGATTAGGAAGGAAATTACCCGACATCCTGACAGTACAAGAAATCGACACAACCATTAGCACAATAGACCTCAACCGTATTGAAGGACAACGAGACCGAGCAATCCTTGAAGTCCTCTACAGCTGCGGTTTACGTGTAAGTGAATTATGTAACCTTCGGCTTTCCGATCTTCACCTCAATGAAGGGTTTATACGAATTGAGGGAAAAGGTGGAAAACAAAGGCTGGTTCCTATCTCACCACGAGCTATTCATGAATTGGATTGTTATTTCCAACAACGCTCTGATATTATCATCAAACGAGGTCATGAAGATTATGTTTTTCTCAGTTTTCGGCGAGGAACCAAGCTCTCACGTATCATGATTTTCCATATTGTCAAAGTACAGACAGCCATGGCCGGAATTAAAAAAAATGTTAGTCCCCATACATTTAGGCACTCTTTCGCCACCCATTTGTTAGAGGGTGGAGCCAATCTTAGAGCCATACAATGCATGTTAGGACACGAAGGTATCAAAACCACAGAAATATATACACACATTGACAGGCATCGATTAAGAGAAGAAATTATTGAACACCACCCTCGTAATATTAAATATCTACACAAGCACAAGATATAACATACAATATAACAATTTACTATTTTAACATATCAATATAGTTTATTATGTACACTCAAATTAAAAGAAAACAGGACTCACTACACAGATTTCTATGTTGGATGTTTTTCACATTCTTATTTATAATCAACCTTTCAGCCAATAAAAAAGAAGCAACCTCTCTTTTCATCAATTCCTTGACTGTAGAAAATCTCTCTTGTCCATTAGGCATTACTGTTAAGCAACCCCGTTTAGGTTGGAAATTATTGTCGGACAGACAAAATACTTTACAACAAAGCTACCGTATATTGGTATCATCAACATTAGAAAAAGCAGAAACCTATGAAGGGGATTTATGGGATTCTGGTGAAATCCTTTCCGACAGTTCAATATGGGTATCCTATAAAGGAAAACCTTTAATTGATAATCAGCAATGCTTTTGGCGAGTATATGTTACTACCACCGCAGGAGAAAGCGCATGGAGTAATATCTCTTCATGGAGCATGGGACTTTTTATCGAAAATCATTGGCGTGGTCGTTGGATTGGATTAGACCGCTCCATGCCTTGGGAAAGTGAAACTCAATGGAGCCGTTTAGGTGCCCGTTACCTACGCCATGAATTTAAATTGACCCGACCCATCAAACGAGCAATGCTGCACATCTGTGGTTTAGGACTTTATGAGGCCTATCTCAATGGAAATCGAGTAGGTAATCATGTACTTACACCTGCCCCGACAGATTACCGCAAAACTATCCTATATAATACTTACGATGTCACCTCGCTATTATCAGATTCCTCTAATGCCATCGGAATTATTTTAGGAAATGGCCGATTTTATCACATGCGTCAAAATTTCAAACCTTACAAAGCAACAAATTTTGGTTATCCCAAAGTCAGAGCAAATCTTATTATTGAATTTAATGATGGTGGACGCCAAATTATTGCTACAGATGATCGCACATGGAAACTTACTGCAGATGGTCCTATCCGCTCCAATAACGAATATGATGGAGAAGAATATGATTCACACAAAGAATTGGGAGCTTGGACTCATCCCGGATATGATGATAGTGCGTGGCAACCAGCTCAACGTGTCAGTATTCCGGATGGAACTTTACGTGCCCAAATGAATCCATCCATGAAAGTTCTTGCACAAATAAAGCCTTTGAGCATGAATCTTATAGGAGACACGCTTATATTGGATATGGGACAGAATATGGTTGGATGGTTACGTTTGTTAAATCTACAAGGATATTATGATAAAGACACTATTCGTCTCCGTTTTGCAGAACGTCTGCAGCCAGACGGGACTCTATATACTGACAATTTACGCGATGCCAAAGTCACCGATATTTATGTTTGTAATGGCCAAGAAAAGGGGCGCTCTTGGGCTCCTTCATTTGTCACACACGGTTTTCGGTTCGTTGAAATTATCGGTATAAGAAATCCAAAACTTGACAATTTCATCGGTGAAGTAGTATCTGATGAAATGCCTGTTATAGGCTCATTCGAATGTAGCGACACCACCGTGAATCAGATTTTTCGAAACGCTTATTGGGGAATCCTTGGTAACTACAAAGGAATGCCTATTGATTGCCCCCAACGCAACGAACGACAACCATGGTTAGGAGATCGCACCCGGGGTGCTTTAGGAGAGAGCTATATATTTGGCAATGAAAGGCTCTACACTAAATGGATGAACGATATTGTCGAATCTCAACGAGAAGATGGCCTCATCCCTGATGTTGCACCTGCATATTGGAATTACTACACTGGAGATGTGACATGGCCTGCGGCTCTCCCTTTTATTTGCGACATGCTTTATACCCAATTTGGGAATATACAATCCATACAACAACATTATGATGCAATGAAGCGATGGACTAATTTTCTTTATAAAGAGTTCTTACAGGATGGACTCATAACAAAAGACAAATATGGAGATTGGTGTGTCCCCCCTGAAAAACTGAATCTTGTACACAGTCAAGACCCTTCACGCAAAACTGATGGTACCCTCATTGCTTCCGCCTATTATATCCGTCAGTTACAGCTCATGGAACGCTTTGCCAATTTATTAACAAAATCCAACGATGCCGATATTTGGCAACAACGGGCTATAAATATGTGCAAAGCATTCAATGACAAATTCCTAACTATCCAGCAAGGTTCCTCACCTCGTCCAACACACATTCTTTATCCTGATAGTATCTATTATGGGAACAATACTGCAACCGCCAATTTACTTCCGTTAGCCTTTGGCATCGTACCACCACAATATGAAAACGCAGTTTTCCGACATGTATTAGCCAAACTAATGCCTGCTCCCAACTGCATCCCTGCCATACCATGTGGAGTTATTGGGATACAATGGCTTATGACAGAATTAAGCCACCGTGGACGTTCCGATGTAGCCTTTGCCTTGGCCAAATCACGGACTTATCCTTCGTGGGGATATATGGTTCAAAATGGGGCTACCACTATTTGGGAACTTTGGAATGGAGACAAAGCAGACCCTTCTATGAATAGTGGTAACCATGTGATGCTTCTTGGTGATCTTATTACTTGGATGTTCGAATATGTAGGTGGCATCCGCAACACAGAAGGTAGCGTAGGCTTCAAACACGTTTCTATAAACCCCGCATTTGAAATTCCAGAATTAAGTTATGCCAATGTATCTTATGAAACTCCTTACGGATGCATCAAAAGTAACTGGCGAAAATCCCTGACTAATTATGAATGGCATATTACTATTCCTTGCAACACAACTGCAACCATTACCTTACCTGACGGGAAGACCATAAAAATTGGATCGGGAACGTACCACTACACCGGTTCACTTTCCTCCTGTCATCCAGCAATAGTAGAGAATCAATTCTTATATGAAGAAGCACCTTTCCCTGAATGCCATAGCGCCAGCATTGTAGAATTAAAAAATGGTGATTTGCTCGCGACTTATTTTGGAGGAACAAAAGAACGTAATCCTGATGTCTGTATCTGGACCAGCCGCAAACCAAAGGGTAAAGATTCCTGGCAAGCACCTCGCTTAGTTGCAGATGGAATCCTTAGTCCATCCACACGCCAAGCTTTTACTGATCAGGAGATTTCAACAGGGCTCAAACGAAAAGCTTGCTGGAACCCTGTACTCTTTGAAACACCTGAAGGTGAGATTCTCCTTTTTTACAAAATAGGGGTTAATGTTGCTGATTGGACAGGGTGGCTCATTCGTTCAAAGGATAAAGGCATGACTTGGTCAACCCCTCAAGCATTACCTCAAGGATATCTCGGACCCATTAAAAACAAGCCTGTTATAATAGATGGCAAACTTATTTGCCCTTCAAGTACTGAGAAAGATGGATGGAAACTTCATTTCGAAATTTCCGACGATTGGGGTTACACTTGGCGGAAGACAAATCCTATCCCCGCAGAAAAAGCTTTAAGAACTCAATATATTGCACCGGATGGTCTTTCTGGAGACTCCACCCATATGGAACCTCTTGTAACTATCCAACCAACCATACTCCAGCTATCCGATGGACGTTTACAAGCGTTAGCACGTACACGAAACGGATATATGGCCACTACGTTCAGTACAGATCAAGGGGAAACATGGAGTCAAGTAACATTAATGAAGCAGCTTCCACAGAACAATTCCGGCATAGATGCTGTCACGACTGACGATGGCACCCATTACCTTATATATAATGATTTCTATACCATACCATCAACTCCCAAAGGAGTACGTACACCAATAGATTTAGCGCGTTCCTCGGACGGTTGGCAATGGCAACATCTCATTAGTTTAGAAGAAAGTCCAATCAAACAATATTCTTACCCTTCAATCATTCAAGGACGGGACGGTATGCTCCATTGTGTCTATACATGGAGAAGAGAACGTATTAAGTATGTCAAGATAAATCCTGCAGCATTGTGATGAAAAACAATCAAGAATAATCTGAAAATAAATGGAATCCTTTTGTATTCCGCTCAGCTTACATTATCTTTGCGCCATAAAATGAATATACATGAAAGAATTCGTAATATCTGAAGCCCAAACCGAGACCGCAATATTAGTGGCCATCATTACACCACAGCAAAACGAACGAAAAACCAATGAATATCTGGACGAACTGGAATTCTTAGCAGAAACAGCTGGGGCTAAAACTGTCAAACGTTTCACCCAACGATTAGACGGAGCCAGTTCTGTAACATATATTGGGAAAGGCAAACTACAAGAAATTAAAGAATATATTCTCCACGAAGCAGAGGAAGAGCGTGAAGTAGGAATGGTCATTTTTGATGACGAACTATCTGCCAAACAAATGCGAAACATCGAAAAGGAGTTACAGATAAAAATTCTGGACCGCACTTCGCTTATCCTTGACATTTTTGCCATGCGAGCACAAACAGCCCATGCTAAAACCCAAGTTGAACTGGCCCAAAACCGCTATATGTTACCACGTCTGCAACGGTTATGGACTCACTTGGAACGACAAGGAGGCGGTTCTGGAAGCGGCAAAGGCGGCTCTGTAGGTTTGCGTGGACCAGGTGAAACACAGTTAGAGATGGACCGACGCATTATCCTGAACCGCATGTCTTTATTGAAACAGCAATTGGCAGAAATTGACAAACAGAAAACCACACAACGCAAAAATCGCGGACGTTTGATTCGTGTCGCATTAGTCGGTTATACCAATGTGGGTAAATCTACCCTTATGAATCTACTGTCCAAAAGCGAGGTTTTTGCAGAAAATAAGCTATTTGCCACCCTTGATACCACTGTACGTAAAGTAATCATCGAGAATCTACCATTCTTACTTAGTGACACCGTAGGATTTATCCGTAAACTACCCACAGAATTGGTGGAATCATTCAAAAGTACTTTAGATGAAGTTCGTGAAGCGGATTTACTATTACATGTAGTAGATATATCACATCCTGACTTTGAGGAACAGATACAAGTCGTAGAACGAACATTGGGCGATTTGGGATGTAGCGACAAACCTAGCATGATTATTTTCAATAAGATTGATGCCTACACTTATGTCCAAAAAGATGAAGATGACTTAACACCACGTACAAAAGAGAATATCACCCTCTCTGAATTGATGAATACATGGATGGCTCGAATGAATGACAACTGTATCTTTATCTCTGCACGTGAAAAAACCAATCTTGAAGAACTCAAGACAATCATTTACAACAAAGTGAGGGAGTTACATGTACAGAAATATCCGTATAATGACTTCCTTTACCAAACATACGAAACAGAAGAGCAATGAGGCAACTAACTCTACAAGAAATTAAGCAACTCGAAATTCAGGGATGTAATGCTCAAAACTGGAATTCTGTCCTCGTTCATGAGGGATTCCAAACAAATAATGTGCAACACACAACTTTTGGCGGACATGTGGAAATAGGAGCAGACGTATGTCTTGACCACGTTGGAATAATTGAGAATTACCATCTTGGCGATAGGACACATATCTGTCGGGTAAATGAATTAGTTGCTACTCATCCATGGCCAAAAACATTTTATGAAGAAGGAATCACTGTAGGAAATGAAGCAGGTAAAGTAAATATTCATTTCAAGCCTTATCATAATGATAAAGAAGACTGGTTAGAGATACATTATCCAAACATTTTACGATATAACAGCAATTGTATTCTCAAAGATCTGTCCACAAATAACAAGATAGGTGAAGGATGTATTATCCGTAATACAGGCACCATCCGCAACGTTCTCATTGGACCTAATGTGTCCATAGAGGGAGCGGCAGAGTTGGTAGAAGGAGAACTACACAACGATTGTTTTATCGGGACACAAGTAATAGCCCGAAAATTCAGTATCGGCCCCCATACTGCAGTAACTGATGGTGCAAAATTATATCATGTCATAACTACACGGAATTGTAAAATAGGTAAAGGATTCACCGCTGAAAATTGTTATTTTGGGCACCATAGTGAATTGTTTTGTGGAGAAGCGTGTGCTGTCTTTGCCGGTCCACACACTGTGAGTCATCATAAATCTACCTTACTTATTGGTGGCGAATTTTCTTTTTACAATGCAGGATCCAATACTAACCAAAGTAATCATGCTTACAAGTTAGGCCCCCTACACCATGGTACATTGGCACGCGGCTCAAAAACTGCTTCTGGATGCCATATTCTTTGGCCCATGCAAACCGCTGCTTTCACCATGGTCATGGGAAAGATAAAGTCTCACCCAGTTCTTACAGATCTACCATTCTCATACATTATTGCAGAAGGAGAAAAGACATATGTTGCTCCAGGAATCAATATCGGTACATCTGGAACTTTTAGAGACGCATTGAAATGGCCAAAACGTGGAAAAGATGAATTCTCCTACATTGGAGAATACGAGTTATTCTCACCTTTTATCATGCAACAAGTTCTCAAAGGTATAGAGGTTCTGAATAAATTGAAGCGGGAGCAAGGAAATGAATCTGAAGAGTATTACTATAATGGTACTTTCATCCGTAGAAGTGCGCTTATACGGGGATTGGAACGATACCAACTGGCTCTCAGATTGTATGCTTACAAAATAAAGCCGACACATGAGATTTTGGAGGATGCCCATGAATGGCAATGGATAGATATAGCCGGACTCCCTGTTGCAAAACACCACTTGACAGAAGTCTGTCGATTGTTAAAGGAAGCCGGCAATCAAGAGAAAAGCAAAAACGTCATCAAGCAATTAAATTCTCTTTATACCATTCAAGCACAATTGTGGGGGAGCAGTATATTGACCCGCATTTGGGGAGAAAAATTTACCAATGGAGAATTATTAAAAGAAAGTTCCCAAGCCATTGAAGAATGGAAAATGTTATTGAAATCCGATGCTCAAAAAGAATTGCTTATGGGGGACGTTGACTCTACAGTATATTCTGATTTTTGCCAAAATCTTGATCAATTCTGCCAAGAAGTTCTTTAGAAATCTCCCTCTAATTGTCAAAATAACAATTATTAGGTAATTTCCGCGCCGAAGTTGTTCGCAATTAGCACAAAAATAGCTACTTTTGCTGCCTGATAACTTAATAGCATACATACATGTCTGAAACTAAAAGAATCAAGACCGCACTCGTATCGGTTTACCACAAAGAAGGTTTGGATGAAATTATTACCAAACTACACGAAGAAGGAGTCGAGTTTCTCTCAACAGGAGGCACTCGTCAGTTTATTGAATCATTAGGTTACCCTTGCAAAGCAGTGGAGGACCTGACCTCATACCCCTCTATTTTAGGTGGTCGCGTAAAGACTCTTCATCCTAAGGTGTTCGGTGGCATCCTATGTCGCCGCCATTTGGAAGAAGATATCCAACAAATAGAGCAATATGAGATCCCTGAAATAGACCTTGTCATTGTTGACCTCTATCCTTTCGAAGCAACTGTTGCTTCTGGAGCTGAAGAACTTGCCATCATCGAGAAAATTGATATTGGTGGTATTTCACTCATTCGTGCTGGTGCCAAGAACTTCAAAGACGTAGTCATCGTTGCTAGCAAAGCACAATATCAACCATTAGCAGACATTTTGAATGACCACGGTGCAGAAACTACTTTGGAAGAACGCCGTTGGTTTGCTAAAGAAGCATTCGCCGTTTCCTCTCATTATGACTCTGCCATATTCAATTATTTTGATGGCGATAACGGATCTGCTTTCCGAGCAGCTATAGAATGTCCCAAATCTCTCCGATATGGTGAAAATCCTCATCAGCAAGGTGCTTTCTTCGGTGACTTCGAGGCCATGTTCGATCAAATTCATGGTAAAGAGATTTCTTACAACAATCTGCTTGATATCAATGCTGCTGTCGATTTGATTGATGAATTTGACGAAATTACATTTGCCATTCTGAAGCATAACAATGCTTGTGGTTTGGCTTCTCGCCCCGTATTGGTTGATGCTTGGAAAGATGCCCTTGCCGGTGACCCCGTATCTGCATTCGGTGGTGTACTGATTACCAATGCTGTTATTGACAAGGCTACAGCTGAAGAGGTGAACAAGATTTTCTTCGAAATCATTATTGCCCCTGATTACGATGTGGACGCATTGGAAATTCTCGGTCAAAAAAAGAACCGTATCATCTTGGTACGCAAAGAAGGAGTAAAACTTCCTAAAAAACAATATCGCTCAGTATTAAATGGAGTGCTTGTACAAGATAGGGATTTGAAGACTGAAACTCCTGATGATTTGAAGCCTGTAACAGAGAAGCTGGCTACCCCTCAAGAAATTGAAGATATGCTCTTTGCCAACAAAATTGTCAAGAATAGCAAAAGTAATGCTATCGTATTAGCAAAGAACAAGCAACTTTGTGCCAGTGGCGTAGGACAGACTTCACGCGTAGATGCCTTGAAACATGCTATTGAAAAAGCCAAAGGATTTGGCTTTGACCTTCAAGGTGCCGTTATGGCCAGTGACGCTTTCTTCCCCTTCCCCGATTGTGTCGAAATTGCAGGTAACGAAGGTATCACAGCAGTTATTCAACCCGGAGGGTCTGTAAAGGATGAGTTGTCATTCCAATATTGCAATGAGCATGATATGGCAATGGTCATCACAGGATTCCGCCATTTCAAACACTAAAATTAATTCTGAATTATGAATTTTGGATTCATGAATTCATGTATCCATTGCAAGTCTTTCATAGTTCATAATTCATAATTCACAATTCATAATTAAAGAAAATGGGATTATTCTCTTTTACACAAGAAATAGCGATGGACCTTGGCACAGCCAACACCATCATCATCAGCAATGGAAAGATTGTTGTTGACGAGCCTTCTGTCGTAGCACTTGACCGACACACCGACAAGATGATTGCTGTTGGTGGAAAAGCCAAGATGATGCACGAGAAGACACATGACAACATCAAAACCATCCGTCCTTTACGGGATGGAGTGATTGCAGACTTTTATGCTTGCGAACAAATGATGCGCGGCCTCATCAAAATGGTCAATACAGGACATCGTTTATTCTCTCCTTCTCTACGTATGGTTATCGGTGTTCCTTCGGGTAGTACGGAAGTAGAGTTGCGTGCTGTACGCGACAGTGCTGAACATGCCGGCGGACGCGATGTATACCTGTTGTTCGAACCTATGGCCGCTGCTATTGGAGTTGGAATTGATGTCGAGGCTCCTGAAGGTAATATGATTGTAGATATAGGTGGTGGTTCTACAGAAATTGCCGTCATCTCTCTTGGAGGTATCGTTTCTAACAACTCCATCCGTACCGCAGGTGACGATCTTACGGCTGACATCCAAGCTTACATGAGCCGCCAACATAATGTTAAGGTCAGTGAACGTATGGCCGAACGAATCAAGATTCACGTAGGCTCTGCTCTCCCCGATTTAGGTGCTGACGGGCCAGAAGATTATGTAGTACACGGTCCTAACCGTGTAACGGCCTTGCCTATGGAGGTTCCTGTATGCTATCAAGAAATTGCCCATTGTTTGGACAAGACCATCGCCAAGATTGAGACAGCAGTACTAAGTGCTCTTGAAAACACGCCACCCGAACTTTATGCCGATATTGTGAGAAATGGAATTTGGTTGGCAGGTGGTGGAGCCCTACTACGCGGATTGGACAAGCGACTGACCGACAAGATAAATATCAAGTTCCACATTGCAGAAGACCCATTACATAGTGTTGCACGAGGTACAGGTATTGCTCTGAAGAATGTAGATCGTTTCACTTTCCTGATGAGATAACGTCATTTACAAGATACAACTTAAAAGTACTATTTGCTTTTGATATTCGAGACCGTACTTTTAGTTGTATCTTGTAAAATGTAAATTATAGATGAAACTGTGCGAAACCTCCTGACCTTTCTTTTCAAATACGGATACTGGTTACTTTTCTTTTTATTGGAAGTAATCAGTTTTGTCTTATTGTTCCGTTTCAATAATTATCAAGGTAGTATAGGATTCACTTCTGCCAATCGGATGGTAGGGACTATTTACCATTGGGCAGCCAAGACCACATCTTTCTTTCAATTACGTACTATCAATGAGCAACTTGTACATGATAATGTAAAACTACAAACTGAAAACGAATCTTTAAGAAAAGCATTACATCAAGTTATTCCAGATAGCACCTTCGAGGCATTGGCACTCTCACTTGACAAACAGGGATACTCTTCTCTCCCTGCCCGTGTCATTAACAACTCATTGAATTTGTCCGACAATTACATTACTTTAGACAAAGGTAAGAAGGATGGAGTAATACCCGAGATGGGCGTAGTGAGTGGGAACGGAATCGTGGGTATTGTTTACATGGTATCTGACCATTATTCATTAGCCATCTCATTGCTTAACAGTAAATCCAGTATAAGCTGCAAGTTCAAGAATAATGAATATTTCGGATATCTCAAATGGAAGAAAGGAGATTCACGCTATGCCTTTCTGGAAGATTTACCACTTCATGCCCTCTTCCAGAAAGGTGATACAATTGTCACAAGTGGATATTCTGCAGTGTTCCCAAGGGGGATAATGACAGGAACAGTCGATAGTATATCTGAGTCCAAAGATGGTCTCTCCTATTTGCTGCGTATCCAATTGGCAACCAACTTTGCCGCATTAGACGATGTCTTGCTTATTTCCAACAAACAGCGTGAAGAACAACAAGCCTTGGAATCATCTATTAATAAACAACCATAGCAACGTTAGAGAAAGATTATGCTCACTACATTCATCAGACGACTTGGATGGTTTTTCCTGTTAGTCCTCATTCAGGCTCTTATCCTCAACAATATACATCTGTTTGGATATGCGACCCCATTCCTGTATACATACCTATTGCTGAAATTTGATGCCAATAGTTCACGGTATTCTTTGCTTTTATGGGGATTTTTCTTAGGATTATCAGTCGATATTTTCAGCAATACCCCAGGAATGAATGCTGCAGCCACCACCTTTTTAGCATTAGCACGTCCATCATTGTTACAATTATTCGCACCACGAGACAGTTCTGATGACTTGGAACCAGGCATACGCAGTATGGGCACAGGTTCTTTCATGCGTTATACCACGCTGTCACTTCTATTGCATCAGATTGTCTTAATGACACTCATCACATTCTCTTTTGCAGATCCCTTCACCCTTATACTCAAGATTGTATCAAACACCCTGCTTACTGCACTCTGTATCTGGGCTATCGAAGGCTTCAAAAAATAGAAGAGAACAGGTATCCATTAACAGAGATATAAAAACAGAGGAGTGAAATCGATTTGATTTCACTCCTCTGTTTTGTGGTGCCACCAGGAATCGAACCGGGGACACAAGGATTTTCAGTCCTTTGCTCTACCAACTGAGCTATGGCACCATCATTTTTCTAATGCGGGTGCAAAGATACTGCTTTTTTCGATAAAACCTAACAGTTCTGGGATTTTTTTCTTGAAAAGTTTGGCTTTTCTTAGGAAAGTGAGTATCTTTGCACCCAGAAACAGCGGAAAGTAGCGCAGTTGGTAGCGCACTACGTTCGGGACGTAGGGGTCGGGCGTTCGAGTCGCCTCTTTCCGACAGAAAGTGGCAACCGGAGAATTCGGTTGCCACTTTTGTTTTTTCAACAATTATCTTTGCAAAGATTCATTCCAAAGATGTAACTTTGCACACCGAACACCTTATAATATATATATAAGGTAAATAGAATTTATTGCAAAAGGGAGTATGAACAGGTATAAATTAGAAAAGCGCAAGTTTGTGATTGGCGGTGTAGTCATCGGCATTGTACTTGTTTATATCCTACGGCTATTCACTTTGCAGATCATAAATGATGAATACAAGCAACATGCTGATAGCAATGCTTTCTTAAAGAAGACACAATATCCTTCACGTGGTGTCATTTACGACCGCCATGACAGTTTGCTGGTATATAACCAGCCTGCTTATGATGTCACTTTCATTCCGCGAGAGGTCAAAGACCTTGACACGTTGGATCTATGTAATGCATTAGGTATTACCCGAGAATATTTCGACAAACGTATGAAAGACATACGCAATCGGAATCTTAATCCTGGTTATTCCCGATATACACACCAGACACTGCTTACCCAACTTTCTGGAGAAGAATTCTCTTTATTCCAAGAAAAACTATTCCGTTTCCCAGGATTTCATATCCAACGGCGCAGCATCCGCCAATACACCTGTGATGTGGGCGCCCATGTACTGGGTGATATTGCAGAAGTTTCCAAGAAAGATATCGAACAGGACGAATATTACAAACGGGGCGATTACATCGGCAAACAAGGTATTGAACGCTCCTACGAGGAACAATTACGCGGTGAAAAAGGAGTAGAGATTCTGTTACGCGATGTACACGGACGCATTCAAGGGAAGTACATGGATGGGGCAATGGATATACCCTCCACTCCAGGCAAGAACCTACGTTTGGGACTCGACATCAAATTGCAAGCCTTGGGAGAACGTTTATTGGAAGGAAAGATTGGCAGTATCGTTGCCATCGAACCCAAAACTGGAGAAATTCTATGCATGGTCAGTGCCCCATCCTTTGATCCACATCTGATGGTGGGTCGCCAACGTGGAAACAATCATCTGGAACTTTCGCGCGACGGATGGAAACCGCTGCTCAACCGTGCTATTATGGGAACCTATCCGCCTGGCTCCACTTTCAAGACTTCACAAGCCCTCACCTTCCTTGAAGAGGGCATCATCACAGAGCACACGGTCTATCCTTGCCACGGAGGCTTCGTCCACCGTGGTTTGCGCGTAGGCTGCCATGCTCACGGCTCGCCCATTCCCGTTGTGCCTTCTTTGGCCACTTCGTGCAATGCATTCTATTGCTGGGGCCTTTATTACATGATTGGTTCACGCAGCAAATACGGCTCAGTGCAGAATGCCATGAACCGTTGGCGTGACTACATGGTCTCCATGGGCTTCGGCTATCCCCTTGGTGTCGATCTGCCGGGCGAAAAGCGTGGCCTCATCCCCAATGCCGCATTCTACGACAAAGCTTATCGCGGCTCGTGGAACGGCATGACCATCATCAGTATCTCCATCGGGCAAGGTGAGGTAAACCTTACTCCTTTACAAATTGCCAACCTCGGAGCCACTATCGCCAACCGTGGTTACTTCATTACCCCCCACGTGGTGAAGGAAATAGAGGGAGAGCCTCTTGACTCACTCTACACCACCCGTCGCTACACTATGGCTTCGCAGAAAAATTACGAGATTGTGGTCGAAGGTATGCGACAAGCTGTACTGAACGGTACTTGCCGTGGCGCCAACCTGCCGGGCATTGAGGTCTGTGGTAAGACAGGAACGGCACAGAACCGTGGCAAAGACCACTCCATCTTCATGGGATTCGCACCCAAGGATGACCCCCAGATAGCCGTCGCCGTCTATGTGGAGAACGGAGGTTTCGGTGCCACCTTCGGTGTGCCCATCGGTGCTCTCATCATGGAGCAGTACATCAATGGAGAACTCTCTCCCGAAAGTCAAGCCAAAGTCGATTACATCCGCGAACGGGCCATTTATTACGATGACAAGAGGTGACCGGTTACACCCCATCAGAAGTTTCAAACAGTCTCTTAAATTATTAAATTCCTGTATCAGGAGTTTTGCAAACAATTTGCAAACTCAAACCTTGCTCTTTTCCTATGAAAAAAGGCTATCTTTGCCGCATGACGAATAAAAGCTATCTGTTGTTGGTTGCCCTTGTCTGTGTCATATTGGCGGGATGCAGCCGAAGAAGCAAACCTGACGAGTACAGTCTGAACGGTGTGTGGATAATGACACACGCGGAATATCCTGTTTCCGAATTATCCGAAGACTTTCCCGATGCTGACGGAGAGACACTTTGCCGGATATACGAAGGCGACAGCATTTTCTACGAATGTTGGATAAGGACGATGAAGCCCAGCCAACCACAGAATGTTATGACTGCATCGGATGTCATCATCGTCCCCCAAAGTAAGGAAGTCTGCACCCTGATACAAAAGGATGGTGCCGGCAAGCCGTTGTACCTTGAGGATGGTTCTGTCCGGCCTATCAGATTTCTTAGCGACACATCTATGACTATTCAGAAAGTCGGCATTGTATTCACCTGGACGTTGGCCAAGGAGATGAAACAAGAGCGTATCGCGGAAATCAAGGAGATTATCGCCAACAACTTGAGCAGCGCCGGCGAAATGCGCCAGTTTGTATTGCCCACCACTGAGCGCCAACTGGAGGCTGCCAACAGCCAATTGAAGGCTACTGCCCATACGCTCGCGTACATTATTATAATATTGGTGCTTGCCGTACTACTCATTGTGTACGTGGCCATCAATGTCTCTCGCAAGAAACGGCGTATCGAACAACAGTTGCGCCAAATGAGCGAAGAGCGTGAACTGCGCCCACACCCCGTGCGCCAGGCAATGGCTGAGGTGGAAGAGGATTTCCTCCATTCAGAGTTTTATTTGTCGCTGCGCCGACGTATTGCAGCCGGTGAAATGCTGAGAGAAGAAGATTGGAAAGAGATGGAGCAACGGATGAAGTCCGTATGGCCTGCTTTCAGCAATCGGTTGTTCGACCTTTGCCACTTGTCGGAACTGGAGTA
>JAZQAG010000028.1:0-65030 GCA_045545095.1 Phocaeicola sp. | reverse complement strand
CTTGTGCGATAGTCATTAGTGATATTCAGGTGGCTATAGCGTCGGGGTTCCACCTCTTCCCATTCCGAACAGAGAAGTTAAGCCCGACCGCGCCGATGGTACTGCCAAGGTGGGAGAGTAGGTCGCCGCCGTTTTAGAGTGTGAGGCCCGTTTCAGGAATGAGACGGGCCTCACTTTTTTGTGTGTGGGCACCGGACAGCTTCCCGTTATCCCTTCTGGGGGTAATGGGAGAGGCGGGAAGGATGGGGCTGGTTGGGCAGAAGGAGAATGAAGTTGCTAGATTTATAATAATAATAAATGACGCACATGCACGCGTACATTATAGTATATATGATTTTGGTAAGATCAATGAAAGTTAGATAAATGCAGAGGAATTTATTAATTAGTTCTTAAATTACACAAATAACCTCATGAATATTTGGTCAAATAAAAAAAAAAGTGTACCTTTGCACACGCAAAAAGGAAATAACATCGCGGAGTGGAGCAGTTGGTAGCTCGTTGGGCTCATAACCCAAAGGTCGTACGTTCGAGTCGTGCCTCCGCAACAGATTAAAGGGAATGTAGTTATGCATTCCCTTTCTTATTTATTATATGCTTTCTTTGTTACTTATTAATGATAGTCTATTTATATTCTTGCTTATGTATGGAATTGCAGAGCTAAACTTATGTCGCTTTTTCTTGTGAGTTAAAAAGAAATCATGTAAATTTGCACAGAGTTTGTAAAATTGTGCAAAACGGATGAGAGTATTAAAGACTAAGGTACAATTGGTGAATGTCGCTCGTCAGCTGTTCGCTAAGAATGGTGTTGAGAATACAACAATGAATGATATTGCTGTTGCTTCTCAAAAAGGTCGTCGTACCTTATATACTTATTTTAAAAGTAAGGAGGATATTTACTTTGCTGTGATAGAGTCTGAACTAGAAATACTTTCGGAAACAATGCGTACGGTAGCAGCAAAAGATATTTCTCCAGAGGATAAAATTTTGGAATTGATTTATACTCATTTGGATGCTATCAAGGAGGTTGTACATAGGAATGGAACATTACGGGCTGAATTCTTTCGTGATATATGGAAAGTAGAACGTGCTCGCATGCGTTTCAATTATAATGAGACTAAGATATTCCGTGAAGTCCTCTCTGAAGGTGTACAGAAGGGTGTTTTTGATATAGATGATATCCCTTTGTATGCAGATATATTGCATTGTTGTGTAAAGGGTATGGAAGTTTTGTACATTCGTGGACGTATAGGTAAAGGAACTGATCGTACGACAATGAAGCGCTATGTCAAACAAATAGTATTAGGTGCTTTTGGCTATAAAAAATATGTAACTAACTAATAAAGAATTATTAATATGGGATTATTAACAGGAAAAACAGCTATTGTAACAGGTGCTGCTCGTGGTATTGGTAAAGCAATAGCTTTGAAATTCGCAAGTGAAGGAGCCAATATTGCTTTTACAGATTTAGTAATAGATGAGAATGGCCAAAATACAGAGCAAGAAATTGCTGCATTTGGTGTGAAAGTTAAGGGATATGCTTCTAATGCGGCAAATTTTGAAGAAACAGAAAAAGTCGTAAATCAGATTAAGGAAGAATTTGGTT
The DNA here is from genome assembly GCA_045545095.1 of Phocaeicola sp. Classification (GTDB taxonomy): domain Bacteria; phylum Bacteroidota; class Bacteroidia; order Bacteroidales; family Bacteroidaceae; genus Phocaeicola_A. The sequence goes on along the minus strand of JAZQAG010000028.1, from coordinate 63,427 downwards.
CTGTTGATATTTTGGTTAACAATGCAGGTATTACGAAAGATGGATTGATGATGAGAATGAGTGAAGCACAGTGGGATGCCGTAATTGCGGTTAATTTGAAATCTGCTTTCAACTTTATTCATGCATGTACTCCAATCATGATGCGTCAGAAATCTGGAAGCATCATTAATATGGCTTCTGTTGTAGGTGTTCATGGAAACGCCGGACAAGCTAATTATTCAGCTTCTAAGGCCGGTATGATTGGTTTGGCAAAATCCATTGCTCAGGAATTAGGGTCTCGTGGTATTCGTGCAAATGCAATTGCTCCAGGATTTATCATCACAGATATGACTGCACAATTAAGTGACGAAGTTAAGGCCGAATGGGCAAAGAAGATTCCATTACGTCGTGGTGGAACTCCTGAGGATGTTGCAGATGTCGCAACTTTCTTGGCGTCTGATATGTCTTCTTACGTATCAGGTCAAGTGATTCAGGTAGATGGTGGTATGAACATGTAATAAGGTATCTTCCCAATTGTATATGGGATGTAATAATGAAAGGAGTTGGATGGATTCGGTAGAATGCAAGACAACTCCTTTTTGCATATAATCAGCAATAGTCATGACGGTTATATACGAAGACAATCACATCATTGTGGTAAATAAGGCTGCTTCTGAAATTGTTCAGGGAGATAAAACTGGTGACCAACCTCTTTCGGAGAAAGTTAAAGAATACCTGAAAGAGAGATATAATAAACCAGGAAATGTCTTTATAGGAGTTCCTCATCGGTTGGATCGTCCAGTCAGTGGGTTGGTTGTGTTAGCAAAAACCAGTAAAGCCTTATCTCGTTTAGGAGAAATGTTCCGTGTTGGTGAAGTTCATAAAGTTTATTGGGCTATAGTAAAAAAATGTCCTAAAGTCTTGGAAGGAGAACTTCGTAATTGGCTCGTACGTAATGAAAAACAGAATAAATCTTATGCTTATGATAGAGAGGTGAAAGATGGGAAATTAGCTGTTTTAAAGTATCGGGTTGTTGCTCATTCTGATAATTATCATTTGTTGGAAATTGAGTTGCTGACTGGGCGACATCACCAAATACGTTGTCAATTGGCAAAAATAGGTTCGCCCATTAAAGGAGACCTAAAATATGGAGCGGCTCGTTCAAATTCAGATGGAAGTATCTGTTTACATGCTCGCCGGGTAAGTTTCATTCATCCAGTGTCCAGAAATTATATTGAGATAGAAGCACCATTACCCGAAAATAATTTGTGGAAAGGTTTTAAAATAGAGAATTGACCAAGAAAATTTATAAATAATACTGGATAACCTAATATAATAACTAAAGATGAATAAAATAGCAAATTGCTTGATAATAGTTCTTTCTATAACTTGCTCTATAGTAGGAAAGGCGCAGACGGATGTGTCTAAAGCTCCATCGTTTTCTAATATCGGTGGTGTACAAATGTTGCAGTGTGATTATATTGTTGCTCAAGATACGGTAGGAATGCTCACAAATGGTAAAAGAATATTTTTGACAGTCCAAGATGCTATAAATGCCGTACCAGATTTTAGAAAACAGATAACTCGCATATATATATGCAGGGGAATGTATAAAGAGAAAATAGTCATAGCACCTTCTAAACAACATGTAGCAATGTATGGGGAGGAAGGTACAGTACTGACATATGATGATTATGCAGGAAAAGCCAATGTTTTTGGAGAAAATAAGGGAACGTCAGGTTCTTCTTCTATATACATTTATGCTTCAGATTTTTATGCAGAAAATATTACGTTTGAAAATTCTGCAGGTCCGGTGGGACAAGCGGTAGCCTGTTTTGTAGCAGGGGATAGAGTACATTTCAGAAAATGCCGTTTCTTAGGATTTCAGGATACCCTATATACGTGGGGAAGAAATAGCAGGCAATATTATGAAGAATGTTATGTTGAGGGAAGTGTTGATTTCATATTTGGTGCATCTACGGCGATATTTGATCGTTGTAAAATACATAGTAAAACTGCGGGATATGTGACAGCCCCCAGTACTCCACAAGAATCCCTTTATGGTTATGTATTCTATGATTGTCAGTTAACCGCAGATAGAGGACTTGAAGGTAAAGTCTTTCTTTCTCGTCCATGGCGTCCGTATGGAAAAGCGGTATATGTGAGATGTTATTTAGGTGAACATATACATCCTGCAGGATGGAATAATTGGGGAAAGGTATCCAATGAACAAACAGCTTATTATGCAGAGTATCAAAATGTAGGTCCAGGGGCCGCTACAGATAAACGGGTTACATGGGGGCATCAATTAGAAAGTATGGAAAATTTTATCATGACCGATATCTTGGCAGGACACGATGGTTGGGCACCTATAAATGTTAAATAAATTGTAGATGAGAATAAGGGAGATTATTATTATATAAGGCTTAACTTCAAGGGTAAAAAATGGCTTGGTACGGAGGATACTCCTTTGGTCAAGTCATTTTTTTGTATGAAATAGCGAAAGTTGATAAAGTTATGCTATTCGTGATATCCTTGAGTATGATTAGTCGCAAAATAGGTTTCTAGTTCTTTGTTAGCTGATTTTGTTATATTGTCTATATCCTTGAGAATTATGCCATTCTCAAGTAAGGCAATTCGTGGGCAGATGTCGGTCGTATGATTAAGATTGTGGCTTGAGATTAGAATGGTGGCTCCAGTTTCCTCGTTATATTCTTTTAATAAGTTGCGGATGATTGATTGTGAACTTGGATCGAGAAAATTGAAAGGCTCATCCAGAATGAGTATTTGAGGATGGTGCAACATGGCCGAAATGATACCAATTTTTTGTTTGTTGCCCATGGAAAAGTTCCGGATTAGTTTTTTTTGGTGTAAAACTTCTCCATTCATAAAGGTGTCGAAAACTTTTAAATGGTCATCAATAGTTTCTTTTTTCAATCCATAAACACGTCCTATAAAATAGAAATATTCTTCTGGGGTAAGGTAATCTATGAGAAAACTCTCATCAATGAAAGCTCCGGTATAAATTTTCCATTCTTCAGAAGTGGCAGGATTTATTTTCCCTAAATGAATTTCCCCTTTATCTGTCTGTAAAAGATCCAAAAGTAGACGGAAAAAAGTGGTCTTACCTGCTCCATTGTTACCAACTAATCCTAAAATAGTACCTTTATTTATCGTATAATCAGGGATATTTACGGCGCATTTCGTGCCGAAATATTTTTGTAGGTTATTAATTCTTATTTCCATAAACTTCGCAAATCTTAAGTATGCTCCTTTAAATTATTCATTTATTAGCTTATTTACTTTCTCTGAATCCCGCTAAATTCTCGTATCGATGATTCATAAAACGGTTATAGATATTATGTAACCACCAAGGCGAGGCGATGACAAACAGGGCCCCTATGATAAGTTGTATTATGAGTCCGACTTCTTTTCCCCATACCGTACATAAAATACTGTCGATAATAATAGGTAAAAATATAGCTCCACTGCTTAGTAGTGATTGCAAAAATGTCCCTCCGCCATTCTTGCCTGTTATTTTGGTATTCAATGGTAGGGTTCGTTTGTTGTATACAGCCAATTGAAAAAGCATGCAATAGATAGGTCCGGCAGTAATTAAAGCATATGCAGAAGCCATCAACATACTTATTTTCCCTGTTATAAAAGTTGGTATCATTAATAAAAAAGGCACTATTAGTATAATACAATTGAACCAGTATTTCGCTTGCAATAATGATAGAATAGATTCTTTTCTACTCATCAATCCGTCTAAATAGTTACCTTCCATACTCATGATGCGTGTTAAAGTCATGATTCCTAAAATAACATAACTATATATGCATATAAAACTGGTCATAAATTCTCCATCATACATTTCTGTAAAACTGAGTAATAGAGAAAATGTAGTCATTAAAACTATGCCCAAAATGAATTGACTACGAACCATCTTGTTGCGTGTTGTGAGTTTTATTTCTAGTCGTATATATTCTCCTACATCTCCAAATCTATCAAGAAATTTGTATTCAGAGACTTTTTTAAGGGTATCGATTTCTATTTTCCCTAATTCTTTATATATATAATGTTGTTGGGTGATTCGAGCAACATATGCCATTAATATGATGGCAATAGAGGTGGACAGGAATATCCATGGATTCCAGATAATAAAGCCTTCGCAGAAATTCATCGAACATTGGCTCAAATAATGATCTGTGAGGATATATTCGATGCCTCCCCATAATAAATAGAATGTGCATGGAATAACTAACGTATATATCTTTTCGTTGATGAGGGTACGGCAGAACATATACCAAAAGTTGTTCAATAACAGAAGTAGCCACCAACCTAAGAGGAATCCAACCATGCCTGTAAAACCATAATATTTAAAGAGAGATAAGAATCCAAATGGTATGAGAAGGAAGAACCAAAAAAGATTATAACTGTTAAGTGCTGAACGTATTAAGAAAAAGTCAAGAAGTTGTTTACGGGATATTGGTAACAACTGATATGGCTTGATTTCTTGTACTGGTGTTTTTTGAAAAATAAAACGTGTGATAAAATCAATCAAGAGTAGATATATGGTTCCTTGGTGTAATATATGGTAAGGTTCCATATTAGGTGAAATCCCTCTGAATGCGAAAGGTAGCATTGTGCCGATGAATAATATGTATGCTCCCCAAAATATTCCCATGCTGTAAATAAATATTTTAGCAAAGCGATTTTGGTCGAACATAGGGTTGCGCTTATCTGCCAATTTCTGATTTCGTCGTAGTTCTTTGTATAGTTGTAGAAAAGTCATAGATATTTTGGTTACTGGATATAATTTACACGGATAGGTTAAAGAACTAAAAGTTCCTATACCTATCCGTGTTTTTTATCAATTACAGATTATGCTCTGACAAGTAGCGCTCAGCTTCGATGGCCGCCTTACATCCACTGGCGGCGGCAGTAATGGCTTGGCGGTAATGGGGATCGGCCACATCGCCGGCGGCAAATACTCCGGGTACTTTAGTGCGCGGAGTAGCTCCTTCGGTGATGATGTAACCTACTTCGTCTGTATCAATCCATTCTTTGAAAATGTCAGAGTTTGGCTTGTGTCCGATGGCAAGGAAGAATCCGTCGATAGCGATGTCGTAGCGCTCCTCGTCTGCTTCACCCAAGCGTTTTACTAGGTGGGCACCTTCCACACCATTTTCACCGAAAAGACCTACCGTATTGTGCTCGAAGAGGACTTCAATCTTGGGATTGTTCATCACGCGGTCTTGCATGATTTGGCTGGCGCGAAGGTAAGGCTTGCGGACGATGAGATAGACTTTACTTGCCAATCCGGCCAGATAGATAGCTTCTTCGCAAGCGGTGTCTCCGCCACCTACTACGGCTACAACTTTCTTACGGTAGAAGAATCCGTCGCATGTAGCACATGCACTCACACCCATACCTGCATATTTTTGTTCATCTTCCAAACCTAAATACTTGGCCGTAGCACCGGTAGAGATAATCACTGTGTCGGCTTCGATAATTTTTTCATCATCGATGGTAATTTTGTAAGGGGCTTGGCTTAAATCGGCTTTAGTGGCAATGCCGGTTCGGATATCTACCCCGAATCGTTCGGCTTGTTTGCGCAAGTCATCCATCAGCTCTGTACCACCGATACCTTCGGGATAGCCGGGGAAGTTCTCTACTTCAGTGGTGATGGTCAATTGTCCACCGGGTTGAATACCCTCATACAACACCGGATTCAGGTTGGCACGTCCGGTGTAAATGGCCGCCGTGTATCCGGCAGGGCCTGAGCCTATAATCAGGCATCTAACTCTTTCTGTCATATTGTTTTTATCTTTTTGTTATGATTCGATTTTCTTTTGAGGTCTTGTGTAGAAAACGTATTTTCTATTCTTACCTTAAATCTATGATTTCTACATTGGGATATTGTTTTGTGTCAAAAACGAAGTCTTTATCTTTCCATTTCAAATTCGTTTGATATTTACTTATATTTATGACATTATAATCCTTTCCTGCTTCTTTTAATTTTATGTATATGGGTAGAAGGGAAGTACAATCAATATAGAGAGTAATGTTGGATAATGGACGTTCAAAATCTTCTGCTGTCAGGATAATCTCATATACATTTTTCCCTTGGTAAGATGTTGTTGTTCCCATTTTATAATCATATCCTTTTCTATATAAATTCAGGAAAGCATAGGGATTGATACTTTGTAATTCTTCTTTTGTGGGGGTGCTGATATTGACTTCTTCATTAGCCAAAAGATAGCTCCATTGGGTTTTCCCGTCAAACCATGTGATGATATCAGAGGTCGTGAGGCAAAATTTCTCACCTTGTAAACGGATAGAGCCTTTTATCTCATTCCGTAATAATTCGCGTTGTATAGTAGCTAATGTAAAATCAGCTTCGATTCCGCCAACTTTCTTAATGGCTTGTGTCGTTTTCTCTAATAATGCTTTTGCCTCAGTATCTTTTTGTGACATTATCGGCAAAGCCGCTATCCAAAGTATTCCGACTAATATATAGTGATAAAATCTATCCTTCATTCTTTTTATATTCCTTTTAATTAAAGATTGCTCATTATCATATCCAGCTCTACACCAGTCTGTACCAGTACATCACGTGGCTTGCTTCCTTGTGCAGGGCCTACCACGCCGATGCGTTCAAGCTGATCCATAATGCGTCCCGCACGATTGTAGCCGATGGAGAACTTGCGTTGGATGAGTGAGGTGCTTCCCTGTTGATGGGTGATGATGAGTTGGGCTGCTTCCTTCAGCATAGGGTCAAGTTTGTTCATATCCACATCAGCAGCTCCGCTTCCTTCACTCGCTTCCATCGGAGGCTCGGGCAGTTCAAAAGCACTTAGATAACTCTGTTGCACGGCTATGTGACTCACGATGTTTTCCACTTCGGGTGTATCTACAAAGGCACATTGTACGCGCACGGGGTCTTGTCCTTGCAGATAGAGCATGTCGCCCTTTCCGATGAGTTGGTTGGCACCCGGACGGTCAAGGATGGTGCGTGAGTCTATCATTGACGAGGTGCGGAAAGCCATACGTGCAGGGAAGTTGGCCTTGATGGTACCCGTGATGATGTTTGTTGTCGGTCGTTGCGTAGCGATAATCATGTGGATACCTACGGCACGTGCCAACTGGGCAATTCGGGCAATGGGCAATTCAACTTCGCGTCCGGCCGTCATGATGAGGTCTCCGAATTCATCGACAATCACCACGATGTAAGGCAGATATTTATGGCCTTTTTCGGGGTTGAGCTTGCGGGCAATGAACTTGCCGTTGTACTCGATGATATTTCGTGCACCGGCACTCTTCAAAAGATCGTATCGGGTGTCCATTTCCACGCAAAGTGAGTTCAACGTCTGTACAACTTTGTCCACGTCGGTAATGATGGCATCGCCGCTATCGGGCAATTTGGCAAGGAAGTGGTTCTCAATGGGAGCATAGATGCTGAACTCCACTTTCTTCGGGTCGATGATAACGAATTTCAACTCGGCAGGGTGCTTTTTGTAAAGCAATGAAGTGACGATAGCGTTCAATCCTACAGACTTACCCATACCTGTTGCACCGGCCACAAGCAAATGGGGCGCCTTGGCAAGGTCGAACATATAGACCTCGTTACTGATGGTCTTTCCCACGGCTACGGGCAACTCCATATTGCTTTCCTGATATTTCCTGCTTGTAAGGATAGACTCCATGGAGACGATGCGCTTGTTGGCATTAGGCACTTCTATACCGATGGTTCCCTTTCCTGGTATAGGAGCGATGATACGAATACCAAGGGCAGCAAGGCTTAAGGCTATATCGTTTTCCAAGTTACGGATTTTGGCAATACGCACACCTGGGGCAGGAGTGATTTCATAGAGGGTGATAGTGGGTCCTACGGTAGCTTTGATAGAGGCTATCTCTACGCCAAAATTGCGAAGCACCTCAATGATACGTTGTTTGTTTGCATTCAATTCTTCGGGGTTTACCGAAGGAGTATTGTTCTCATACTTCTTCAACAGGTCGAGGGTGGGGTAGCGGTAGTTCTCCAAATCGAGTTTGGGATTGTATGGCTCCATCTCTTCGCCCTTCTCTTCGTCTTCGGGTACTTCTATCTCCATTTCTATGGACTTGTCCTCTTCTGCCTTTTCTTCATCCTCTTTTTTCACGACAATCTCCACCTTCTGTTCAACCACAGGAATATCCTCTTCCACTACAGGAGTCGTGACCATTTCGTCCTCTACGGGCGTTATATCCAACTCAATCACCGTAGCTCCACTCTCCTCTTCAGGAGTAGTTTCCACTTCCGTTTTTTCTTCCCCGTCTGAAAGATTTTCTTCCTCCGTTGGAGAAAAATTATGATGACGTTTTAATTTGTCAAATGGGATATTCGGATGCAGCATCTTGCGGATGAGGTTGATGGTCTCCCGGCTCAGGTAGATTGCAAAAAGTATGGCCGTCACCAACAAAAGTAACCATACGCCCGGTGCCCCAATTTGCGAAGTCAGCCAGTTGCTCACATTGTAACCATGTAAACCTCCGGGGATGATATGACTATCCGCAAATGATGTGCCACACAAAAATCCTAATGCTACAGAAAACCATATGAGCAGGAGAGAGCAACATATGAACCACTTGGCAAGTTTCACTTTGTATGCTCGCATTAATTTTAAACCGGTTACTCCGATGAAGATAACAATGAAGAATGATGAAATGCCAAAACAACCATTTATGAGAAAATTTGCCACTTGGGCACCTAATGCTCCAGTGGTATTCTTGACCTCATTATTTAAACCTAAATCGCCTGTTGCGGGATTATCTAAGATACTCTGATCTGCCGCACCGGTAGTGAAAAATGAGATAAAAGCCAAAAGCATATAAAATGCTATCAACGTCAAGATAAGACCAATGATGAATTGCCCAATTTCATTCTTTACGGGAGCTACAAAGTTCTTTATTATATTGTCTTTTTTCTCATCCTTATTTTTTATGGAGCTTTTAGGAGAAGACTTTTCTGTCGTTTTTTTTGCCATTGGTAAGTAAATTCTTTATTCGGTTGCAAATTTAATATGATTTTTGGGATTTCCGGTCTTATTCATCAGATATTTTATCTACCTTTGCATCCCAAATTGTTATTCATGGAAAATAAAGAACAAGTTATATTCAGCAGGAATACGGTCGAATTTGTTACTGTATCTGCCGAGTTTTGCGCTTACCTGGAACGTGCGGAGTCGCTCCGTCGTAAGGATTTTGTAGATACCATCTTGAAAATTCTTCCTTTGCTTTATATCAAAGCATCCATGTTGCCCGAATGTGAGGTGTTGCATGAGGAAGAACCTGAAACTTTCGTGACAGAAGAGGATTATGAAGTGTTACGTTATTCTCTATCTGCATTGATGGCAGATAAAGATGATTATCTGGAGGTCTTTATGCAGGATATGGCTTATAGTGATACCCCTATCACACGACGAATTTCGGAGGATTTGGCAGATATTTATCAGGATATTAAGAATTTTGTCAGTGTTTTTCAGCTCGGATTTGATGAGACAATGCATGATTCCTTAGCACTTTGTCGCGATAATTTTTCCCTTTATTGGGGACAAATACTAGTAAACACAATGCGTGCTCTTCATTCGGTGAAATATAGTTCAATGCACGAAGATGAACAAGAGTGTGAATTAGAATAAATGGGGGTATAAAATGTGGTACATATTTATAGATATAAAGTCCTTCTTTTTTTGCAGAACTTTATACCTTATGTGCTAAAATGAAAATGATACGTATAAAAGAAAAAATAGAGAAAACAGATTTGTCCGAAATGGAAGTGGTAACCTTTAGCGGGCGAATCATTGTAATACAGACAGAACAAGAAGCTGAAAAGGCTGTTTCATATTTGTTGACATTTCCTATGGTAGGGCTTGATACAGAGACCCGTCCTTCTTTTAAACGGGGTGTCATTAATAAAGTGGCATTGTTGCAAGTTTCCACTTATGATACTTGCTTCCTTTTTCGCCTTAATATGATAGGCTTGTGTTCGCCAATAGTGCGTTTGCTCAGTCATCCGACACTGGTGAAGGTCGGATTATCCCTGAAGGATGATATCCGTATGCTTCATCATGTAGGAGAATTTCCTAGTAACAATTTTGTTGATTTGCAGAATGTTGTCGGTCAGGTGGGGATTCGGGATATGAGCCTTCAGAAGATTTATGCCAATCTTTTTGGGCAAAAGATTTCTAAACGTCAACGTCTCACAAATTGGGAAGCAGATGTGTTGAATGATAAACAGAAAGAGTATGCAGCTATTGATGCATGGGCTTGCTTAAAGATTTATGATCGTATACAGGATTTGAAGGCATCGGGCGATTATGAAGTTATACCAGCACCAGTAGAAGAAGTAATTTTTTCAAAGAATGAAAAGATTGATAATAGGGAAGTAGAAAAAATAAATCTATAAAAACCGTAATATCCTTATCCCCTCTAACCGATTATAATAACGTTATGAACATTGTACATCTTAAAAAAGGAAAAGAAGAATCTCTCAAACGTTTTCATCCATGGGTATTCTCGGGTGCCATTCATCATATTGAAGGTGAACCCGATGAAGGTGAAGTAGTGCGTGTATTTACCGCCGATCATCAATTTATTGCCATCGGGCATTATCAGATAGGAAGTATAGCTGTACGCGTACTTTCATTTGTGGACGAGCCGATTGATGGTGCATTCTGGTATCGCCGCTTATCTGTGGCATATGAAATGAGGCGTGCAATTGGGGTTGCTGAGAATTCGCAAAATAATACTTATCGTCTTGTTCATGGGGAAGGAGACAATTTGCCAGGGCTTGTCATTGATGTTTATGGGCGTACGGCTGTAGTTCAGGCGCACTCTGTGGGTATGCATATTTATCGTAACGAAATAGCGCAAGCTTTAGCTGACGTGATGCAAGGTGTGATAGAGAATATCTATTATAAATCCGAAACAACTCTTCCGTATAAGGCAGATCTTGGTCAAGAGAATGGATTTATTTTAGGTGGTAGCGCTGATAATGTAGCCATGGAGAATGGACTTAATTTCCATGTTGATTGGCTTAAGGGACAAAAAACCGGATTCTTTGTTGACCAACGAGAAAATCGTGCTTTGCTAGAACGTTATTCTAAAGGGCGCTCTGTGCTCAATATGTTTTGTTATACTGGTGGATTCTCTTTCTATGCGATGCGTGGTGGTGCTAAACTGGTTCACTCCGTAGATAGTTCAGCTAAAGCCATTGATTTGACCAATAAAAATGTAGAACTGAATTTCCCTGGAGATTCTCGTCATACTGCATATGCGGAGGATGCTTTCAAGTATCTTGATCGGATGGGGGATCAATACGATCTCATTATTCTCGATCCTCCAGCCTTCGCTAAGCATAAGGATGCTTTACGTAATGCCCTTCAAGGCTATCGTAAACTCAATGCTAAAGCGTTTGAAAAAATAAAATCAGGTGGTATCCTTTTCACTTTTTCATGCTCGCAAGTTGTAACAAAGGAAAATTTCCGTACGGCAGTTTTCTCCGCTGCTGCTATGAGCGGACGTAGTGTACGGATATTACATCAACTTACGCAACCAGCGGATCATCCTGTTAATATTTATCATCCAGAAGGTGAATATTTGAAAGGTCTAGTATTATATGTTGAATAACCGAATCCATGTTATACTAAATATAACTATGGCTTATTGAAAATAGAAGGAGAGGCGTAAACCTCTCCTTCTATTTTCAATAGGGTAATTCTATTTTTGTATTGTACTGCATAATAAAGATACTATTCTTTAAATTTACTATATGTAATACGAACTTGTAATTTATTCTCTTCATTAAATCCTCCCATAAGACGAGCACTTGTAAGATTTAAATTGTGGCGAATAGTTACAATGTTGCCAGATGTATCACTGGTGGTAACAACAGGGATGAGGACAACTTTGTTCCAATCTTTATCTAAACTTCCGTTGTTTGCATTGTTTTTCTCTGCAATACAGTGAGTGATGAGTTGGGCAATATTACTGAACGTATATGTATTATAATTTTCGTTGAAACTTGTCAAATAAGATGTCTTATTATCTATTACAGCATTTTTCTCGAAGAACGTATACATATCTTTTTTACGTACCATGAGTAATGTATGAGGAATACCCATCAGATGCTTTAAAGAACCCTCAGAATCAGTAATATTCTCATTGTAGCGGGTAAATGTCAACTTTACAGAATTCAGAGTATCACCTTTTTCAATGTGATTTGCGGCAATTTCATCCATAGGAAGAGTTACTTCTGTGAAAATGCCAGCAGGCGTCTTAAGATAAGTACAACTGCCATCTTCTTCAACAAGTTTGTTTAATGTTTCCATATCCGTTTGGAAACGGTTTGCTTGTATGACTTCTTGGGTACCAGCAAATTGGGCGATTACAGTAATTAGTGAATCTGCTTTACCTGTACTGCTGATTTCGTAATATCCGAATGTGACATTTAATTGTGCTTGAAGGATGTAAAGAATTGTACCATCACCTTGGTCGCATTTGAAGTACATACCTTTACATACATTGTTGATGAAAGCATCTGCATTTGCAAAATACTGCTTTCCGATATGTTTACCTTGGCTATCTGTCTCATAATATTTACGGATTATTTCTGTACCAAATTCCTGTGGAAGAGGAATGCTTATGTAAGGAACATATCCGTTTGCGGAAGTTATGGAGTCTGGTATGACCTTGTCTTGAGCTGTAAAAGGTCTATTAGCTAATGGTGGTAATGTGGCATCGTAATATTCTTCTGGTATAATGTCTGTATAATAGCTTTGGTTATCTTCTAATACTTTATTTAAAGGGTAAACGCTCAAATGGCATGGGTTTATGGAATCTCCAAAATAGGAGGTTAAATAGAGCTTTATTTCTGCTGATATAGCGGTGTCACCTGCTACACCATTTTCAGGAAATTCAAAATCTTCAACACAATGGAATTGTGCTAAGAAATCTGCTTCAAAAGTTCCGTAAAGAGGGTCTGTGTATTTGCCTAAATATGCTGTTGATGTTTTAGCTAAGATAGAGTCTCCAGCTAAAAGAGAACGGGTAGTAGCCTCGTAAGTATTAGTACCAATGCTAATATCATCTTTATCAGGCATTAGACTTTCACCTAGATTCCCAGTATTATCATCACAAGCAATAAAGCATGTGACGATTGATGCAGACAGCAATAATCTAAAATATTTTTTCATTATCATTTTGGTCTAAAACTACACCTTATAACACAAAAAATAGTCGGACAATTTATATTTCCTCTTCTTCTTTGTCTGAAAATTCTTTACCATTACTCCAAACAAAATCATAAAAATCACCAAATGCCTCAGCATAGTTCTCTTCGCCTTGATAATCTAATATTGGTATATTCTTCTCTTTGGCATATTGTAATAGTTCTTGTGAACATTCTGGAGAATTTTGTATGAGGCCATCAGAGTAGTTTATGGCAAGCTTGCTTAATTCCGAATAAGAAAAAGGTTTATTTATACCGTTTAATAATTCGGGGGTCATATCTTTGATTAAAAGTTGGTCAAGAAGCTTGTCGTTAAGTGCAGTCTTGAACCCTTCATCATATAATGAAAATACAACTTTAGAGTCTCTAAAGGATGGCTCATCGCGATAAGCAGATTTGATGTAGAGGGGAATAAGTGATGTTATCCAACCATGACAATGTATGATGTCTGGACACCATCGTAACTTCTTGACAGTTTCCAACACTCCTCGAGCATAGAATATTGCTCGTTCATCATTGTCGGCATATTCAATTCCATTTTCATCAATCGTCATTTGCCGCTGTTGGAAATAGTCATCATTATCAATGAAATAAACTTGCATACGGGCAGATTGAATGCTTGCAACTTTAATGATTAATGGATGGTCTGTATCATCGATAATCATGTTCATGCCCGATAATCGTATTACTTCGTGTAATTGATTTCGTCGTTCATTGATATTACCCCATTTGGGCATAAATGTACGAATTTCACGTCCTTTATCCTGAATGGCCTGAGGTAGTTTTCTGCCTACCAAAGACATAGGTGATTCTGGGACATAAGGGGTGATTTCTTGGGTTATAAATAAAACCTTTTTTGCCTTCATCATGATATATTTTCGTCAAAAGTTATGCAAAGGTACGAAAAATGACGGATTTAACAGTAAAATATATGCCAGATTTAAAAGTTTTTAGGCATAAATTTGAGATATTGTTTCGTTATATGGCAAATTATAGCTTATTTTGCAATGTTTTTACGATTTCGAAAAACGCGAAGTTATAAAAGATGAAAATAATACAGACAATACGGGAACTGCAGAAAGAATTGTTAATCCCGAGAAAGGCTGGAAAGAGTATTGGCCTTGTACCCACAATGGGGGCTTTACATGCGGGGCATGTATCGCTGGTAAAGCGGAGTGTTGAAGAGAATGATGTGACGGTAGTTAGCATATTTGTTAATCCTACTCAGTTTAATGACAAGAATGATTTAGACAAATATCCTCGGACACTTGATGCGGATAGTTTGTTGTTAGAGGATGCTGGTGCAACGATAGTGTTTGTTCCATCAGTAGATGAAATATATCCAGAACCTGATACACGAACTTTTTCTTATGCGCCGCTTGATACGGTGATGGAAGGGGCATTTCGACCAGGGCATTTTAATGGTGTTTGTCAAATTGTGAGCAAACTGTTTGAAATGGTGTCACCACATAAAGCGTATTTTGGGGAAAAAGATTTTCAACAGTTGGCAATTGTTCGAGAAATGACTCGACAAAGGGGATATCAAATAGAAATTGTTGGATGTCCTATAGTGCGTGAAGAGGATGGCTTGGCTATGAGTAGTCGAAACACTCGCTTGTCAGATGCAGAACGGCAAGTTGCAGTAGGAATTTCACGTACTCTTTTTAATAGTTTGTCATTTGCGAAAATCCATACATTGAGTGAAACAAAAGACTATGTAGAACAGGCGATAAGAGCAGTTGATGGATTGCGTTTAGAGTATTTCGAAATAGTTGATGCGTATTCGATGCAACCAATTGAAAATTGGAATGAAGCAGAGAGTGTCGTAGGTTGTATTACTGTATTTTGTGGTGATGTAAGACTCATTGACAATATCCGATATAAGTAAATTGTAGAAAATAGAGTATGTTGGTAGAAGTATTAAAATCAAAATTACATTGTGTTCGTGTGACTGAAGCGAATCTTAATTATATGGGAAGTATTACCATTGATGAGGATTTGATGGATGCTGCTAATCTGATAGCAGGTGAAAAAGTACATATTGTAAATAATAATAATGGAGAACGCTTTATTACCTATGTAATTAAAGGTAAACGTGGAAGTGGATGTATATGTTTGAATGGCGCTGCGGCCCGTAAGGTTCAAGTTGGAGATGTCGTTATTATTATGTCATATGCGCAAATGGATTTTGAAGAGGCTAAGCTTTTTGTTCCATCAATAGTGTTTCCTGATGCTGTAACAAACAAGATTCTTTAATTAATAGATAAAAAGGAAAGGGGCTAATCTAAAAATTAGCCCCTTTCCTTTTATTAAATGATATAACATTTTTATCCCTTGATTGCTGCAATTCCTGGAAGAACTTTACCTTCGATAGCTTCAAGCAAAGCACCACCACCAGTTGAGATATAAGAAACCTGATCGGCCATACCGAACTTGTTGATGCAAGCTACAGAGTCTCCACCGCCAATGAGTGAGAATGCTCCGTTGGCAGTAGCCTTAGCGATAGCTTCGGCAATAGCGCGGCTACCAGCTGTGAAGTTGTCCATTTCGAATACACCTGCAGGACCATTCCACAAAATTGTTTTGGCAGGCTCGATGGCTGCTGCAAATGCTTTACGGCTTTCGGGACCTGCATCCAAACCCTCGTAACCTGCGGGGATTTGGCCTGAAGGACAAATCTGAGTATTGCAATCGTTCTTGAAGTCATCACCGGCAACACAGTCTGTAGCCAATACGAGATTTACACCCTTGGCTTTAGCCTGTTCCATGATGCTGAGTGCGAGATCAAGTTTGTCGTTTTCGCAAATAGACTGGCCTACTTCACCACCCATAGCTTTTGCGAAAGTGTAGGTCATGCCACCACAAAGGATGAGGTTATCTACCTTGTCCATTAAGTTTTCAATGATGCCAATCTTGGTAGAAACTTTTGAACCACCCATAATAGCGGTGAAAGGGCGCTTGATATTGCTCAAGATGTTGTCAACGGCTGTTACTTCCTTCTCCATCAAATAGCCAAGCATTTTGTGGTCAGCATCGAAATAATCAGCAATGACAGCTGTAGAGGCATGCTTGCGATGAGCAGTACCGAACGCGTCGTTAACGTAGCAGTCTGCATAGCTTGCAAGAGTCTTTGCGAACTCCTTTTGGCTTGCTTTCATAGCCTTCTTTGCCTCTTCGTATGCGGGGTCTTCCTTGTCAATACCTACAGGCTTTCCTTCTTCCTCACCATAGAAGCGGAGGTTCTCAAGCAACAATGCTTCACCGGGTTGTAACGCTGCAGCAGCATCAGCAGCTTTAGCACAATCGGGTGCAAACTTAACGGCTACACCTAATTTCTCAGATACGGCGTCAACAATCTGGCTCAAAGAGTATTTGGCATTCACTTTGCCTTTGGGTTTACCCATGTGTGACATGATGATAACACTACCACCGTCTGCCAAAATCTTCTTCAATGTGGGCAGAGCACCGCGAATACGGGTGTCGTCAGTGATTTTACCATTTTCGTCCAGGGGTACGTTGAAATCAACGCGCACGATTGCCTTTTTACCGGCAAAGTTGAAATTGTCAATTGTTTGCATAATCGTTTAAGATAAAATTATTTATGATTTATACTTTATATATCGGATTTTTCTTTGCAAAGATAACTTTTTCTTCTTTATAGCTAAAATAAATCGGTTGAATAGTCTATGTTCTGTCATTATTTGTTCTCCTTTTGTTTCAAATAATGGATAAGATTCGCTTTTTTGTAATGTTTGCATAGCAAACGAAGACCGCATTTTTCGCATTTAGGACGAAGGGCTGTACATGTATATCGACCGTGGAGAATTAACCAATGATGAGCTGTTGCCACAAGTCCTGATGGGAAATATTTCATTAGTTCTTTTTCGACAGCTAAAGGTGTGGTATGTTTTTTATCCACAAGACCTATGCGGTGACTAACTCTGAATACGTGTGTATCAACTGGCATGGCATCGCGTCCCCAAATGACTGCTTGCATGACGTTAGCCGTCTTACGTCCTACGCCGGGTAACTTTATTAAATCGTTCAGATTATCAGGCACTTTACCATTGAAGTCTTTCATGAGCATTTGTGCCATTCCTACTAAATGCTTTGCCTTGTTATTAGGGTAAGAAACGCTACGTATATAGCTGAAAATCACTTCAGGAGTACTGGCCGCTAAAGTCTCAGGAGTTGGATAGTCATGAAAGAGGGGAGGAGTCACTGTATTTACTCGTTTGTCAGTACATTGGGCTGAAAGGATGACGGCCACTAATAGTTGAAAAGGAGTTTCGTAATTTAACTCTGTTTCAGCAATGGGAATTGCTTCTTGGAAGTAAGCGGTTACTTGCTTGTATAATTCTTGCTTGTTCATAAGCGTCTATCTGAGTTTGTTTTTATGATAGTGAGGGGCTACTTTTAAATTGAAATATAACATAGAAATCACAGTCAGACAGGCTCCAAAAAGATAGGCTTTATTGAAGGTGCTGATTTGGGCTATATATCCTCCTGTCAACATGCCTATGCCAATGCCTACATCCCATGAAGTCAGATAGGTGGAAGTCGCAGTACCTCGTTGATTGTTAGGAGCTAAGTTGACAAATAAGGTGTTGTAAGCAGGAAACATTATACCGAATCCTATTCCAAGTCCTAATGCAATAATAAAGAACAACCAAGTACAAACTATATGGTTCCATATAATGAGGTTTGAGCAGAAGGCTAACAAGAAAAAACAGCTGGTTATCAGATAAAATCCAATGGAGATAACTTGTGTGACATATCCTTTGTCGACCCATTTTCCAGAGAAAATGCGTGACGCCGCCATACCAATGGCCATCCATGTAAAGAAAAAGCCGGTTTCGGCCTTTATTCCTATTTGCTGGGCATACATGGCCACATAATTGGTGGTCATGCCATAGGGGACGGAAAGAAGTAAAAGTGCGATACCGGCAGGTATTCCTTTTATCAATAGGAAACGGTCAAGGGATAGGGGGGGGGCGTTTGATTGTTGGTTTGTATGAGGTCTTCACGAATGATGCAGATAGCAGACCAATGATTGAGGCACTTAGAGCACATGCAAAGATTATGTTGAATGGGCAATGGTTGTTATGCATAAATAATCCGACCATAGGGCCGATGGACATAGCTAAGTTGTTTGTGAGGCCAAAGTAACCCAATCCTTCACCTCTGCGTGCAGAGGGCATAATGTCGATAACGATTGTGTTTCCTCCTACGGTGACAGTACCAAATGCTAATCCGTGTACAAAGCGTAAAGCAATAAATAGGGTTAAGGTGCCAGCTAATATGTAACCGAGGAACATGGTCGTAAAGACAAAATATGCTATCAGGTAGAGAGGTTTGCGGGCAAAGGTGTCGAGCAAATAGCCTGAAAAAGGACGCATGCAGAGGGCGGCTACTGTATAACAACAGAGGATAAACCCTATGGAGGAAGGCCTACATCCGAATGTTTCGGCCAAGTAAAATGGCAATACGGGGATAAGTAGCCAAAAGCCAAAAAATAACATAAAATTGGCTACTAACATACATCCGTATCCGGGAGTGAACAGCTTCTCTTTCATATTTTGTAGTTAGGCACGAAATTCACGGATGAACTGTGAATTTCGTGCCTAATATAGGTAGCAAAGTTATAAGGACATCAGTTTGCTGATTCAAATTCTTTCAGGAAGCGGATGTCATTTTCCGAGAACATACGCAAATCCTTAACCTGATACTTCAAGTTGGTTATACGCTCTACACCAAGGCCGAATGCATATCCGCTATAAACTTTACTATCGATACCGCTTGCTTCTAATACGTTGGGATCTACCATACCGCAACCGAGAATCTCTACCCAACCGGTATGTTTGCAGAAGGCACATCCTTTGCCACCGCAGATATTACAGCTGATGTCCATCTCGGCAGAGGGCTCTGTAAAGGGGAAATATGAGGGACGTAAGCGAATTTTTGTATCGTTGCCGAACATTTCCTTTGCAAAAAGCAGAAGCACTTGTTTCAAGTCGGTGAACGATACGTTCTTGTCGATGTAAAGTCCTTCTATCTGGTGGAAAAAACAGTGTGCGCGATAGCTAATGGCTTCGTTTCTATATACGCGACCCGGACAAAGAATGCGGATGGGTGGTTCGGGGATATTCTCCATGCCACGCACCTGCACACTGCTTGTATGAGTGCGTAAGATGATATTTTTTGTTACATCTTCTGCATTTTGCTCGATAAAGAATGTATCTTGCATATCGCGTGCAGGATGATCTGCTGCAAAATTCAGTTTAGTGAATACGTGTAAGTCATCTTCAACTTCGGGACCTTCTGCAATGCTGAAGCCTAAACGGGCAAAGATGTCAATGATTTCATTTTTGACAATGGAAAGCGGATGGCGTGTACCTAAGCCGATAGGGTAGGCTGTGCGTGTCAAGTCCAGCTCATTTGTTCCGTTGTCTTGGTTGGCGAATTTTTCTTTCAGCTCATTGATACGCTCTTGTGCCTTAGTCTTCAACTCATTCAATTTCATACCTACTTCTTTCTTTTGCTCTGCAGGTACGTTGCGAAAGTCTGCCATCAGTTCATTGATAGCACCTTTTTTACTCAAATATTTAATGCGTAAAGCTTCCAACGCTTCGGTGTTGTCAGCCTGCATATTTTCTACTTCTGCAAGTAAGTTGGCTATTTTTTCAATCATATATCGGAAGTTGTTTGTTCTAAATTGCAAAAACGCCGCAAAGTTAACCATTAAAACCGAAAAAAGAGTTACTTTTGCCGATAAATTTCAATGAAACAATCGTATCGGATATATGAGAAGTATGTATAGAGTATGTGTCATTGTGACTCTGTTATGCCTTTTGTCATCTTGTGTAAGGCATAGGGGAGGGGGAACAAACCAACAACTACTGAAAATTGATTCTATGTCAATGTGTGATTCGGATACACTTTTTTCCTCCCCTACTGAGAAAAAACTTTTCCCAAACGTGGATGGAATTTTTGATGACTTCTTTTCTTTGTTTCTTGTTGACGAATCATTGCGGGATGAGCGTATAGATTTTCCTCTTCAGTATCAGAATCGTATTAGCGGGCATGATACGGTTTTCATGAGTGAAGAGTGGAAGAATCATGCCTTGTTGCCCATGGAGGTAGAAATTTATACATCCATATATGAAAAAGAAACTGATATGATGTTGGAAGGTGATACAACATTACGTTCGGTGTTCGTGGAATATATTCTTATGGAACGAAATAAAGTATTTACTCTTCATTTTTCCAAGAATACTGATGAATGGCGGCTTGTTAGAGTTGTAGAAAATGAATTAGGCAAATATGTTCATGGTGATTTTATAAGTTTCTATCACCAGTTTGTGACAGATAGTATCTATCAGAGTCTTCATGTACAGGATCCATTAGTCTTTATAACGAGTGACCCGGAGGATGATTTCAATGTACTTGAAGCAACTATCGGACGCGAGCAGTGGTTCGCTTTTCGTCCAGCCTTGCCTATAGGTAAATTGGTGAATATTAATTATACTGCAAGAGCTTCATCGGTCGTTTCTCGGAGTAGAATCCTTCAATTGAAGAATATCAGTACTGGTTCTATTACGAATCTATATTTCCGTTTGCGTTCAGGAGAATGGAAACTTGTACGTCTTGAAGATACAAGTAATTGATTGGGTCTAAAATGATTAAATAAAAAGGATGATGCATACTTATATAAATTATTCATTAAAATCTCTTCATACTTTCCATATGGATGTTATAACCAATCACTATGTGGAGTACGAAACAGTTGAGGAATTAAAGGAGGTATTGGAACTTTTGAAAACAGAATGGGCAGACTTGCCTTGGCTTCAAATGGGAGGAGGAAGTAATTTGCTATTTACCTCTTCGTATTACAAGGGGGTGATTCTTCATTCGGCTATCAAAGGATGGAGTGTGGTTGATGAAGGGGCAAACACAGTCCTGTTGAAAGTTGGGGCTGGTGTCATCTGGGACGAACTTGTAGAATATGCTGTATCCAAAGGTTGGGGTGGTATGGAAAATCTTTCTTTGATACCAGGTGAGGTTGGTGCGAGTGCTGTTCAAAATATAGGGGCATATGGTGTCGAGGTTAAAGATTTGATCGTGGCAGTACATGCTTTGGATGTGAAAACTGGAGAGCCTCGTATTTTCACCAATGGAGAGTGTGAGTATGCTTATCGTCATAGTATATTTAAGGATAAACTTAGAGGACGTTATATAGTGACTCATGTGACTTTTCGATTGCAAAAGGAACCTAAATACCATTTGGATTATGGCAATATTCGTTCAGAACTGGAAAGCCTGAATGAAACAATCACATTAGAAAGTGTTCGTAGGGCAGTCATCAAAATCAGGGAGAGCAAACTTCCTGATCCTTCCGTGATGGGTAATGCTGGCAGTTTTTTTATGAATCCTATTGTGCCTCGCGCGGTGTTTGAAAATATTTGTTCATCATATCCTACTGTTCCATTTTATGAAATAGATGCAGATAGAGTAAAGATTCCTGCAGGTTGGATGATTGAGCAATGTGGTTGGAAAGGACGCTCTATGGGGCAAGCAGCCGTACATGAACGACAGGCATTGGTTCTTGTCAATTTAGGCGAGGCGTCAGGGGAGGATATAATCGCTCTCAGTAATGCCGTTCGCCGTTCTGTAAAAGAAACATTCGGCGTGGAAATTTATCCGGAAGTCAATTTTATTTAATTGTAATATTTAACGTCTTGGAGGCGTATAGTCTGGAAAATGTATGAAAATAACAATATTGGGTAGTGGTACATCTACAGGAGTTCCCCAGATAGGATGTCAATGTAAAGTCTGTACTTCAAATGATTTTCGTGATCATCGTCTTCGCACTTCTGCAATGGTGGAAACGGGTGGAGTACGTATTTTGATAGATTGTGGTCCTGATTTTCGGGAGCAGATGATACGTTTTGATGAGTTTGCTCCAATAGATGGTGTGTTACTTACTCACGAACATTATGATCATGTCGGTGGGGTGGATGATTTGCGTCCTTATTGTGCCTTTGGTGATATTATGCTTTATGGTGATTATATGACTGTTCGTGATATCCGTACCCGTATCCCTTATTGTTTCCGTGAAAATCCTTATCCTGGAGTACCTCGTATCTCGTTAGAGGAGATTTTTCCGCACAAGCCTATATATATAAAAGGTATAAAAATCATTCCCTTGCAGGTTATGCATGGTCGGCTTCCAATCTTGGGATATCGGATTGGGAACTTGGTATATCTAACGGACCTTAAAACGTTGCCTGACGAAGAATGGGGGTATTTGAAAAATGTAGATTGTTTGATTGTTAATGCTCTACGTAATGAACCGCATGATACTCATCAACATTTGGCAAAAGCATTGGATATGGCCGAACGGGTAGGGGCGAAAGAGACCTATTTCATTCATATGAGTCATCAAATAGGGCTTCATGCAGAAGTAGAAAGAGTCTTGCCTTCTCATGTCCATTTGACTTATGACGGTATGAATATATTCGTAGATGAATGAAACATTTGTAAATTGCTCATTGGTTGGACGAGTGCGGAGGCGGAATGTAAAAAGATTATTATTCTAATCTTTTGTCTTTCAAAATGGAATCGCTTTGGTAGGTTAGGATTAAATTGGTGCTTTGTTGGCCATTCGTATAAATGAATTGGGTGGACAACATAAAATTTTTAAAGAAATCTTTATGCTTGAAAAAGAATGGTAAAAGGATATTTTCTCCCTGAATAGTTAGTGAATCGACCTCCATTATGTCGTTCAGATTAGCAACCATAGTATGATTGGCTTCTTCTGCTAAATCATTGAGACAAGATAAATACATGGCTTTGTTTGCATGAATGTTTGATTCTATTTGAGAGGTCATGTCATTGATGTATTCACAGATACCTTCTCTTTCAGGGGATACCAATACGCAATTCTTGAACAAGCTTACATAATAGCTGTTGGCTTCGTGTTTGTTGATGAAATATTGGTGAAGCGATCTGTCATTGGTGTAGTGCCATATAGGATAACTTGCTTGGGATGTCCAATGATTGGGGCATCTGATTGCAGAAGCCCGAAGTGCTTGTTTAAACTTTGTCTCGTTGTTGTAGGGTATAGGAAGTATCAATAATTGATGTCTCTTTTCACTGTCTTGTAATGGCGAGTATATGAGAAGACTTACTTCGCTTAAGTCTAAAGAAGATAATTGCTGGGATATATTAGAAGGGGATTCTGTTTCTTCTGACGTGGAATCGCATTTTTCAAAAGGATGTTGGTATATCAATTGAACATATTGTGGGAGTAGATTGTCTTCAATGCGATTGAAGTGTTGGAACGTGAACCTGCACGAGTCATCATTGCTGGCCATGTGGGTACCTGTCACATAAATGGCTTCTGTATTCATACGGATATCAAATCTGTCCCATTTTTCTGTAGAATCGTTTGTTGTTTGAACGTAAAGTAATAATGGGGTTGCATTTTTATGCCCCAGTCTTAATTGTTCAAACGTATGATTTTTGTTAATGCCATTTTGAGCCAAATAGGTGTCAATAACATTTTCTATAAGTCTTTTTTGATAACTGATGGCAAAAAATCCTTTGTTGATATAGCAAGCCATGAATTCTTTGCCTATGGGATAGATTGTAATTTTCTCTCCTTTATAGGTCAGATGCTTAGGGGCAAATATTGTTTTTGCGTTTTGATGGATAAGTTCTTCTATGATGGTTTGATCTTTTTCTCCCAATTTTCCGTAAATGATTTGCGAATCTGGGGTATTTGGTTCATGGAAACTTATGAGTAGTTGGCTCATTTCGCGACTTAGTCCGTGGGCCTCCTGATGAATTAGAATGGTAAATTTTTTTGTTAGGAATTTTAATAAATCGGAAATGTGCAGAGCGCTATATTCTTGATTGAAATAGCTATTGCTGAGTTCTTGCTCAAGGGCGTTGATGTCTTGTATTTCAAGTATTGCTTTGCAATCTTTAGGGATAATGGTATAAATATCTACAGCTGCTCGTTTTTCTTGGTCGCGAAGTTGGCTGAAACTCCACCAAATGATGAATCCCAACAAACCTAATGCGCAGGTCGAAAATATGATGGTTTGCAGCTTCTTTTTATACATATACAGAGTCCTTTTTATCGGATAACAATCAAACTTCGTAAATTGTTGCAAAGATATAAAAGAATCTCTTAAAAACAAAATAAATATTAATTATTTGCGATAAAATACAAAAGAATGTTATACGAGAAGTCGCGTAAAAGTTCTTTTATGAGCAGTAAATTAGGAAAAAAGTATAGCTCATACTAAAACGGAAAAATTCCGTACTATTAGCATGAGCTATACTTTTTCCTATTATATCCGAAGTTCTTACTTCAATTTATATACCTCAGTACCGGCGAGGAGGAAGCAACCGATGCCGTAGTCCTCGAAGTCGGGTACGCTGGTGTGTGTCACGGGCTGGCTGTCCTTAGGCTCTTTACCTGTACCTTGTACATAGCCGAGGAAACCGTTCTTGTGTACACACTCCTTCACCATGGTGTTCCATGCCTTGAGGAGAATGGGGAGGTATTCGTCGCGGTCAAGAATACCGTTGCGTACACCCCATGCCATACCGTAAACGAAGAGTGAAGTTCCTGTGGCTTCTTTACCACCGAAGTTGCTTTCGTCGTGGAGGCTTACATTCCAATATCCGTCGGGACGTTGGCAAGCTTTCAGAGCCTTGCTCATAGCTTTGAAATCGGCAATATAGTCTGCACGGTGCTTTTCATCAGCAGGGATTTCATCGAGTACGCGTACAAGAGCGGCATATACCCAACCATTTCCGCGTGACCAGTAGCAATCTTCTCCGTTAGGCTCCTTGTAGGGAGGATCGAAGTCGTGGTCACGCCACCAGAGTCCGTCTTTAGGGTTGTACATGCCATTCTCGCCATGCTGGTTGCGGGTATATTCATACATGTCCCACATCTTGTCGAAATAGCGTTGGTCGTTGCCTTTCTCCACACCCATCTTGGCGAAGATAGGCATAGCCATCTGTACGGCATCAATCCACCACCAGTCGTTCACTTGCGGAGTGTTGATGAGCATATTCAGACAGGCATCGATGCTACGTATCATGCGGCGGTCGCCGGTGAGGCGGTACATGTCGATGAAGGTCTGTCCGCAGCACTGGTCGTCGGCATCGCGGCTTTGGCTGCCGTTGCGGATAATCCACTTGTGGGCTTCACCCCATTGGTAGGTGTAGTCAAAAAGTTCCTCTTGAGGATAAATGCTGTAGAGTGCCATCACTCCTTCGTAATAAACACCGCGTGTCCACAAGTGGCTGGGACGCATTTTGTTACGTACGAAGGTTGGGCATCCTGGGTCAGGATTCTTGCGCATGAAGTACTTGTTGACATTGAGCAATGTCTGCAACGTAGCTTTCTTGTCGGGGAGTTCTTGTGCTTGTACGGCACAGATGCCTGCAAATACAAAAAGCAGGGCGGCAAAAAACATCTTCTTCATTAGTTCTTTTCTAAAATAGGTTTATGGTTAATTAGTTTTATCGTATATACTTTTTCTTTGGTAGGCGCAAAGATAGGGATAATTTGTTGATTAGACAAAGAAAAAAGCCCTTTACTTTGGCCAAACTTCCTGCAGGTAGATGGCATCGAGGCTCCAGGTGGCTACTCCATTGGTGCTGATTCCCGGATTTTCCAACAGAGGGCTGAGGGCTTGTGGGCGTGGCACAGTGTTCATTTCCAATGCTGGAACCGTGTCGGGATAGTCGCGACGGAGCAGGAGTTTCCAAGCCTCCTCAGCGGCTTGGGGATTGTAGCCATGGTATGCGGCATAGGCGGGCAGGCGGGGGATGCGGAAGGCGCTTCCGTTCAGTTCTTCCGACTTTTGGTGATAGAGACGTGTATGGTGTAGCCAAACCTTTTTCCACTCAGGAAGAGGAATCATTTCATTCATTTCGTTGACTATTTCGAATCCTCCCATTAATGAAAGCAGGTGATTGGTGTTTTGTAGGGTCGTGTCTCCTTCGTGGGTAATTATACCCGTAGCCGGGTCGAAGCCTAATGCCTTGGGGCCTGTAAATATGCCATGAGGTAAAGCGGCGATACTCTTCATGCCAGCCACTATCATGTCGCGGTATTTGGTGTCACCCGTGCGCTCCCATTGGGTCATCCAGTTGCCTGCATAGGCAAGCCAGTCGGGGCCTATGCGCAAACGGGCAGGGGCGGTGCAGGGATATTTCTCGCGCGGTTGGGCCAGGCGCATGGGGTCGAGGGTGTACAGTTTCTGTTCGGCATCCTTCACTTCAGTCATCAGGTCACCCGTACGCTCATCGCCCGTCAGGTAATAGTAGAAGCGATTCCATGCCGCCTGACTGATGCGGGCCTCTTTGGCTCCGCATCCCCAGTGGCTCACGTTGTGGCGACTTCCCAATCCGGCATGGGGGCCGAAGTGATAGACATCCACTTCGCCGGTATGGCGGCTCATGGCTTTGGCCATCTGCCAGATGTCGGCACGTCCGGTGCGCAGATACATATACCATAGCCACATGTTGCTGGCCAGTTCGGTGTTGTCCCACGCGAAGCCGCCCACATCGTAGCGCCATGAGTGGCGGGCGGGGTCGTAGGCATGCATCACATCGCCATAATCCCAGAAGCCGTACCACTTGTGGCCTTCGATAGCCTGTTGGTAATAGTGGATGTAGTCGTTGAGCCGCTTTTCTATTTGTTGGGCCAATGGTGTGTCGTATTTGGGCAGGCTCCATACACCGAATGCACGGCGGTCGTGCAGGTATTGGGGTATACAGGCCAGCTGATGCTCGGTGGTTATGGTTTCAGACAAGCGGCTCATCTCCTCTTTCCCTTTATATATATAAGGTATAAGGGAGAGGGTGGTGGTACGTCCAATGCCATAGGGAGTGCTGAGTCCCTCTTGCACATCCTCGTAGCTGGAGTTGAGGCCATGCGCCACCTTATCGTAGTGGCGGAGGTCCATCGCGTCAGCTTCGGGGCTCCAGAGCCACAGGGTCATCTGTGCCATGGACGAACGGGCCCCGTTGATTTCCAATGTCGAGGGATAGGATTGCCAGAACTCTTGTAGGCAGGCGGCCAGTCCACCTTGTGTGTCGCCGATGAAGGCAAGGCCACTTCCCCGATGGTCGGAGAGGGTGCCTATCCAGGGTGAATCATTTGTGGCTCGCTTGCGTATGCTGAAAGCATCGGCCGTCAGTTGCGAGAGGCGGTATCCATCCCATGCAGCCCATTCGCTGATGAGCGTTTGTCCACGGCGGTCAAAGGCTTCGGGCGAAGGGATGCGTTGTCCCTCCATTTGCAAGGGCAACATGTCCTGTCGGTCGATCGAGAGGACGCGGCGTCCAACCAAAGGTTGCACCGATTCGCTCCATACTCCGCCTTCCGTATTGGTGAAGGCTACGTGGCGATTGTAGGCTTCGTCGCGCAAGGGTACGTCGAATTGCACACCAAGGCCGCTGATGAAATCCTTCTCGGCATCGCCATCGTAGAGCAGGGTGTGTACCATCTTCACCTGTTCGCTTCCTTGATAAAAATATAGACGCACTACGAAGGGGAGCCATTCGCGCTTTCCATCGGTGTGCATGCCCTCCACTTTCACTACGGTGCGCACACGGTCAGAGCGTTCGATGTCGCATGCCTTTATCTGGCTCTCAAAATTTCTCTGCCTGAAAGTTTCTTCTTCCCCGTTGGAGAAAAATTTTTCTCTCGTCTGGCAAATAAGACGTGCCTTGCCGGCCACTTTCGTACCCTTATAGATGAGGCTGTCGAAGAGGCATCCGCCTTCACGGCTGATATGGGCAGTCAAGGGACCTGTATTAATTATGAATTGTGAATTATAAATTATGTGGGAGGAGGGGGATTGGTCTCCTTTCTTCCTGCTATTCTTCTTTTTGAAGTCAATGCTGAGACGCAAACTGTCCGTGCCACCAGGCACTACGGTAGCAAAGGCTCCCCACTTGACAGAACCGTCCGGCCAATAGGCAAGTGGCCAGAAGTCATGGGCGAGAGTACTCTCCTTAGCCGTTAATGAAAAGCGAGAATCAGGTTGCACATATCCCTGTTCGAACGGTACTCCCCACGTGTTGGGGGTCTCCGTCTGAGGGGTGTCGCCTATCCATCGGAGAGAGATGTGGCGGGGTTGCTTCTCTATGGGAGTGCACGAGTAGTGGAAATTGGCAATGCGTGTGCGCGATAGGGTCGTGCGGAAGCCGAACCATCCTTCGTTCAGGGGGTGTGCATCACGGAAGTCCACCAACCGCTCGCCATTGATAGTGTAAGTCACCCGTCCGTTCATGCTCTCCAGGCGGATGTGATACCATTTGTTGGGCTTCAGCAGGTGCGTCTCGTCGGTATATTCCTTCAGGATGGCCGGACGCTTTTCCTTATCGGATATGGCCACCTCGTCACCATCGTAGCGGCGAAAGCGGGTCGTTGTGTTATGGTTTCCCCCGAAGCCCACGTAGTAGAGTTGCAGGGAGTAGCTGTTTGCAAATATGCCGTTTCGCCACGCCATCCGTTTCTTCAGGTTGTCAGGGTATTTCGGGTCGCTGGCCATCCAAAAACAGTTTAGGTCGCTTACTCGGTCCTCCGGTCGCCCTTCGTCCATCACACAGGCGTCGTATTCTATCACTACGTTGCCCGTCATCTTCTCCTTGCGCCATAGGGTGATCCCCTTGGGAGAGACAATCTCCAGCGTGTCACCCAAGTGCGCCACCCGATAGTCGGGCGACTCCGATTCAATCATCCAAAACTTCTTGAAGTTCCGTTGGTCAAGACCCGAAACCATCTCCTGTGCCATCGCTTTAAGAACCGGTGCACACAAGCAAATATAAAGGGCTAAAAGTCTGTAAATATTTCTTTTCATGGTCAATAGCTTAAAAACGTGTGTAAAGTACGGCAAAAAAGCGAAACTATACAAATTTTTAGGCAAGAAAAAGGAGATTGACAAATAATAGTGGCATTTTGTCACCCCGATACTCGCTATTTGAAGAGTATCTATTGCATAATTATTCGGAAATTCTCTCTGATTCTGCAAGAATATGCAGAAAAACCTGGTTTTAGAGCTTTCTATTTTTACTGAAATAGCCTTAATAGAGGCAGGAAATGGAACAAATAGTGAGGTAAAGAGTGATATATTCCTTGCCAATGTGTAGCAATGCTTTATGTTAAAGAAAAAATGCGCCTTGCTTTTTTTCAAATGCGGCTTGAATATTTTGAGAAGCAAGTCACATTTCCATCAACTGTAAGGCGCATTTTTGGAAAAGTAAGGCGCATTTTGATTAGTGTGCCTGATAGGCTATAATTTGCCCGTATCATTTACGATATCAGTATTGTCTGCGGATGAGAAAATCGTGCCAGTATTTTTTTTAGGCAGCAATATTATTGAAAGGAATGTTGCTTATTGCATAGTAAATCAGGGAAATACGTAGGTTTAGGCTCTATGAGATTCGCATATTTGCAATCAAAACGGCTTTCGGGCAGAAATACGCGATTCTCGCAAACCAAATATGCAATTTGACAAAATGTCATTACGGCTCAACATCAACCCCCTGTGCCACGTGCCGATAGTTACGCACAGATCCGTCTTTATAGGTCACACTGAGGTCTATCAAGAAATGGTCCAAATCAAAGATGTGCTCCATGTACGTCGTGTCCATTTTTTCGCCCGTCCAGTCTTCCCATCTCTTGACGGCTTCAGGACGAAGTCCTTCCATCTTCTGCCAGTCGGAAGCAGTAAGTTCCAGGGTTTTCACAACAGGAAGGATGTAGTAGCCATCCTCTACGGCTAACGGAAGTTCTTCTGTTGTCAAATTGCATACGCGAACCCGGTTTACGGCAATGTGTCTATACTTGCGAGGATTGAACACAGTCGCATTATAAAGCATACGGTATGAAGCAGTCACGCTCGCTACACCGTCACCAGTAATCTTGAATGCCAGCCCTTCCGGAGTAAATCCACCACTCTCCATAGCAAAGTTGAGGGTATAGATGGTATCTCCTTTCACATAAAACTTGACTTTCCCTGTTTCGTTGAAGCCGTAGGTACTATAACCCGCATACAGCCTGACAGACAAATCTGTGTCATCGTTCAGACGTGCCTTGTGAGTTTGCATGTGGTATGTTTTGGAACTATCCGCAAGTGAATGGCTATAGAGGTCGTCTGAAAATTCCAAAAATACATTGCCCGTCTGTGAGGACACATTTTTCAAAGATTTCTCAACTGGATACAAGTTTACCGTATCTGCCAACAGTTCCTCTTCGGTACATTCGGATTCTACAGCAAATTCTTCGTAATCCCAATACTCAAATATGGGAGGAACGATATTGGCAATAGTCACTTTGGTTGCTGTTGGATTCTGTTCTACGTTTACATTTCCTCTCTTTCCATCGCATGCACAGAGGAAGATTAAACAGAGGAAGATTAATGGTAGGGCTAATAAACTTTTCTTCATGGTTTGAATCTCTTTCTTGTAATGAAGCACAAAGGTATGTGTTTTTCATAGAAAGGCCAAACCTGAAGCAAGATATTTGAAGAAGTTGGTGGCTCTTGTAAAAATATTGGTATTACTTTACTCAAATAAATAAAAAAAGTGTATATTTGCCGCACTATTGACTAATTCCATAAAAAAACGAACCATGAAAATTAGAAGAAATCTTGTCAGCCTCATGCTGATATTGGGTGCCTTGTCAGGCATCAATGCGCAACCCAAGTACGACTTTACAAAATTACAACGCGAAGAATTAGGACGTGGTGTGGTAGCCATTCGTCAGAATGAAACGGAAACTTGCCTTACGTGGCGCTATCTCTCCAGTGACCCCGTAGAGACAGCCTTCAACATCTATCGTGACGGACAACGGGTGGCTACTGTGCCGGCAGGTTCCGCTACCATGTGGGTGGACAAGCAGGAGGGTGGTAAGGCTGCCAACTACGAAGTACGCCCTGTAGTGGATGGGACAGAAACACATAATGTGGATGGAAAATATACCCTTGCGGCTAATGCAGGGGTGGGATATCTGAATATTCCTCTGCAAAAGCCTGAGGATGGAAAGACTCCATCAGGACAGACCTATACATACAATGCCAACGATGCCAGCATCGGTGATGTGGATGGCGATGGCGAATATGAAATCATCCTCAAGTGGGATCCCAGCAATGCACATGATAATGCACACGATGGTTACACGGGTAATGTACTTTTCGACTGTTACCGTCTGACAGGTGAACGTTTGTGGCGTATCGACCTTGGTCATAATATCCGTGCCGGTGCTCACTACACCCAGTTTATGGTGTACGACCTTGATGGTGACAACCGTGCTGAGGTAGTTATGAAGACGAGTGATGGTACTATTGATGGTTTAGGTAAAGTGATTGGCGATGCCAATGCCGACTGGCGCGAACATGGCGACACCGTAGGCCAATACCAGCGCATGATTGAGTTTGAAAAGATGAGGAAGGAGCGCGAAGAGCAAATGAAAGCTGAGGGCAACCGCCCGGAGATGCAGGGACAACGTCCGTCTCAGGGAAATAGAAACCGTAATGGTCAGCAACAACGCCGTCGTGGTTTCCGTATGCCTACTCCTCAGAATCAGGGACGTATCTTGACCGGCAATGAATACCTGACCGTATTCAGCGGATTGACAGGAGAAGCCCTCTGCACTATCGATTATGTGCCCGAACGTGGCGAACTGAGAAATTGGGGTGATACGAAAGCCAACCGCTCTGACCGCTATCTGGCTTGTGTAGCTTACCTTGATGGTGTGCACCCCAGTGTGGTGATGTGTCGTGGATATTATACCCGTACCGTTCTTGCCGCTTTCGATTGGGATGGTAAGCAACTGAAGCAGCGTTGGGTGTTTGACTCTAATGACAAGGGTAACAAGAACTATGCCGGACAAGGAAACCACAACCTGCGTGTAGGTGATGTGGACGGTGACGGATGCGATGAAATCATCTACGGTTCTATGGCTGTTGATAATAATGGTAAGGGACTCTATACAACCCGTATGGGACATGGCGATGCCATGCACCTGATGGGATTCTTCCCCGACTCAGAGAAGTTGCAAGTGTGGGATTGTCACGAAAACCGTCGGGATGGCTCTACCTTCCGTGATGCGGCTACGGGTGAAGTTATCTTCCAAGTCAAGTCTGGCGAAGATGTGGGCCGTTGTATGGCAGCAGACATTGACCCCACTTCATGGGGCGTGGAGATGTGGTCGCTTGCCACAGGAGGTATCCGTAATGTGAAGGGTGAACTTATCAATGATGCTCCCGGACGCATACCTTGCAATATGGCCGTTTGGTGGGATGGAGACCTTTCACGTGAGTTGCTTGATGGAAACCGTATATCCAAATACAATTGGAAAACTCGTCAGTGCGAGGAATTGGTGACACTTGAAGGTGTGCGTAACAACGGCAGTAAGAGTAATCCCTGCATTCAAGCTGACATCTTGGGCGACTGGCGCGAAGAGGTGCTGTTGCGCACTGCAGACAATTCGGCTCTGCGCCTCTACGTTTCTACTATTCCTACAGAATACCGCTTCCATACTTTCTTGGAAGATCCTGTTTACCGAATCAGTATTGCCACTCAGAACGTGGCTTACAACCAACCGACCCAGCAGGGCTTCTACTTCGGTTCGGATTTGAAACCGGGACTTTTCCGTGGATTTGAAATTAAGAAATAACATATAAGTGATGTGTAAAAAAATAAGGTGCATCAGTTTAAAAGTTATTTTTTAGCATATTTTCTTCTTTTGAAGAGGGAGCATAGCGGGCTATGTGACTGATGAAAAAGGAGAAAAGATGCAAAAATAATTTATTATGATAGCATTATTACACGTCACTAAAATGAAGCATATTATTTTTTACACATCACTAAAAACTAATTGAGACATGAAAAGCAGAATATGGGGCGTTGCTGCCCTGATGACTATGTTGGGAGCATGTAGCGCTCCACAAAACAATGGTGGCGAAGAGGTTGTCATCAACGATTCGAATACGCCTTTGCATCTGATGAAACCGGACTACAACACACCTTATGGAGTAGGCTCTGTAGAAGAAGTGAAGGCACACATGGATCGGGTACTCAACTATCTGGAGTCATGCACTCCAGCCCGTGTGGTGGACAAAAAGACGGGTGAGATCATCACCGATTATGCCAACATGGGTGCTGATGCCCAACTCGAACGTGGCACTTTCCGATTGGCCAGCTATGAGTGGGGAGTTACCTATTCGGCTATGTTGGCGGCCGCAGAAGCAACCGGTGACCAAGCCTATATGGATTATGTGACCAAGCGCTTCAGCTTCTTGGCCGAGGTGGCCCCTTATTTCAAGGCTATCCATGAAAAAGAGGGACGTATTGATGGTCAGATGCGCCAGATTCTTGATCCTCATGCTCTGGATGATGCTGGTGCTGTATGTGCCGCTATGGTGAAAGCACAGTTGAAGGATCCTTCATTGGAACTCACTCCGTTGATTGAAAATTATATCAACTACATTATGAATGGCGAATACCGCTTGGCAGACGGAACCTTTGCCCGTACACGTCCTTTCTATAACACATTGTGGCTCGACGATATGTTCATGGGTATTCCTCCAGTGGCATGGTATTCGGTAATTGCCGGCGATGAGCAGGCACGTTATCAGGCAGAGGCTGTGCGCCAGGTACTTCAGTTTGCTGACCGCATGTGGGTGCCAGAGAAGAAGCTCTTCCGTCACGGATGGGTAGAGAGCATGGAGGACCATCCCGCATTCCATTGGGGACGTGCCAATGGTTGGGCCATCCTTACCATGTGTGAGGTGCTCGATGTGTTGCCCGAGAACTATCCTAAACGCAACGAAATCATGGCACTTTATCGTGAACATGTACGCGGATTGGCAGCCCTCCAGAGTGGCGAAGGACTTTGGCATCAGTTGCTCGACCGTAACGACTCTTATCTGGAGACCTCGGCCACGGCTATCTATGCCTATTGCATAGCTCACGGTATCAATAAAGGATGGTTGGATGCTATGACCTATGGCCCGGTAGCCTTGCTGGCATGGCATGGTGTGACAACGCAGATCGACGAGCAAGGTCAGGTAGGTGGTACTTGTGTGGGTACCGGTATGGCCTTTGATCCAGCATTCTACTACTATCGTCCCGTACACAAGATGGCTGCCCATGGTTATGGTCCTGTCATTTGGGCAGGTGCCGAAATCATTAACCTTTTGAAGAGCCAGCATCCTAAGATGAACGACAGTGCCGTACAGTTCTACCGTACCGAGCAAAAGACAGACAGAGCCATCTTCCATGAAGGCAATGTCGATAAACCGATATTGTAAAAAGATAAACCAACTTAAAACCAAGAAAAATGAAAAGAGAAGCATTCAAAATGTTCCTGAAGCCCGGCTTCGAGGAAGAGTATGAAAGACGTCATGCCGCCATTTGGCCCGAGTTGAAAGAGTTGCTTTCCAAGAACGGAGTATATGATTACTCTATTTATTGGGACAAGGACACCAATATCCTGTTCGCTTTCCAGAAGACCAAAGGCGAAGAATCATCACAGGATATGGGCACCAATCCCATCGTACAGAAATGGTGGGACTATATGGCTGACATCATGGAGGTGAACCCCGATAATTCTCCCATCTCCATTCCTCTGCCTGAGGTGTTCCATATGGATTAATTGAATAGGAAATAGATGTTTTTTAGAATCATAGCCTCTGCCCACCTTCCGGTGATGGCAGAGGCTTATGTTTTTCCCTTATTAAAAAATCAGGAGGAAGGCTAAAATACAATCAATCATTTTAGCCTTCCTCCTGATTACGCTATCAAATCTTGCTTTACCTTATTGTGCTGCGAGGTTGCGCAAGTAGTTGATTCTTATACCGTAATTGAAACTTTGGGTAGAACTGATACCTGCATAATTGACAGCCACCAGTTCGCCACGCAGATTCAGTACCGGCGAACCGCTCGAACCTGATTATTGGGGCGAATCTGATGTCCGTGACTCATTGTTGATGAATTTTGTGTATCCTAAGCCAAAGGTGGTGTTGCAATACGATGATAACCAAGAAAAAAAAGTTGCCCAACGGGTTGCACATATTTATGGTGATGTATTGGAATATGAGGACTGTCTGCATAATCCCTCTCGTGATTTCTTTACTTTGTATTTCAGCAAACGTCTTCAACAATTTCTGAGGGTAATGTATGTCAATGAATATCATCCTCACGCGTCTCCTTTTACAGATTCGCAAGGACATGAGATTATGCATCTGCATGAGGTTGAAGTACTCAGTGTGGAAGGAGACACTGCGATGGCTGTAGCTATCTTTGGAAGCTTATATAGGGATGGCCTCCTAATGAAGAGAATGAAACTGAAGATGGTGTATGAACGGGACGATTGGTATATAGAAGATTTAGTTCATTATTTTTCATTTGTGGATTTTTATGAACACGAAATGGAAGAAGGAGGCATAAAGGTCGTTTTTTAGTCTGATACCATTACTTTTTATATTATGAATGGAGATTCACTTTAATAGACATTCTTGTCCCAACTTGCTGGGAATCTCTTCGTAGCTTGCTGGGACAGTAATCACAGCAGGCTATGATAGGTAATGCAGCTTGCTGTGTGAATAAGCCTTATATGTTCAATTATATATAACGCATACTTTGTTATAATAAAAGCATACTATCTGTAACCTCTTCACAGGCGTGAAGACATCTCTTGACATCTGTGAAGACATCTCTTGACAGTAGTGAAGAAATCTCTTCACAGCTGTGAAAGGGGTATAAACTCTTGCATTCTTATGAATAATGTCGTATCTTTGTACGCATAAACATACTATAATTGATATGGCAATAATTTATGATTTCTTTGAAACTCCGAATCCCACAGGGGAGGGAGACAAGACGTACCATCCACGTGTGGTATCAGTTGGTGGTGTATCTACAGACGAATTGGCCAAAGAGATACAGGAAGGTTGTACGCTGACACGGGCAGATGTGAAAGCGGTGCTTGTCTCGTTGGCGGACAAACTGGCGCAACATTTGAGTTACGGTCGGAAGGTGCATCTGGAGGGGATTGGCTATATGGGAGTCAGCCTGCAATGCCCTAAGAAGATATGTAATAAGGAGGACATGAAGCGTGCGCCGGTCATGTTCAAGAACATTACGTTCAGAGTCGATGAAGAGTTGAAGGTGAAGATGCGTCGCGCCAAGATGGAACGTGCGTCTATCGGTTCGCATTCGGCACAGATAAGTGAAGAGGGTATTGATAAGAAGTTGACCGAACATTTTGCTTCAAATCCAGTTATCACTCGTGTCCAATTCCAGAATTTATGCCATCTGTGTGCTTCTACAGCCTATCGTCACATCAGACGGTTAGTGGAAGAGGGGAAACTACGGAATGTATCTACACCCCACAATCCCATCTATATGCCTTGTGAGGGATGGTATGGGAAGTAAGTTCCTTTTTGTAAAGCATAGAAAATAATAAAACTCCCGTAACTTAATAGTTACGGGAGTTCTTGTTATATAGGTAATCTGTTGATTACTTGTTGAGTGCCTGTGCAACGTCAACGGCGCAAGCTACGGTGCAACCTACCATGGGGTTGTTACCGATACCGAGGAAGCCCATCATCTCCACGTGAGCGGGAACTGATGAAGAACCTGCGAACTGTGCGTCTGAGTGCATACGACCCATGGTGTCGGTCATACCGTAAGAGGCGGGACCAGCAGCCATGTTGTCGGGATGGAGTGTACGGCCTGTACCACCACCTGATGCTACTGAGAAGTAGGGCTTGCCGGCGAGCACGCGCTCCTTCTTGTAAGTACCAGCTGTGGGGTGCTGGAAGCGGGTGGGGTTGGTTGAGTTACCTGTGATAGATACGTCAACGCCTTCCTTCCACATGATGGCTACACCTTCGCGAACGTCATCGGCACCGTAGCAGTTTACCTTGGCACGAGGACCGTCAGAGTAAGCAATACGCTTGATCTCTTTCAATTCGCCAGTGTAGTAGTCGAACTGAGTCTGTACGTATGTAAAGCCGTTGATGCGGGCGATGATCTGAGCGGCATCCTTACCGAGTCCGTTGAGGATTACGCGCAGGGGCTCTTTACGAACCTTGTCGGCCTTAGCGGCAATCTTGATGGCACCTTCAGCAGCAGCGAATGACTCGTGACCTGCCAAGAATGCAAAGCACTTGGTCTCTTCACGGAGGAGCATAGCAGCGAGGTTACCGTGGCCAAGACCTACCTTACGATCGTCGGCTACTGAACCGGGGATACAGAATGCCTGGAGACCGATACCGATGGCTTCGGCAGCTTCGGCAGCTGTCTTCACACCCTTCTTGATAGCGATGGCGCAACCTACCACGTAAGCCCACTTGGCGTTCTCGAAGCAGATGGGCTGAGTTTCTTCACATGCCAAATAAGGATCAAGACCATATTGGTCGCAAATCTCGTTGGCCTCTTCAATTGAATTGATGCCGTACTCGTTCAATGCAGCAAGAATCTGTTTGATACGACGGTCTTGGCTCTCGAATTTTACTTCTCTAATCATAGTTCTTTCCTCCTTATATTATTCGTGACGTGGGTCAATGTGTTTAACTGCACCCTGCTCTTCGGTGAAGCGGCCGTATGTGCCGGTTACCTTCTTCAATGCCTCGTTGGCATCGGTGCCTTTCTTAATCTCATCCATGAACTTGCCCAGGTGAACAAATTCGTAACCGCAGATCTGGTCGTCCTTGTCGAGAGCCACGCGGCTGATGTAGCCTTCGGCCATCTCGAGGTAACGAGGACCCTTAGCCAATGTACCATAGAGGGTACCTACCTGGCTGCGGAGACCCTTACCGAGGTCTTCCAAACCGGCACCAATCATCAGACCGCCTTCTGAGAAAGCTGACTGGGTACGGCCGTAAACAATCTGCAAGAACAACTCGCGCATGGCAGTGTTGATGGCGTCGCAAACGAGGTCGGTATTCAGAGCCTCGAGCAATGTCTTGCCGGGTAGAATCTCAGAAGCCATAGCGGCAGAGTGAGTCATACCTGAGCAACCGATTGTCTCAACGAGGGCTTCCTGGATGATACCTTCCTTCACGTTCAGCGTCAGCTTGCAAGCACCCTGCTGGGGAGCACACCAACCAATACCGTGAGTAAGACCTGAGATGTCTTTGATCTCTTTTGACTGAACCCACTTACCTTCTTCGGGAATGGGGGCCGGGCCGTGATTGGGGCCCTTCTTTACAACACACATGTGTTCTACTTCGTGTGAATAAGTCATAATCTCTTAATTGTTTTAATTATTATGAGTTAATGAAATAAATGTTTTGTAAACCAATTGATTGCCTACGGGGAGAGGTGTTCTTCTGCCCATAATGCGACACAAAGGTACGGTTTTTATTCTTTTAAAATGTAAACTTTCACTCACTTTTTTGCATAAATTTGATTTTTCGAGCTTTTTAAGGGCTTTTTGTCATGTAAAGGTTGCACAAATGATGGGGAAAAAGTATCTTTGCACAATTAAATTTGGTTCAAGGTGCAGAGTTTAAGGTTCGAAAATGAGCAAACAGGACTTCCGCTTTGGACTTCAAACTTTGAATGGCAAACATGATACAGATTAAAGACGAAGCTCTGCGCAAGGGGGCGATGGAGGGGATGGATGAATTCCTGCAGGTGTTCATTGATGCTTATGAGGAGGCTATTGGTGGAGAGCTGACGGCCGAAACCATGGCCCGGCTCAATGGGTACCAAATAAGTCTGCTGGCCTATCACTATTTCCGTCGGGAGGTGAACGAGGGTGGATTCGTACAATTGATATACAACGGTTATGGGAGTTTCATCTTCGAGAATCCTTTTGCCAAGGCCATGCGCCTGATGGGTGCGCGAGAGTTCTCAAAGTTGGTGTACAGTGCCCGTAAGGTGTACGAGGAGAATAAGGCTGAGCTGACTCGTGAGAAGACAGACGAGGAGTTTATGGCCACATACGAGAAATTTGAGTCTTTTGACAAACTGGAGGAGGAATTTATGGAGATGGAGGAATTTGTCACGGCTACTCTCGCTTCGTATGTGGACGAACACATCGAAGAGTTTGGCGAAGTGGTGGAATAGTTTGACTATTTTTTCCTGACCTGAAAAAATCTTTTCTCAGGTAGGGCCAGAAAATATCTCAGGCACAAGAGAGAATGGCAAATGATGAAAGAATCCTAAAAAAGAGTCTAAAACCCCCAATGCTTATGGGGAGTATGATTCTTTTTTATACTTTTGTCGCGCTAATTGTGAGTGTTAATTAAATAACGAATTTAGTAAGAGAGAAATATATGAAAATATCGAAAGTGATAAAAGGCTTGCTGATTGCAGTATGCGGTGTATGTATGGTGTCTTGTCTGGATGAGGTGTCCAATGAATATCGTGTGACGGTATCTGCATTCGGTACGGTGACTTATGATGAAGATGGAGCAGTGCGTATCTACATGGATGAAGGTCGGGGAATTATTGAACCTAATGCAAAGAGTGCGCCTATCAATTGGGGAAATACTGTGCGTGCGAGGATTCAGTATGATTTACCCTTTGTCTCTTCAGATGAAAAGGTGACTTCGATGGAGACTTACCGTTTCCGTGGTGTGGTGAGGGAAGCGCTGAAGGTGGATACTGTCCAGTTGCTGGATATGACAGGTCGGAGCAACCAAGTGGCTTCATTGCCTACGGATACGTTGTACAACTTTCATGCCAGTGCTTATTGGGGCTTTCTTACGATGCATGCGGTACCAAATAACAATAAAGGTTTCCGTATGACCTGTTCGTATGACCGTAATGAGTTTGACGGGGAAACATTGAACTTGAAGTTGCACTATACCGAAGGGGAAGGCTCATGGAATCGGGGATTTACCCAAACATCCAGTGCTGAGTTGCCGGCTTTTTTGCGTGAAGAAGGGGTGGTGAAGAGTGATACGTTGCAAGTCGTGGTGACGGCTCCTGTATGGTATTCAACGGCACGGGATTCTGCCTATGTGGATACGGTGAAATTCCAAATCAGCCGTCAGCGCCTCACACCGCCTCAGTATAATACAATCGGTGGTGGATATCTCAATTAAGTAAGGGAGTTGGCTCCTCTTGGGAAATCCTAAAAACATTGTTAGATAAGATTGAATGCTAATGAATTACAAGGAACTCATAGACAGACTGATATTGCTTCTGCTGACTCCTTCTAAAGGATGGGTTGAAGTGAAAGAGGAGGATGAAGAGAAAGTGAAAAGTGCTTTCGTCTATCCTTTGATAGCCTTGTGTGGGGTAGCAACATTCATCGGCACCTGGTTGGGAAATGGGGTTGATACCTTCAACCTTCAATTAATTTTGACCAAAT
This sequence comes from Phocaeicola sp., assembly GCA_045545095.1. Taxonomy (GTDB): domain Bacteria; phylum Bacteroidota; class Bacteroidia; order Bacteroidales; family Bacteroidaceae; genus Phocaeicola_A. Next base: position 22,802 of record JAZQAG010000028.1, on the reverse strand, counting down.
GCTGCGGAGTGTTTGTCAGCCTGTTTGTGGCTTTCTATCTGTCGTCCCATTTGTTGGAATATTATGGACATCGCTTTGCTGATCGTCCTGAAAAAGACTTTGACAATTGCCGGAAATTGGTGGGTTATTCCATGTCTGTCATATTCGTACTTGAATTTTTCGGAGGACTTTTCCCCACGTTCCTCATATTACGATGGATATTGCAATTCTACGTCGTGTATGTCGTATGGGAAGGAGCCAAGGAACTGATGGAAGTGTCAGAGAAAAATCTTCTTTCATATTCTCTTGTCGCTTCGGTGATAATCCTGCTTGTACCAGAGATAATGAATCAGATATTCGGATGGTTGACCCAAATGGTCAATTGATTGTTCATTTGATGATAAAACTTAGTGAAACTGATTGATGAAAGCATCACCTATTAATATAAAGAACAAGCGTGCCTCGTTCGACTATGAATTTATAGACACCTATACGGCTGGCATAGTGCTTACGGGTACTGAAATCAAGTCCATCCGTGCAGGAAAGGCCAGTTTGGTGGATACATTCTGTTTTTTTACCCGCGGTGAGATGTGGGTGAAGAATATGCATATAGCGGAGTATTTCTATGGGTCATATAATAACCATGCGGCTCGTCGTGACCGTAAATTGCTATTGAATAAGAAGGAACTTCGCAAACTTCAAAGTGCGACCAAGACTCCAGGTTTCACCATAGTACCCACCCGTCTGTTTATCAATGAAAAAGGATTGGCCAAACTCGTTATTGCACTCGCTAAGGGAAAGAAGGAGTATGACAAACGTGAGTCGCTTAAGGAAAAGGATGACCGCCGAGAAATGGATAGATTGTTCAAGAGGTAAAGTTCTTAACTCCTAATAATTCCCTTTGAAAAAATAAATATATGACAAATACGACCCTTTCCGCTCTCATTAAGGAGCGGATTCTTATTTTGGATGGTGCCATGGGCACTATGATTCAGCGCTATAGTCTCAGTGAGGAAGATTTTCGTGGTGTGCGTTTTGCCAACGTACCAGGGCTGTTGAAGGGGAATAATGATTTGCTGTGTTTGACTCGTCCGGATGTGATAGCGGATATTCATCGTCGTTATTTGGAGGCGGGAGCAGACATCATTGAAACAAATTCATTCAATGCTCAGCGTGTTTCTATGGCTGATTATGGTATGGAGGCATATTGTCGTGAGATGAATCTCGAAGCAGCCCGGTTGGCTCGTGAATTAGCTGATGAATATACAGCCCGAACTCCTCATAAACCACGATTTGTTGCTGGTTCGGTAGGACCTACTAACAAGACTTGTTCGATGAGTCCCGATGTCAATGATCCAGCTTTTAGGGCTCTTGCTTATGACCAGTTGGTTGAGGCGTATGATGAACAAATGGAGGCGTTGATAGAGGGAGGAGTGGACGCGTTGTTGATAGAGACAATCTTTGATACCCTTAATGCCAAAGCGGCACTCTATGCTGCATCTCAAGTCATGTCAAGGTTGGGGTGTGAGGTGCCGTTGATGTTGTCTGTAACTATTGCCGATATCAGTGGACGCACTCTGTCCGGACAGACATTAGAGGCATTCTTGGTATCGGTAGAGCATGCTCCTATTCTTTCTGTCGGGTTGAATTGTTCATTTGGAGCTCGTCAGTTGAAGCCTTTTTTGAAAGAACTTGCAACCGTTGCTCCTTACTATATATCGGCTTATCCCAATGCTGGCTTACCGAATGAATTCGGAGAGTATGACCAGACACCTGAAGAGATGGCCGCTCAGGTGAAAGAGTATTTGGATGAGGGGCTGGTAAATATTGTCGGTGGATGTTGTGGTACGACAGATGAATATATAGCTCGTTTTGCCCAGTTAGTAGCTTCTATAGGTGCACATCCGCATACACCATCTTCCAAAAACAATAACTTAAGACTTTCAGGCTTGGAACTGATGGCTAAGACATCAGAGGTCGCTTTTATCAATGTTGGTGAACGATGCAATGTGGCCGGTTCAAGAAAATTCTTGAGGCTGATTAATGAGAAAAAATACGACGAAGCATTGGCTATTGCCCGTAAACAGGTCGGGGACGGTGCTTTGGTGATAGACATCAATATGGACGACGGATTGTTGGATGCCAAGGAGGAGATGGTCACATTCCTGAATCTGGTAGCATCCGAACCTGATATCTCGAAAGTTCCTGTTATGATTGATTCATCCAAATGGGAGGTCATATGTGCAGGGCTGAAGTGTGTACAAGGTAAATCTGTCGTCAATTCTATTTCTTTGAAAGAGGGTGAAGAGATTTTTGTCTCTCATGCTAAAGAGATTAGGAGGCTTGGGGCGGCAGTTGTGGTGATGGCTTTTGATGAGAAAGGTCAAGCAGATACGTATGAACGTAAAATAGAGGTATGTGAACGTGCTTACCGTTTGTTGGTGGACAAAGTAGGATTTAATCCGTATGACATAATTTTTGACCCTAATGTATTGGCGGTAGCAACAGGTATAGCAGGACATGACCGCTATGCTTTGGACTTTATTCGTGCAACAAAGTGGATACGTGAAAACCTGCCAGGGGTACATGTCAGTGGCGGAGTCAGTAACCTTTCATTCTCATTTCGAGGGAATAACTATATCCGTGAGGCTATGCATGCCGTATTCTTATATCATGCTATCCGTGCGGGAATGGATATGGGTATCGTAAATCCTTCGGCATCAGTGCTCTACGATGATATACCGGTAGATATCTTGGAGCGTATCGAGGATGTGATTCTTTATCGGCGGGAAGATGCTTCGGAACGTCTGATAGAAAAAGCAACAGAAATCCAGCAGCAGACGCTTCGAGAGAGAGAGACTGATGGCATCTCTCGAGCTAGAACTTTGGCTGATTGGAGAAACGGAAGCGTGGATGAACGCCTGCAATATGCCTTGATAAAAGGTGTTGGGGATTATTTGGAGACTGATTTGACAGAGGCCGTTCAGAATTATTCTCACGCTGTAGATATTATTGAAGGTCCGTTGATGGCGGGAATGAATAAAGTGGGGGAGATGTTTGGTGCAGGCAAAATGTTCTTGCCACAAGTGGTGAAAACTGCTCGCACGATGAAACAAGCGGTGGAGATACTGCAACCATATATCACAGGTGAAGAAATGAAAACGGGGAAGAAAAGTGCTGGTAAGGTGTTGTTGGCTACTGTAAAAGGGGATGTTCATGACATTGGTAAGAATATTGTTTCAGTAGTCATGGCCTGCAATAACTTTGAGATAATTGATCTTGGTGTGATGGTGCCGGCAGAAACGATTGTTCAGCGGGCTATTGATGAACAAGTGGATATTATCGGATTGAGTGGGCTTATTACACCCTCATTAGATGAAATGGTTACCGTGGCACGTAAACTTCAACAGAGAGGTGCAAATATTCCTCTTATGATTGGTGGAGCTACTACCAGCAAATTACATACGGCATTGAAGATTGCTCCTGTTTATGATGCTCCTGTTGTTTGGGTGAAGGATGCTTCACAGAATACATTTGTTGCATCCCAATTGCTCAATCATGAGACCGTTTTGGAATTTACTCAGACTTTGCAGAATGAATATGCCTGTTTGCGAGCAGAGCGTGAGGCGAAGGATGTAGCCTTGCTTTCTATGGAAGAAGCACGTAAGAATCGGTTGAATCTTTTTGATTAGGGTTATACGAACTGTATTCTTTTATGAATCCCGCAAATATGATATGTAAATAAGAAAAGGAGTTGTCGGTTTCAAACCTACAACTCCTTTTTCAAAAGGTGGTGCCACCAGGAATCGAACCGGGGACACAAGGATTTTCAGTCCTTTGCTCTACCAACTGAGCTATGGCACCTTTTTCGTATGCGGGTGCAAAGGTAGATATTATTTTTTAATTGACCAAATTTTTAGTAAACAATCAAAGAGATGTACTGGAAAATCCTTGTAGTACACCTCTTTGTTTGCTTACTAAATCAATATTGTTGATTAATCAATCATGTCAAATCCCAAGTAGGGAACCAATGCTTTGGGCATACGGATACCTTCGGGAGTTTGGTTGTTCTCCAATAAGGCTGCTACGATACGAGGCAAAGCCAATGCGGACCCATTGAGGGTATGACACAATTCGGTTTTGCGTTCAGCTGTACGATAGCGACATTTTAATCGATTGGCCTGATAATTGTCGAAGTTGCTCACTGAACTTACTTCCAGCCATCTCTGTTGTGCTTCGCTATACACTTCAAAATCGTAGCATGTGGCAGCTGTGAAGCTCATATCTCCTCCGCATAAATGCAGAATACGGTAGGGGAGTTCCAACTTCTGGAGCAATCCTTCAACATGGGTCAACATCTCCTTGTGACTCTCTTTGCTATGCTCGGGAGTATCAATTCGTACAATTTCTACTTTGGAGAATTCGTGCAGACGGTTCAGACCACGTACGTCTTTTCCGTATGAGCCTGCTTCGCGGCGGAAGCATTGGGTGTAGGCGCAATTCTTGATAGGAAGTTGTTTTTCTTCAAGAATAACATCGCGGTAGATGTTCGTCACAGGAACCTCTGCGGTAGGAATCAGATAGAGATTGTCTAATTGGCAGTGATACATCTGTCCTTCTTTGTCGGGTAACTGTCCGGTACCATATCCACTGGCTTCGTTTACAACGGTGGGGGGCATAATTTCTGTGTAGCCGCTCTTGCGTGCTTCATCGAGGAAGAAGTTGATGAGGGCACGTTGCAGTTGGGCACCTTTGCCTTTATATACGGGGAATCCGGCACCGGTAATTTTCACACCGAGGTCGAAGTCGATGAGGTCGTATTTTTTTGCCAGTTCCCAATGGGGAAGTGCATCTTTGGGTAGTTCTGTCTCGAGCCCACCAGTTTTCACCACAACATTGTCCTCGGCATGAGCACCTTCGGGTACTTCATCATAAGGAATATTGGGGATTGTGTAAAGTACATTCTGCAAATCGATGGCTGCACGGTCCATCTCTTCCTGTAGGGATTTATTGGTTTCCTTTAGTTCAGCTACCTGTATCTTGACAGCTTCAGCTTCTTCTTTCTTACCTTCTTTCATCAGTCCACCAATGGCTGCGGCCATTTTCTTGGCTTCAGAAAGGTTGCGGTCAAGCTGATTCTGGGCTGTACGGCGTTTTTTGTCCAATTCCAAAACCTTGTCTATGGCTTCGCGTGCACCACTGAAATGTTTCTTTTCCAAACCTTTGATGACTTGCTCGGTTTGTTCGCTAATAACTTTAATAGTAAGCATATTTATTCTGTCTTTTTATATTTTTGCAAATTTGATGCAAAGATAGTCATAATTCATAATTCATGATTCATAATTCATGATTATTTATGAAATCAAGTACCAACTTGTTGAACTCCTCGGGGCGTTCCATATTCAGCATGTGTCCACAATCTGGTATAATTTCATATTGTGCTTTTGATAGATAATTCATTTCTTTAGGCTGTTTGGTCGGGTCTTTTACCTCGTTCTTTCCTCTCAGAATGAGGGTTGGAACATTTGTCGTTCCCCGATTTATTAATGCGCTCCAGGCCTCTTTCCCATAAAATAATCTCACTTCTTTGTGTAAAGGTTGCCAAGCTTTCCAGTCTTCTATCATTTCCCATAAGGGTTGTTGCATGCGTTCTTTTTGTGAACCGCCGGAAGACATCAGTATGTCATACCATTCGCGCTTATAAGTATTGATACCTTTCTCTTTCAGTGCTGCAATTTCTTTATCGCGTTGACGGCTCTCTTCTTCCATCATGGGCTCATTGGGACCAGGACTGTTACGTATGCCTCCGCTCGCCAGAGTGCAACTGAGCAAACGATGGGGATAAAGAGCTAACATGTCACCGGCTACGAATGCCCCCATGGAGAGACCTACGATATGCGCTTTTTCTATTCCCAGCGAATCCATTACTGTCAGAACATCATCGACATGGGTGTGTTGGAAGTCTTCGCTTTGATCGGAAGACTTACCATATCCTCGAAAATCCAAACGGATAACACGATGGGATTGGGCGAATATAGAAAATTGTTCGTTCCACATACGGGTATCTAAAGAGTGTCCGTGCAATAGAATGATGGGGGAGTCCTTGCCACGTTCTTCATAGTAGATGGCGCCTTTTCCGCTCACAGGAATGAGACCGGATATCGTTCCTTTGCAGGCAGTCAGATATAGCGCACAACTACAGATTGTCCATGCAGTTATGATATTGATTAATTTCATTAAGATGATGCATGTAAATTATACATTATGTTGCAAAAATAAGTAATTTGGCTGTAATATCGTATATTTATTCCTAAAACTTTATTTTCTGAATCTTGTTATATGACTGATGAAAAGTAACAAATCTGATATGTGCCGAAAAAGAACAGATAAAGGGTTCTTGAATCCTCGTCGTGTGCGTCTTGAGGTCAAGATGGGAGCCATTGTATTGTGCCTATTGCTGATTGTATTTGTAGTGTTGTTGGGTAATGTTATAGTACGTTGAAAGCTATGGGTAAAAAGATTTTTCTTATGAGACGAGTATGGATAATCTTCCGTAAAGGATTTGTTCGTCGGTTAATATATATGGCATTTCCATTGGTGGCTATAGGATTACTCTCTATAATATTAGATACAAAGAGTCAGTGGTATAATACAATACTTCATATTATATGGATTTGGTTTGTGGTGTCATTGGTTCTTTCAGTGAATGGTATGCTTGGCTCTGCAGGTCAGGCATTGTTGTCTAAAGCTTCGTTGCATGGACGTCCATTAAAAGGATTTATTCAAATTTTGCAGGTGTTAGTAGCTTGTATAGGTGCTATCATAGTTGTATCCATAATTATTGGAAAATCTCCTTTGACACTCATAACTGGATTAGGGGCTTTTGCTGCAGTGCTGATGCTAGTCTTTAAGGATTCAATATTGGGTTTCGTGGCTGGAGTCCTATTGTCCGAAAATGATATGATCCATATCGGGGATTGGATAGAGATACCTTCCAATAATGTGAATGGAATAGTGCAAGATGTGTCGCTTACAATTGTAAAAGTGCGAAACTGGGACAATACCATTGTTACAGTTCCTCCTTATTCATTAATTTCTGAATCATTTGTCAATTGGCGTGGCATGACAGAGTCGGCAGGGAGGCGGATTACACGCAGTATAACCTTAATGTATGATTATATCAAACCATGTACTCCCGAATTTTTGGAAAGGATAAAAAGGTTTGATACTGATTTGTCCAATTTCATTGCTCAGAAACAGTTGCAGGAAATGAAGGGCGAGGTTGTTGATACTCATAATCCGGAGGGCTTGGTTGATGGGTCCATCACTACTAATGTGGGATTATTACGAGCATACTTGTCCTTGTATCTGCGCCGGCATCCTGCAATCAATACATCATTGGATTTGATGATACGTTCTCTTCCTCCTACGGACAATGGACTTCCCATTCAGCTATATTGTTTCAGTTCCAATAAGATATGGGCAGAATATGAATCCATACAAGCGGGTATCATGGAGCATGTGATATCAGTGCTTCCCGTATTCGAATTGCATGCTTACCAAAGTTCTTCATCCCGGGATAATATCATCAATGGCCTTTTGGAAGGTGGTTATGATGCCAATAATATTCATAATATACCCTGGGGAGTGATTAAATAGCTATGGCTGAATGAACTTACTCATTCTTAGGCTTCAATACTACTCCAATATTACGTTTTCCGTCCATTTTGATGGTCAGTGGCTTTTCGAAGCGCACGTGCCGTAAAAAACGGGTTTCTTCGACTGCTGGCATTGCATCTAAAAAGTCTTGGTCGTAAATTCCATCGTTGCAATAGGCGTTGATGGTGAAGTAACCCACACCGAATGATGTCAGATTTTGGAAGAAATGGGTACCTTGACTGGGATCTACCCGGTAATTGGTCAAGCCTGCTTCTACAATTACTCGGGCAGCGGAAATATGTGGCCATTTGACAGGAATTCCTAACCAAGTGTCACTACTTCCCCATCTGCCAGGTCCTACAAGGATATAACCTTTTCCTTCGTCTAGGAATCGTCTATTCATCTGCTCGATGTCATATGCTATCAATTGATTGTTGCTGGCTGAATAGTTCTCGGTTTTTACATATACGACATCGCATACATCGTTTGCGACCCCATGACCTAAAGAATTGTTTGAACGCAGAATGGTCTCTTCATCTTTTATTGCGGTGAGGTCTTCATCCAACATATCTTTGCTGTCCACAATAGGACGAATCTGGAGCAGGTAAAATGTTCCGGTTTTATCGGGGTTCAGTTTGACTGCAAATTCAATTTCTACAGGGCGACGCATTTCGCTCTGTCCATAAGTCTGTACCAACTGTAATATTTTGGCCAATGGAAATGCATCGTGTTGTAAGACATTGGCAAAAGTAATTAATTTGCGTCCTCCAGGATATATTCCGTCACGAATAACCATGTCGTAGGGGTCATATGTTGAAGCAATAAAATTCAGGGAACCATCAGTTTCTGCTTCTTTAACATGGAGTTTCAGCAAGTTGAAACCATCGTCGATAGGGAAATCCTTACCAACATTCTTCATGTCAAGCGCGTAGAAATGTGTTTGTGTCTCGCGAAGGGCAATGTCCATTTCGCTTGTTTGTAGAACCTGATGTGGGTGGTATGGACATACGCGGAGGGTCAATCCACCGTCAACAATGTATTTTCCTAGTCCCAATGCAAGGCTTACTGTACCCTCTTCTGCTTTTTCATCACCGATGGGATAATAATTTAGCGAGCGTGCCACTCCTGAAATGTTGGGGTAAAAATGGTCTCCATAACATGTACCGACAACCTCTTGCAAAATCACAGCCATTTTCTCTTGGTCGATAACGTTACTTGTGGCTTGCATGTAGGCCTTACTGTCGCGATAATAAACGGAAGCGTATACCCCTTTGATGGCATCACTCAGCATACGTAGCATTTCATACTTGTCTTCCAGATAGGGAATCATGTATGTTGAGTATATACCTGCAAAAGGTTGGTAGTGTGAATCCTCCAATAGACTGGATGAGCGAATGGCGATAGGCGATTTTACAACTTCAAAAAATGCAAAGAAATCTTCTACCAATTGATCAGGTAATTTTGCGCGTAGGAAGTGGCGTAGGATTTCTTCGTCACTTGCATCGCTGAGGGCTATTTGGTAGAGATTATTCATGTCCATGAATTCATCAAAGATATCCGTACAAAGTACTACCGTTTTGGGGATTGCAACCCGAGCATTTTCCAAATCTTCAAATTCTTCATGTCTCATTACCATGTTGTCAATGAATGCCAAACCGCGTCCTTTTCCTCCGAGAGACCCTTCCCCGATACGGGCAAAATTGGAGTAGCGGTCGAAACGGTCCCGTTGGAATATGGCAACGACACCTTGATTTTTCATCTTACGGTACTTTACTATGGCTTCAAAGATGATTTGCCGATGAGCATCAACGTCGTCAAGTGTCTTCCAAGTAATCTGTTTTAGAAATTCAGCTACAGGAAACATGGCTCGTGAATAGAGCCAGCGGCTCACATGGTTGCGGCTGATATGGTACAACAGCAATTCATGGGGGATAGTAAATATGTTTTCTTGCAGTTCTTTGAGGTTGTGGATACGTACAACCTCTTCGCCCGTTTGCGGATCTCGGAATACAAAATCTCCAAAACCAAAATTGTCGGATATCGTTTCACGTAAATCCACGTCCATCTTTTTGGAATTTTTATCTACGAAACTTACTCCCAAGCGGAAAGCCTCTAATTTATTTTCACTTTCAGACGATTGGAGAATAAGAGGGAGATACTCATCCCGTTTGTGTATTTCTTCTATCAGATGGATGCCGGCTCGTGGATCAGCTTTTCCCTCCCGTGGGAATCTTGCATCAGTAATGACACCTAACATGTTGGAAGAGTATTTGTCATATAGTTCCATGGCCTCTTCGTAGCTACGTGCCAATACGATTTTGGGACGTCCGCGCATACGAAGAGTACGCTGATGGGCATTCAAGGCTTCTGTGGCAAATACCTGGCTTTGGCGTAATACAAATTTATAGAGATTAGGTAGCACGGATGAATAAAAACGGATAGAGTCTTCTACCAAAAGAATCATTTGTACACCAACCTCGTTGATGTCATGTTCCAGATTCATTTTGTCTTCTATCAATTTGATAATGGAGAGTAGTAGGTCTGTATTTCCTAACCAGCAGAAAACATATTCAAAGATACTTAAATCTTCGTTTTGCATACGCTTAGTGATGCCATGCGAAAAGGGGGTTAGTACAACAATGGGAATTTCTGCATGCCGCTGTTTGATACTACGAGCAATGTCGAATGCATCGTTGTTGTCTGTTCCAGGCATACAGATAACCAAATCAAATGTTGTTGTAGCTAATTTCTGCTGTGCCTCTTCCATGGTTGATACTTGAGTAAAACGGGGAGGATAGCGCAAACTCAAGTTCATGTATTCATTGAAGATTTTTTCATCAACTCGGCCGTCATCCTCAAGCATAAAGGCATCATAAGGATTGGCAATAAGAAGTACATTAAAGATACGACGTGTCATAAGGTTGGCAAATGACGTATCCTTGAAATAAAGTTGGTTCAACTTATATTTGCTAAGCATCTTTTTGTTTTTATTACAAGTGGTTATTCAACTCGTATTCCTGCTACGTTGTAAACGGCATCCCCGATAGCAATAAACAATCGACCATTTTTGACAAATTTTGTGGTACGAGGTCCTTTTTGAGTATTTTCATTAATATTTTCAATGCCGGTAATTAATTCTCCTGCTTCCAATTTCAAGCAATCATACATAAAACCACCATTACTTCCGTTTCCGGACATTGTTAGTGTGATGGTGTTATATCCGACTTTTAATGTTGAAGCATCAAATGTACAGCGCATCAAATGATGACGTCCGCTTTGTACGGCGCTACGGTAGATGCTGGCATCGTTGATTCCAGGTTTCCAAGTTTCTCGTTTAGTGCCGTTTACTTTAACAGTTACGGTGGCTCCATTATGTGTCGCTCCAGCCAAAGAGGCGGTCAGACAAGCAGTTCCATTATATTTCTTATCAAGGGTAAAACCAATAGTCCATGTTCCGGCTTTCGTTTGTGCATAATACCAATCCTTTTGAGGAGTACTTTCGCCTATAACGTATGTCAGATTAGCGGGAACTTTATTCCAAAGTCCGTATTGACGCATGCTTTCGCTAAGACAATATTCGCTGGAACGCCTGTCATTTTCTCCAATAATCCATAATGGGTCGCTGTATCTTTCGGGAGTCCATTCTATAGTTTCAAGAGTTTGTTCGCCTTCGGTTATTATGATGTTGTTCAATTCTAACATGTCAGTCACGTCACCGCGGGTAGCATAAGCGTAAAGGTGGTAGTTGCCGGGACGTACATGCTTGAGCTCAAAATCACCGTTTATATCTGTTTCGGTCCAGAACTGGTAGCCTCGTGTATGAGTTATTGGATCTTTCCCTTTTTCTTGTGCCAAAATAATTCGTACACTGTCGTTTCGCTGTCCGGTAGTGATATGAAGATGCCCCTTTACTGTTCCTCTCACTTTCGGATAAAGTTCGTTGTCAAACCATTGGAATGGCCATTCTTCCTTTTGCTGTTCAGCCATAGCTTTGGCATCGTTAATAGGACCGGTTATTTTCGGAAAGACCATATTGGAATAGATAAGAAATGGGCCATAAAGTTTTTTCTCTCCATCTTCCAGAACCATGGCAGATCCTCCCAAATGTTCTCCTTGTAACATCTGTATAGTAATCGGAGATTTACTGGTTGCATGTACGGTCAATTCCTGACGTTCAGGGCCACCATTTATCCATTCGTATGATACAGGAATGTTCCATATGCCGTAATACTTGTCCGATAGTCCATGCAATGTGTCTTGATTAATATAATTTGCCCAATCATACTTGGTGTATATGCTTCCATCGGCAAGGTAGTATGTTGCATCTTGTACGGTATTTTCTTCTTTTTCAGCTGTAGCCATTTCTATGTTTGACGGTATAGTTCCATTCATGCGCCAATCTACATAGCCTTCTAACATTGTCTTAGCTAAGCGTGTACAAACACGTGCCTCCTTTATAGGTTCACTGGCTGAAGTGGCGGTGCCTGTCGCAATGACATATGTATAGAGTCCAGCTACATTTTTGCGCATGATGTATCCTTGTTCGAAAATTGTATTCCCAGAAGTGGCACTATATAGGACTTCACACATTTCAGGTGTATTCTTTATAACAGTCAATTTGGTGGGTGAAAGGGATTTGTTTCCTTGTGCCGTTGTATAGTCAAAATAGATTCCACTTGAGGATAGCATTTCTTTTGATTGATTGAACTTGTAGCTACTTACTCTTCCGTTAGAACCAATTGTAACAACGATTTTTCCATTATTCATGGTCACTTTCATATCGTTAACAGTCATGGATACATCCGTAAAATCTGTAGCGTAAATTGCTAAAAACAAGCTATATGCAAAAAGTGTTAAGAAGAAACGTTTCATATAATCCTTTAATCTTTAAATTTATTTTTTTTTTGATATGATTCCGCAAAAATAGGAAAAGATATAAATATACCCAAATTTGAAACTTAAAAATGATGTGTCTGTGAAAATGTAAATGATAATATAAAAGAAAAGAGGATGCATCTAAGATACATCCTCTCTCTCTTATCTAATTACTCGTGTAAACTTTGTAATTGATAGGATGGCATTTATGCCTCTGCGGGGATAACAGAAACGTAGCTTCTGTCTTTACGTCCCTTCTTAAAGCAAACGATACCATCAACCAATGCATACAGAGTGTGGTCACTACCCATGCCAATATTGTTACCAGGATTGTGAACTGTACCTCTCTGACGTACAATGATGTTACCAGCTTTGCACTTCTGTCCACCCCAAATTTTCACGCCAAGTCTTTGACTTGCTGATTCGCGTCCGTTCTTAGAACTACCTACACCTTTTTTATGTGCCATTTTTCTAAAATTTTAAGGGTTTAAGCAATAACTTGTTTGATTGTCAACTCGGTGAATTGCTGACGGTGACCGTTCAACTTGCGATAACCTTTTCTTCTCTTCTTGTGGAATACGAGAACTTTATCGCCCTTTACCAAGCCTGTTTTCACTTCGCAAACTACCTTGGCACCTTCTACAACAGGAGCACCTACGGTGATTGCACCATTGTTGTCAACCAACAACACTTTCTCAAATTCAACAGTTGCACCGGCCTCGGCTCCCTGAATGTGGTGAACGAAGAGTTTCTTACCCTCTTCAGCCTTGAACTGCTGACCGTTAATTTCTACGATTACGTACATTATTTTTTAATATTAAACGGGTTTCTCCGCAAGGTGGATGCTCCTCTTGCACCACTTTTTCGAACCTCCACGGACTAAATCGGGCGCAAAGGTACTATTAATTATTGGATTGACAAAACTTTTAGGCTATCTTTTTAATTTTGAGATATTGTAATGTTTGTAAAGGGGTATGTAATTCAAATGGTTTCCAAAAGAAAAGTGACAGGCCGAAATCCGTCATTACATGAAATCATGGCAGAATGTGGATTCTTCATCCAACCGTCGTAGAAGTTTCCTCCTCCTTGTGCCAGTTCTTCTACAAAAGGACGCATTGATTCCCAAGCGCTTTCGCATAATCCAAAAGGCTTTTCCCCTCCTTCTGAGATATAAACAGTACCTATTTGGATATCACACGTATGTTCTATAGGGTTTTCGTATTGTTCAATCAAGTCTTGGTGAATACACCGTTTTAGAACTTTGATGCGTACATTTTTCATTGTCATGTTGATATTTTCTTTGTGAATCAGTTCTGGAGTTAACAATCGGGATTCATTTTCTCAAATTTGTAGCCTAATCGTTTTAATTCTATGGCAGCTCCTATACGATACATCACTCTGCAAACACGTGCAAATACATGGAATGCCATGGCGCTTTGTGGTTCAATCTTCTCTCGTCGAATAAGGGTGATGGCTGTTTCACCGCATCGGCGGATAAGTTTTTCAATTGCGATAGCCTCGTATCCATCTAATGGAAGCCCAAGCATGTCACGTACGATGTGCTCGTCCATATCGTCAAATCCGAGTGTGCCGTAGTAGGTTTGATAAGAATCTTCTTTGCAAAGAGTCCAATCAGTATCCCAACCCCAAGCCACTCCCATTCCCAAATAACAAGCCCAAGCTACAGAGACAGTAGGGTAATCTTTCACTTGTGGAACTGCATCTACCATGTATTCGGGAGCTAATTTTTGCCATTGGTCATCTATATCATCGGAAGACAATAATGTTCCGCTCAACATTCCAGTAGAGGTGCATAACTTGAGTAATTCGTTCATGACTCGTTGCTCAAATTGTTCCAAATAATCTTTTTGTATAATTGGGTTCATGGGCTGTCTGTTAAAATATTTTCTGCAAATTTAATTCTTTGTTATGAAATAGGCAATAGAATTAAAAAATAATATTTACTTTTGTCCTCTGTTACGCGTGAAATATAATTATGTATAATTTAACCCTGAATCTTTATGAAAATCTTGAGGCAAATTCTATTATTAGGTTTGGTATCTTTTGCGGCGAATCCGACTTATTCTCAAAGTGAACTTTATCCTCAGCATTTTGATTTGGAAAATGTCCGTTTGTCGGATGGCCCTTTAAAAAATGCAATGAACCTGAATATTAGACACTTGCTACAGTATGATGTGGATCGTTTATTGACTCCATTTATTCGACAGGCTGGACTTCATGGGGTAAGTGGAGGAAAGTATGAGGGATGGACAGTCAATCATCCATCCTTTTCCAATTGGGGATTGTCTTCGTGGTCGTTAGAAGGGCATGTTGGTGGTCATTATCTGACGGCATTGTCCTTGGCTTATGCGGCAACGGAAGATGAAATCGTCAAACAGTCATTAAAAAGTCGTTTGGACTATATGTTGGTGGTGATGAAGGATTGTCAAGATGCATATGCTGGTAATACAGAAGGAATGGAAGGTTTTATCGGTGGGCAGCCTATTAATCAGATATGGACAGGGTTATATAATGCAAATCTTGCTCCTTTTAAACAATATGGAGGGTGGGTTCCCTTTTACTGCATTCATAAAATAATGGCAGGTTTGAGGGATGCCTGGGTCTATGCAGATAGTGAATTGGCCAAGACTCTTTTCCAAGGATTATGTGATTGGAGTGTACGCCTTATTTCAAACTTGACTGATGCGCAAATGCAAGAAGTCCTCGGATGGGAGCATGGAGGTATGAATGAGACGCTTGTAGATGCATTTCGTCTTTTTGACGATGAACGTTATCTTGCTGCTGCCAAACGTTATAGTCATCAGTATGAAATTAATGGAATGCAAGGGGCTGAGGGAAAATATTCTACTACATTCTTAAATGGACAGCATGCGAATACACAAGTCCCCAAGTTCATTGGCTTTGAACGTATATGGCAGGAAGAGAATAGTAATGGAGCATATCGTACGGCAGCTCATAATTTTTGGGATGATGTTGCTACTCATCGTACGGTGTGTATAGGAGGAAACAGTATTAGTGAGCATTTTCTTGCTCATGAACGTAGTGCTGAATATATGACTAATCTGGACGGACCGGAAAGTTGCAATTCAAATAATATGTTGAAACTTTCGGAATTGCTATTTGCTGAAACGCATGATGCCAAATATGTGGACTTTTATGAAGGAACTATGTGGAATCATATCCTTTCTACCCAAGATCCACAAACAGGTGGATATGTTTATTTCACAACTTTGCGTCCTCAAAGTTACCGCATCTATTCACAAGTTAATCAAGCCATGTGGTGTTGTGTGGGTACTGGTATGGAGAATCACTCTAAGTATGGCCATTTTATTTACACACATGATGAGGCTTCTACGCTTTATGTAAATCTATTCACTCCCAGTCGTCTTGATGACGAACATTTTGTATTGACACAGGAGACTGATTTTCCGTATGAAGCCGCGACTAGGATAATCATAGGAAAAGCTGGTGAATATACGATGGCTATTCGTCATCCGGCATGGGCGGGGGAATCGTATAGCATATCTGTCAATGGTGTGAAACAGACTATTGATATTGAACATGGTGTGGCCTCATATGTATATTTGCAACGTGTCTGGAATGAAGGGGATATTGTGACTGTAGAACTTCCGATGGAACTTCGTTATGAGGCTTGCCCAGGATATGACAGTTATGTGGCTTTTAAGTATGGTCCCATGCTTTTGGCGGCTCGTACTACTGCTGCGTCAGAAGATGAGTCTGATTCTATAGGGTTGCCTTATGAAATTTTGCAGAATGAATATGCCGGTGAAGGGCGAATGGATCATGCACCAGGAAGTCGGGCAACTCTTCGAGGGCTTAATTCAGCTCCTTTGCTTATTGGTGATCGTACATCGGTGCTTCAGCGTATACAACCTGCAGACCTTAATCGTTTGACTTTCAATCTTGATGCTTCAAGTGAAGGAGGAACTGGTACTTGGAACAAATTAATTCTCGAGCCTTTCTATGGTATACACCATTGCCGTTATTCTTGTTATTGGTATCAACAGACTATGGAGCAATATTTGCAAAGTAATATGGGGAAAATTGATGCTGAAGAAAAAGCAATGTTAGATCGTACGATGGATTTTGTCGCTACTGGTGAGCAGCAGAGCGAAGCAGGTCATGATGCTCAATATAGCAGTACGTCCACTAATGGGGCATACCAAGGAGAGTATTACCGTGATGCTCAAGCTGGCGGATTTATCCAATATACATTGGCTAATACTGCTGCAAAAATTGATAGTGTCGCTATTATATGTCGTTTTACGACGGCTGATGCAGGCCGAAAAGCTACTATATATATCGAAGGTCGAAAACTTGTGGATGTTACTATTCCATCATCGCATCCGAAGGCTAATGAACAGGGCTTTTATAATGTTGAATATGCTATTCCTGCATCATTAATGGCTAATATGGATGGTAGTCCCAAAGAAAAAATCGTGTTCCGTATTGTGGCTTCTTCAGCTACACTTTGTCCGGGGCTTTATTATTTACGCTTGGTTAAAGAACATGTGGGTAATGAATATAAGTTTGTGGCAACCGATTGGACTACTGGTGATGCAGGACGTGTTTCGGCTGATAAATTTTCATATGAGGTGAATTCTAATACTTTTACAGTTGACGCAGGAACAGGGGATAACAATGTCTGCCTGATGCTTGATTATACAAACTGTGATTATACTGCAGATGAGGCTGACAAATATCTTATTGTTCGGGGGACGAATCTGAGTCGTGTTTCTGGTAAGTCATATTTGTGGTGGCTCAATGGTGTCAATCGTGGTACAAGTGTTGCTCCAACGTTGACTCGACAGCTTGATAATGGGGATGTTCTGGTGGCTTGGAATATTCTCCAAAGCGGGCTATCTGACAATTGTAAGGGAAGTGACTATAGCTTATGTGCAGGTATGACTATAATGGGTTTGACTTCCACAACAGGTACATCATGTATCAAGTATATTGGGCTACACCCCTCTGTTGATGACTATCTTAAGGCTCAAAAGGTGGACTATTCTTTTGCTGGAAATGTTATATCTACTAACGTATATGATATACATGGACGGTTACTTCGTTGCAATGTTCCGTTGTCTACGGCTACGCATAATTTGCCGCAAGGAGTTTATATTGTTGGTGAAGAAAAAGTCTTTGTAAAATAAAATTTTATTGGGGCTAAAATAATTCGAGGCATGAACCACTTAAGTGATTCGTGCCTCGTTGTATGGTAATTAATATACTTATTATATCAATGATTTTATTCTTCTAAAGGATTCCATCCTTGAGCTTTCAACTCAAATTCTTGCCCATCGCGGGTGATAAGGCCACAGCCTAACTCTTCTTTTGTGATGTGCCCGATAAGTTTTATCCCTTCTATTTTGGACACCTTCTCATGGTCTGCAATAGGTACTGTAAATAATAGTTCGTAATCCTCGCCACCATTAAGTGCGCAGGTTGTGACATTCATATTCAGTTCTTCGGCCATGACAGCGGTTTGATAATCGATGGGGAGGTGCTCTTCATAAATGCGGCAACCAACTTTGCTTTGTGTACAGATATGTTTTAATTCGCTGGACAAACCGTCACTGATATCTATCATGGCAGTTGGCTTGATGCCAGCCTCTGCTAATTTTTGGATGATATCTCGTCGGGCTTCGGGCTTTAATTGACGTTCCAACAGATATTCTTTACCTGCAAAGTCGGGTTGTATTTCTTTTTCTCCTTTGAATACGGCTTTTTCGCGTTCTAATAGTTGTAAGCCCATGTAAGCTGCACCCAAATCTCCTGTTACACAAATTAGATTCGTCTCTTTGGCGCCATTGCGATAGACAATGCTTTCCTTAGGGGCTTCGCCTATACATGTGATGCTAATGGCCAATCCGGTAAGGCTGGAAGTTGTGTCTCCTCCCACAATATCTACTTCATGCTGTTGGCAGGCAAGTCGAATGCCACTATAAAGGTCTTCTATATCTTCAATGCAGAATCGCTTACTCAAAGCAATTGATACAGTTATTTGGCGAGGAGTTCCGTTCATGGCATATATGTCGCTCAGGTTTACCATAGCGGCTTTGTATCCTAAATGTTTCAAGGGTACATAAGTGAGATCAAAATGTATACCTTCCATCAGCATATCTGTGGTAACGAGAATCTCTTTATCTGTAGGGTAGGAGAGGATGGCGCAATCGTCTCCAATACCATAAAGAGTTGATTTGTTGATGGGCTTGATTTCATCAGTCAGTCTGTGAATGAGACCAAATTCGCCGAGGGTAGCAATATCGGTTCTATGTAATTCGTTCATATTGATGTTATTTCTTTTCGTTGTACAGGAATGTTGGAAGTGTATGAATTAAAATTCAGAATTCACGAGTCCCTTCATTATTGTTGTCATGTGTGGTTGGGCGGCATCGGCGGCTTGTTGGACCTCTTCGTGGGTAACCTCTACAATTTTTCCGTCCACACCTAAATCTGTGATAACTGAAATGCCGAACACACGGATGCCGCAATGGTTGGCTACAATAACTTCCGGTACGGTTGACATTCCCACAGCATCGGCCCCCCAACGGGCGAACATGCGGTACTCTGATGGTGTTTCGTAAGTAGGTCCTTGGGTTCCAAGGTACACTCCTTCGCGTATATTAATTCCTTCTTTGGCGGCAATTTCTTTGGCGTGAGCTATGAGGGTACGGTCATACGCTTCGCTCATATCAGGGAAGCGAGGGCCATAACTGATATTCTTTCCACGTAAGGGATGCTCTGGGAAAAAGTTGATGTGGTCGGTTATAATCATCAAATCTCCAATTTCAAATGTTGGGTTGGTGCCACCCGCTGCATTGGATACAAAAAGTTGCTTTATGCCAAGTTCGCGCATCACACGAATAGGGAAAGTAACTTCTTTCATAGAATACCCTTCGTAATAGTGGAAACGACCTTGCATGGCCATGATGTCCTTTTTGCCTAAGCGACCGAATATCAATCGGCCGGAATGGCCTTCAACGGTCGATACAGGAAAATGAGGTATATCTTTATAATCAATTTCGTAAGCTTCGGTTATTTCTTCAACCAGATTTCCTAATCCGCTGCCAAGAATGATGGCTGTCTCAGGGGTGGTGCGTATCTGTGACTTTATGTAGGATGCTGTTTCTTGAATTTGCTTTAACATAACCTCTGATGTTTTCATTAAATGATTCTTGTTGATTCTGTAAGAATTCGATTCTTACCGGTAGGATATAGATGCTTTTTTTCAGATTTTCATCTAAATCTGCGATACAACTTAGGCGGGTGGCATCTTTTTCTGTGGTAATGATAATTTTCTTCCCTTCGCCCAATTCTTCATAAGCCTGTTTGAGAGCCGTGATATCTTTGGGAGTAAATGCATGATGGTCTGGGAAAGCCATAGTTGTTATATGAGAGGTGTACGCACCGATATCCAATAATAATTGCTCAGGAGAAGCTATGCCTGTAAGAAGTAAAACTTTTTCATCTTTCCCTAATGAATCTAAAGGACGTTCTTCCTGGCAGGATTCAGAGCATAGGGGGATTAGTGACTCATACGTAAGTGTCGAAAAATAAAGCTTTTGATAAGGATATAAGTCCATCTGCTTGCTGATGATACGATAGTCCATTGGCTTAATGTTTCGTGGGCATTTGGTGACAATGACAATATTGGCCCGATTTTTTCCCCGTTCAGGTTCGCGCAAACGACCGGCTGGTAGGAGTGCATCTTCTCCAATCATGCGGTGATAATCGACGAGTAAGATGTTGATTCCTGGCTTCACGTATCGATGTTGGTATGCATCATCTAAAAGTATCACCTCTACTTCGGGGGTAATTTCTGGTGCACAGAGTCGTTCTATGCCGTTGCGACGATTGGCATCTACGGCGACATGCACATGTGGAAATTTTTGCTTTATCTGAAAAGGCTCATCACCAATTTCAGCCATACTACTTTCTGGAGTCGCTAACACGAACCCTTTTGACTTTCGTTTATATCCTCGGCTGAGTACCGCTACCTGAAATTGGGATTGCAACAGGTGTACAAGATATTCTGTATGAGGCGTTTTACCAGTACCACCAACTGTTATGTTGCCTATGCAAATAATAGGTACATTGTAGCTCTTGGAGGGGAGTATTCCCCAATCGAACAATTGGTTGCGTATTCCCACTACAAACCCATATAAGGCTGAGAGTGGATATAGCCATTTATGTATCTTGATAAAATCCCCTTCCATCTTGATTATAATTTAATATTGGGAGTGGTACCCATATGCGCTTGTACTCGGTTAGCCTTTTGTAGGCGGTGGATAATATTCAGGTAATTATAATATCCGCCTGTTTTACTCTGCAAGTGGCTGTTGATGTAATTGTCTTTTCCTTGATTTATCAGGCTGTCAAAAATACTCGGTTGCTCAGGGTATGATAATATAGTATATGTTTCTATGCCGGCTTTAGAAGCTGCTGCAGCTATAGCCTCGTTGATTCCGCCAAGTTGGTCAACTAATCCAAGGTCTTGCGCCATTGAACCTGTCCATACGCGTCCTTCAGCTATTTTGCGAATATCTTCTTCACTCATTTGTCGGCCATTTGCACACCGTTTTACAAAGAGATCATATCCGCGATTGATGGTACGTTGGAGTAGATTTTTCTCAGGTTCGGTCATCGCACGAGTAGGTGTTCCTATGTCTGAAAAGTCATTGGTCTTTACGACATCAAAATCTAATCCCAGTTTGTCAGTCAGAAGCCCCTCTAAGTTAGGCAGCATTCCGAATATACCGATGGAACCGGTTAGGGTCGTAGCTTCTGCAAAAATGCTATCAGCAGCACATGAAATGTAATAACCACCAGATGCAGCGTAATCTCCCATAGAAACAATTACGGGCTTTTCGGCTTTCAATTTCACCACTTCATTCCATATTTGCTCAGATGCAAAGGCACTACCACCAGGGGAATTGACACGCAAAACCACAGCTTTCACATTGTCGTCATTGCGCAAACGGTTCAGGTCTTTGATGACTTTGCTTCCAACAATGCCTTCGGAACCTCCGGTAGGACTGTTTGTAGGATAGTCGCTAATCTCTCCTGTGGCATAATATACGGCAAGAATGTTGCCGCTTTTATCCATGGGGGTATTGCGTTTTACATTTATCATTTCGCTTAGACCCAATGTGTTGAGGGATTCATCTTCGTCAGTATCTGTTAATGCCTTCAAGAAGCTTTTGACTTCGTCTTTATAAAGCAGAGAATCAGCCATGCCTCCACGGACAAGTTCTTCCGAGGTGCCCATTGTCAACATTTGGTTAGCATATTCGTTCAGTATATTGCAGGACAAACCGCGTGATGCGGCCACATCTTCTGTCATCTGATTCCAAATGGAATTGAGATAAGCTGTTACCTGTTCGCGGTTGGCTTCGCTCATTTCTGTAGCAATAAATGGTTCTACTGCAGATTTATATGTACCCACTTTGAAAATCTGCATTTCTACTCCAATTTTTTCTAATAATCGTTTGTAGAAAGTTGGCTGGGCGCTTAAACCTGTCCAGTCGATTGTGCCTTGTGGATTAAGGATGAGCTTGTCTGCGACACTGCATAAATAGTATTCTCCTTGCGAATAATTATCCCCATAAGAAATGATGAATTTTCCGCTGCTTTTGAAATCTAATAACGCTCTACGTATTTCTTCTAAAGAAGCTGGTGACGCTCCACCAAATTGGCCGGCTTCTATATATATACCTTTTATATTTTCGTTTTCTTTAGCTTTCTTTATAGAGCTCAGCACGTCGTTCAATCCGATGCTTTCATATCCTTCCCCCATAATCATGGCGAATGGATTCTCTGTTGCTCGTTCCTCTAAAGGTTTGTTTAAACTCAGGGTGAAAATAGAGTTCTTTTCAACGGGAACTTCCATTTCTGAAGCAGAAACGATGCCGAAGAGCGAAATGATGCTCAACAAAAATGTAGTGACGCAAACAAGTACAATACCCGTGACTGTTGCCAATGTGAATTTGAGAAAATCTTTCATCTTAATCTTTTTTATGAACCTTGATATTTTATACTGGTTCTTTTATTGTTAATAATTTGTGGGATTTTAACCCCTAATTCAGTTGTTATATGTATAGATTGCCGCAAAGGTAATTATAATTTTCGGTAAATATTGCAGCTTGTCCGTAAATAATTCATTCTGTTTCCAAAAGTTTCCTTTTGCATGGATATTCTTCTCCTTTTTTCTCTCTTACCTGGAAAAACATTTTCCCCAACCTGAT
>JAZQAG010000027.1:0-14718 GCA_045545095.1 Phocaeicola sp. | reverse complement strand
TTTATAACCTTTCTCGAATGAAATGGAAAACCGGAAGGAAGGTTTTAGGTGAAAATCATTCGAATCTGGCTGCATGAATATTGTGATGTGCATATAGCTATAAACGAAGAGGGTGCATCATTTTGACACACCCTCTTTTGTCTGCGATTCATTTAGAACAGAAAGGGGGGTGAGAGGGGATTTGCTATTTAGTCCCTAGTTACTCAAAAAAAACGCCCCGCACGATTTGAGCATTGTTAAGAGACTTGGCGAGGACTGACTATGCAAAAGTAGAAGATAAAAACTGTTCAGCCAAATGTTTCGCATTTTTCTTTATATTTTGTCTCCTTCATTACCTCTTCGTACCCCATTTGAAGTAGTTGGTGAAATACTGGTAAACCTTTTTAACTAGTTTGCTTACGGTGTGGAGTGGCACCATTTTTTCCCTTACCGTCACGATGTTCTTGAAGTCTTCAAATGCAGGATGGTGACGATAAGCCCAACGTGTACCCGATGGGATGTAGAGGGTGCATTCGTCGAAATCTACTTCGTAAAAAGCGTCCTCATGTATTCTATAATCCTTAATATTCTTATGGCGTATGTGAATGCTTTGAAGGGATTCACACCAACTGAAAGCCCCATCTCCAATTGTTGTTACACTATTGGGAATGTCAATGCTTTGCAAGGATTCACACCAACTGAAAGCCCAATCTCCAATTGTCGTCACACTCTTAGAGATGTCAATGCTTTGAAGGGATTCACAGTCGCTAAAGGCGCTTGTCCCAATTATCGTTACACTATCGGGAATTTTGAATTCTTTTATTTTCTTTCCCAATGGCATCCGAATAATTGTACGTTTATTCTTGCTAAACAAAACTCCATCTATGGATGAATAGTTGGGATTATCCTCTGCTACATGAATGCTTTGAAGGGATTCACAGTCACAGAAAGCCCCATCTCCAATTGTTGTTACACTATTGGGGATGTCAATGCTTTGAAGGGATTCACACCAACTGAAAGCTCTTTTCCCAATCGTCGTCACACTATCGGGGATGTCAATGCTTTGCAAGGATTCACACCCATTGAAAGCATAATCTCCAATTGTCGTCACACTATCGGGGATGTCAATGCTTTGAAGGGATTCACACGCACTGAAAGCTTTTTTCCCAATCGTCGTCACACTATCGGGAATGTCAATGCTTTGCAAGGATTCACACCAACTGAAAGCTCTATCTCCAATCGTCGCCACCCCCTCGGGGATAACCACATGAGTTATACTCTTATCCTTGACACCTATCAGCGTTTTTCCATCTTCGCTCAGTATCAAATCATCATTCTCCATGGCGTTTATCATTTTACGTTGTGTAAAATTCGTTTCTCATCTATTCCTCCAGCAGTATTCTAATCTCTTCTTCCAAAAGAGGCAGGTGGTTTACCACTATACTCCAAAGGATGTCTGCTGAAAGGCTGTCATAGCCATGAATGATGTAGTTGCGGGCATCGACAATCTTGCGGGCATTGGTAATGGCAATCTCGGGATGCACTTTCAAAATCCGGTTGGTTGCTTCTCCCATTATTTCAACGTCACGTTCGATGGCCCGACGCAAGCGGATGTCGCGGAAGAATTCGTCAAAACGCTTGGGGGTGTCTTCAAAATAACCGTTTACTTCGGTTATAGCATCTAAAATGTCTTGCAGATGTTTCTTTGTCTGATTATCCATATACCAATGTCTTTGATGCGTCGATACTCTGTTTCAAATAGGGGTTTCTGATGGTTTGCTCTTCCACCAAATCGACATTGCGTCCGAACAGGTTTTGCAAAGCATACTTCAAGTCGAAGAAGTTCGTGAAATAATCTTCCACCTCGGCCTTGTTGAAGTCAACCAATAAATCCACATCGCTATCATCGTTGAAACGATTGGTCAGGATGGAACCGAAGACAAACATTCTCTGTACCTTATGCTTCTTGCACAAGGCACTGATGGCTTTTATGTTCTGTTCTATCAGTTTCATATTACAACGCTATTTGACTTTGCGAAAATACTACTTTTTATTGACACAACCATATTTATTGCAAAAAAGTTGTAGGATAAGCATTTTGACACACCTCCTCTGTTTCACTCTCTCAGCTCTGTTCTTTTGCATTTGTAATGCAAAGGTTATGAGTATAAGCATCTGTGATACGATTGTTGTCTCAATTTCTTTGAGCGTATTAAAAATGCAGATGGACGAAGGAACACAAAGGATTTGAGTTATGGGTGATGAGCGCCGCATGGCCACTAGTCACTAGTCGCTAGTAGCTAGTCACTAATATCATTTTGTCACTTCCGAGAATTGCATATAAAGACGAAAATTGCATAATTATGCAAAAATAAGAACTGTTTTGGGGTAAAAAAGGAGGCTTTTCGCATTTTTATGAGCGCCTGCAAGAAGCAAATTGCAGGTTTCTACAACTCACATTCGTACTTCCATTGCCCATTTTTCGCGCATCTTTGTAGCAATTCGGTATGGAATATCCAAAAATGCGCCTTACATTTTTTCAAATGCGGCTTACAGTTGGTATGAATGTGCCTTGCTTTTCAGAATATGTAAGGCGCATTTGAGAAAAAGCAAGGCGCATTTTCATAGTTGAAAGGAAGATAGGATTTTCGAGGACAGCTATCACCCCAGACAAGTCATTTTTCAAGCGTAGAATTCCCCCATTTTGCAAATCGTATATCCTATACAGACCACAATATCAACCACTTATCTCATTCAACCGCCTCAAAACTCGCGTATTTGCAACCAAAATCCTTTTCAGACAGAAATACGCGATTCTCGCAGCCCCAATATACAATTTGACAAAATGATAGTTATTCCAGCATAAATGGAGATTTAAGATACAGCTATCATTCAGAACTGAAAACTCGGCACTCATAACTCATCACTAGTCACTCAAAAGAAACCTCTTTCCCTTGGGATTGAGGTTTTTCTGATAAATGGGGGTGCGGAATGGGGAGAATGCGACATTTTTGATAGTATCTGAAACATGAATGGGGAGAATATCATCTTTTATTGGTTATATTTGCACGGTATTTAAGAATATGAACAGTAAATCTGAATCGTGATGACAAGGAAAAGTGGATTTTTGTCGGCCATGAGGGCCGTGGTTGTTGGGGGGATGGTGGCCTTGGCGGCTTGCCAGAGTGAGAGGCCTGTCCCCTTGGTGTATGAGGTGGAGAATACGGGGGCGGGGTATGCCGTGCCGGTGATGCCGATGGTGGCGGACCTGCCGGTGATACGTGAGTTGCCCGATGCGTTGGAAGGTGTGGAGGACTTCGGTGACTGGGCCCGCCGACGCAACGAGATAGCGGCCATGATCCAGCACTATGGCATCGGACAGAAGCCGGTGGTGGAGAAGGAGAAGCAGGTGAAGGCCCGCATGGTGGGGGACACGCTGGTGGTGGATGTCACCGTGGGGAAGGAGACGCTGACCTTGCGATCTGTCATCCGATACCCCAAGGAGGGTGTGGCGCCCTTCCCGCTGATGATAGGGACGAGCGGCATCTCCCTGCCGCGTCAGATGTTTGACTCGATACCGCTGGCCACGATGGTCTTTCACGAATGGCAGGTGAACTCTTATTCGCAATTTTTCCGCCGGGGAAACAGGGGACGCGGCAACTATGAGTTTGACCGCCTCTATCCTGAGTTGAAGAAGAATGGGGCTTATAGCGAGTGGGCTTGGGGACTGAGCCGCCTGATTGACGGCCTCCAGTTGCTGGGGCCCGAGGTGACGAAGATTGATACCCGGCACATCGGGGTGACGGGTTGCTCGTATGCGGGCAAGATGGCACTCTTCTGTGGGGCTTTCGACGAGCGTGTGGCGCTCACCATCGCCCAAGAGCCGGGCGGCGGAGGGGCTGCCGCATGGCGTGTGTCGCACACGATGAAGGATGTGGAGAGCCTCGAACGGACGGACTACAACTGGTTCATGGAGAGCATGAGGGAGAATTTCAAGAGGGACAGTGTCTATCGCTTGCCCTACGACCACCACGAGCTTTGTGCCATGGTGTGTCCGCGTGCGCTGCTCTTGTTAGGGAACCCTGACTACAGGTGGCTGGCGGATAGTGCCATGCAGGTGTCGGCAGAGGCTGCCCACAAGGTGTGGGAGCGCTTCGGAGTGGGCGACCGCATGGCGTGGGACATCGTGGGGGGACATCCGCATTGCCAGTTGCACGAGAGCCAGTATCCTGTCGTGAGGGAGTTTATTGAGAGATTTCTTTTGAGTGACTAGCTACGAGTGACTAGCTACTAGCTACGAGTGACTAGTGGGCCATGCGGCGCGGAAAATTCTTCAGACGCAGATGACGCGGATTAGAATTGGGCCATGCGGCACTCAGAACTCATCACTCAGCACTCAGAACTCAAAAATCAGCACTCGAAAAACAAATTAACATATGAATCGACTGACTATAATTATCGCGGCAATCTGTTGCACTATGTTGGCTTATGCCCAACCGCCGCAAGGGTTTGGAGGTCCGCGTGTGGAACCTCAGTACAAGAATGTGAACTATGCCGGCGATGAGCTGGAGGCTCACCAGATGGACATCTACTTGCCTCAGGGCAATCAGGAGCGCTACAAGGTAGTGGTGGCCATCTATGGAAGTGCCTGGTTTGCCAACAATATGAAGGGAATGGCCTACATGTCGATAGGCAAGCCCTTGACGGATGCGGGATTTGCCGTGGTGTGCATCAACCACCGGAGTAGTGGCGATGCACGGTTTCCTGCCCAGATACATGATGTGAAGGCGGCCATACGCTACTTGCGTGCCAATGCCGACAGATACAGGCTGGACACTTCGTTCATAGGCATCACCGGTTTCTCTTCCGGTGGGCATCTCTCGGCACTGGCCGGTGTGACCAACGGGATGAAGAGCCGCACGGTGGGCGCTACCACGGTCGATTTGGAGGGTGCCGTGGGCGGACACCCCGATGAGAGCAGCAGGGTGGATGCCGTGGTCGATTGGTTTGGCCCTGTGGACATGGCTCGCATGGAGAATTGTGAGACCGTGAAGGATGGCAACTCGCCCGAGGCGGCCCTCATGGGAGGGGCACCTGCTGACATGCCCGAGATGGTGAGCCTTATCAGCCCCATCACCTATGTCACGAAGGATTGTCCGCGTTTCCTCGTTATCCATGGCGATGCGGACAATGTGGTGCCTCATTGCCAGAGTGCCTACTTTGCGGAAGAACTTGAGAAGGCCGGTTGCTTGGAGGAGTTCATCACCGTGCCCGGCGGACAACATGGCCCCGTGACCTTCAACGAGGGGACCTTCAAACAGATGGTGGACTTCTTCCTTAAGGAGTCGGCCGAGAAGGCGCAATCGCCCAATAAGAAGCTGACGCTCAAGCAGGCGGATGGAAAATATGTGGTGGAGTATCAGGGGAAAACCGTGCTCCGCATCGAGGCCGACGGATATGGCTTGGGAAAGACTTTCGCCCAGAGGCAAGAACTGACCTTTGTGCGCCACTTGCACGAGGATTACACCATGCTCTCCGGCAAACGCTTGCGTGCCTCCAACGAGGCCAACGAATATGCCGTGGCCGTAGATGACCGCACACGCCTGGTGTGGCGCCTTTACAATGATGGTGTGGCCTTCCGCTACGAACTGACGGGGATAAACGGTGAAACACTCCCCGAGGAGCGGACGGCTTACCTCATCCCTGAAGGGAAAAACCGCTGGGTGCAACGGTGGACGGAGCCTTACGAGGCCTTCTTCCCCCATGCCACGACGGGCGAAAGCCGCGACCACCGGTGGGGATATCCTGCTCTGATAGAGGCGCAGGAGGGGGTGTTTGCCCTGCTCTCCGAGGCTGACATCAATCGCAGGCAGAGTGCTTCGTGTCTGCGCAACGACGGGGATGTGGAGCGCTATCGCGTATGCCCCGACAAAAACGACCTGAAAATGACGGACAACTGGCACTCGCCCTGGCGCATGGCCATCGTCGGCACACTGGCCAATGTGGTGGAGAGCACCCTGGTGACCGACCTCTCCGAACCTTGCCGCCTGACGGACACCTCGTGGATAGAGCCGGGAGTGGTGTCGTGGATTTATTGGGCGCACAACCATGGGAGCAACGACTATAACATTATCCGCCAATATGTCGATATGGCCGTGGAGATGAAACTCCCCTACGTGCTCATCGATGCCGAGTGGGACGGCATGAAGGATGGGAAAACCATCGAGGATGCCATCAGCTATGCCAAATCGCGAGGAGTGAAACCGATGATATGGTACAACTCGTCAGTAGGATGGATAAACGGGGCACCCGGTCCCAAATTCCGCCTGAACAAGCCCGAAGACCGCGAACGGGAGTTTGCCTGGTGCGAGAAACTGGGTGTGGCAGGGGTGAAGATTGACTTCTTCTCGGGCGACAACCAGATGAACATGGATTACTACATCGACCTGATGGAGAGCACGGCACGCCACCACCTGTTGGTGAACTTCCACGGAGCCACCATCCCCCGCGGATGGCAACGCACCTATCCGCATATGCTCACCATAGAGGCCGTCTATGGATCCGAATGGTACAACAATGTGCCTACCTTCACCAACAGGGCGGCCAGCCACAACGCCACGCTACCTTTCACGCGCAACGTCATAGGGCCAATGGATTATACCCCCTGTGCCTTCTCCGACTCGCAACATCCGCACATCACCACCCATGCACACGAACTGGCCCTGACGGTACTCTTCGAGTCGGGCTTGCAACACTTGGCCGACCGTCCCGAAAGTTTTCTGGCACAACCGCAGGAGGTGAAGGACTTCCTCGGCCAATTGCCTGCCGTGTGGGACGAGACACGCTACGTCTCGGGCTATCCCGGCCGCTCGGCCGTCATTGCCCGACGGAGCGGAAACACCTGGTACGTGGCCGGAATCAATGGCATGGACGAGGAACAGGTGCTCGATGCCGACCTCCGCGCCATCATCCCAACCTTCCGCACCGCCCGCCTCTTCCTGGACGGCAAGAAGTGGGAGATACGCACCGCCACCAAACTCCCCACCACCGTGAAATGCCGACCCCGCGGAGGTTTTGTCTATGTGGTGGAGAGGTAATTTGCTATATCCACTTCAGATTCCAGATTCTAATATAACTGTAAAATTAAAATATATGAATATGAAACATCGAGGCTTTTTCTGTATCCTCTGCCTATCATGGCTACTGGCCGCTTGTACAAGCCCTGTGGCCAATGAATTGATGGTATCGGACGAGCCGTCAGAAGGTTTCTTCCATCTGTCAGGTGCGGAGATCAGGATTGGATATGATACTGCCGACGGGAAGACGGTGCGGCGCGTGGCCGAACTCTTTGCCGAGGATATCCGCCGGGTGACGGAAAAGAGTGTGCCGGTGTCCGGTGAACGTACGCAAGGAGAGAAAGCCGTCATCCTGGGAACCTTGGAAGGAAATGCCCTCATCAGGGGACTGGTAGAGAGTGGCAAACTGGATGTCTCGGCCATCGAAGGTGGCTGGGAGCAGTTCGTCATCAAGCAGGTGAAGAACCCTGTGGAGGGGATGGACGAGGCATTGGTGATAGCCGGTACCGACCGACGGGGTGTGGCCTATGGCGCCTTCACACTGAGCGAACGGATGGGAGTATCGCCCTTCTACTGGTGGGCCGATGTGCCGGTGAAGAAACAGGCCGAGGTCTATCTCAAGGCCGACTATGTCTCCAAGAAGCCCAGCATCAAGTATCGCGGCATTTTCCTCAACGACGAGGATTGGGGACTCAAGCCCTGGGCATCACAGACCTTCGAGCCAGAGGTGGGCGACATTGGTCCCAAGACGTATGCCAAGGTGTGCGAACTCATCCTTCGCCTGAAGGGAAACATGGTGGCTCCGGCCATGCACACATGCACGGGGCCTTTCTACTCACATGCCGAAAACAAGGTGGTGGCCGACGAATACGGTATCCTCATCACCACTTCGCATTGTGAACCTCTGCTCTTCAACAATGCCTCGCTTCAAGAGTGGGACAAGAGTGTGGATGGCGAGTGGGACTACTCCAAGAACAAAGCCCGCATCCTGGAAAAGCTGGATGCACGCGTGAAGGAGGCTGCCGGGTATGAAAACATCTATACCTTGGCCATGCGCGGCTTGCACGACGAGGGAATGCGCGGAAACCTGACGGAGGACGAGAAGGTGCAGATGCTGGCCACGGCCATAGCCGACCAACGTGAAATCTTGCAGAAGCATATCGATACGCCTGTCGAAGAGATTCCCCAAATATTCGTACCCTATAAGGAGGCACTCGACCTCTACGAAAAGGGCCTCCAAGTGCCCGATGAGGTGACCCTCGTGTGGGTGGACGACAACTATGGATACATGAAGCGCGTGAGCAACCCCGAGGAGCAGAAACGCCGGGGAGGAGCGGGTGTCTATTACCACACCTCCTATCTGGGCACACCACACGATTACCTCTGGCTGAACACCACACCGCCCGTACTGATGTACACGGAGCTGAAAAAGGCTTACGACACCGGTGCCGACCGCTATTGGCTCCTCAATGTGGGCGATATCAAGCCGATGGAACTGGCCGTGAAGAGTTTCTTCGACATGGCCTGGGACTTCCCCGCCTACGACATTGTGAACATCAACCGGCATCAGGCCCAATACATGGCCTCCATCTTTGGAGTGGAGCACGAAGCCGATTTCCAAACCTTGCTCGATGAGTACTATCGTCTGGCTTGGAGCCGCAAGCCCGAATACATGGGATGGGAGCGCGAGTGGGATGCCATCCCTGCACGGGAGGTGACAGGCCCGACGGATTTCTCTTTCGACCACTACAACGATGCCCGTCAGCGCTTGGCCGACTATCAGCACATCAGTGATGAAGCCGTCCGTATCTGCAAGGAGTTGCCCGAAGAGTTGCGCCCCGCCTTTTTCGAAATGTTTGCTTACCCGGTGATGGCGGCCAATCAGATGAACCGCAAATTCTTGTTTGCCCAACTCAACAAGGAAGAATCGGAAAAAGGAAATGTGGCCGGTGCCAATTGGGCGGCCCTATCGTCGGCTGATGCACATGCCGCTATCCAGGCATTGAACACGTCTTATAACACCATGCTCGACGGCAAATGGATGGGCATGATGGATGTCCCACCGGGCTTCTGTGCCCGTTATCAGGAGATGCCTCAGGTGGTGATAGCCGATGGCATAAAGGACGAACCAGTCGATATCGCTCCGCAAGAAGCGCAAGAGGAATTGGACGGATGCCTGGTGGTTGACCTCTTGAAAGGTACCCTCATCAGCCGGCAGAATCACACCGTGCGCTTTGTGGAAGGATTGGGCTACGATTGGCATGTGGTGCAACTGGGTGAGGCTACCGAACCGACCACCGATGCCACCCGTCTGGATGGGACACGCGTGGAGTATGCCCTGCCCCATATCGAGGCCGATAGCGTGACGGTAACTGTCTCCACTCTCCCGTTCTTCCCCATTTATAAAGGTAAGAGCAATCGCTACGGAATATCCATCGACGGACACACCCCATACGTAACCGAAAATCTGCCCACCGAGTGGAGCGAACCGTGGAAGGATCAGGTGCTGAAGAATGGGGTGGAAGCCCGTGTCACCTTCGCCATTGACCGCACACAACCATCGCACACCCTCACCCTCACTTGTGGCGACCCCGGCACTATGGTGCAACGCATCATCATCGATTGGGGTGGTCTGAAATCAAGCTATGTAGGGCCGGGATTGAAGAAAGAGGATTGAAATGCTATCATTCCCTACGACGATGGGATATCAGCTTTTACTATATGATATAGAGGAGGGATGCTGTGCGCTCTCCTCTTTTACAACATTCAGAAAAGGAAATGAAACGTTCGCTATTCCTGATTTCTCTATTTTGTACTACTTTTGCATCGTGGAAAATAATTGCAAAACAAATAAGTATATGAACAGACGATTTTATTCATTTCTCTTCTTGTTCCTGCTGATGATAGTGGGGATGGATGCAATGGCGCAACAACGTCGCCCGATTGATAACAAGAATCCCTTATGGTTGATACACGTAGATGTATGGAATAAGGCTGATCCGCAAAAGATTATTGACCTGATTCCTGATGACATCAAACCTTATGTGTGTTTGAACCTCTCGCTATCTTGTGGATACGATACCGAAAGAGAGGTATATAAGATGCCTCAAAATGCTATACCCACCTACAAATCGTGGGCTTCGGTGTGTCAGCACAATGGTATGTGGTTTACTTGTCAACCGGCCAGTGGTGGACATACCCATATTCAGGATGATGATTTGGAGATATTCGAATACTTCTATAAACGTTATCCAAACTTCTTAGGTTGGAATTATTGTGAACAGTTTTGGGGATTTGATGAACCTAATGACAAAAGTTCAAGTTCACAAACCGACCGCTTGGCTCTGTTTGCCAAACTGGTGCCTATGGCTCATAAGTACGGTGGTTTCCTGACTATCAGCTTCTGTGGTAATATCTGGTCACACGGACTGAACCCTATTGGCATGATGAAGCGCAACAAGGATTTGTTGAAAGCTTGTAAGGATTATCCTGAGGCTTGCTTGTGGCTCTATAAATATACTACTTCATCCTGCTTCTACAATAATGAGAGTGTGACCATGTCTCCCTTTATTAGCGGATTGGCCACTAACTATGGTGTCCGTTATGATAATTGTGGCTGGAATGGGGCATTGGATGCCATTTTGGGCGAAGGACATGGCAAGAAATACCCGACATCTGCCGGATTAGGTACGGTGATGGAGCAGACTTGCGTAAACGGCGGTGCCGTATGGGATGGTCCGGAGTTGATATGGACAGAGGATTTTCAGAATTTGAACAATAGTACTGTTGAAGGATATACCCGTCGTAACTGGGGTACGTTCAATAGCTTCAAGGGCGGATGGATTGATATGTTCCGCAAGATTATTGATGGAACAATGTATATCCCTTCGCGCAAAGAGGTGGTAGAGAACACCAAGATTGTGGTTGTGAATGATATCAATAATACAAATTATGAACAGAGTTATGCCGCTTGGGGTGATTTGTATGACAATCTCTATAAGCAGGATGATCCGTTCAATCGCGGAAATGGCCAGTGGATGGACAACTTCTGCTATTTCAAGAAAACGGGACGCTATGCTGCTATTCCTATTGTGATTTCTTTGTATGATTCAGTGGCCAAAGCCATTCCTGTACAAGTAAAGAAATCATCATACCAGTCTCGTTGGGGAACACAATCTGCCAAAGTGAACGATTTCAACAAGCAATATCCGGAAGTGAGCAAGGGCGACTTATATGTGTCACGTCGTGGAAACCAACTTATCACATATACTCCTTATACCTATCTGAATAGCAAGAAAACTGCTTCGGCCGAGATTCCTTTGTTTTACAACCGTTGTGATACAATGAAACTCTATTATGGCAAACTTAGTAGCGGTACAGTGCGTGAGTATAAGGATAGTATCGTTTTCTATTTGAATAACTATCGTAGTGACTCTGCGGCCCAACAAATAGACCAGATAGTTCTTTATGGTGCCAAAGTGAAACCGACTTATACTATTAAGAAACGTAATACCCTTACTGTTTCTTCGGCTACATCTTCTTGGAATGATTCGACCTATGTGTTCAAACTGAATCTGAAGCATATGGGTGCCGTAGATGTGGTCATCAAAACACCAGGTGATGAGCCTGAAGGTAAGTTGACTGATGCTCCGGCTATTACGCCTCTCGGTATTCCTCAACAACCAGCAGATTATAATGGTGAGATTATCATTGAAGCAGAGGATATGGATTTCAAGAGTATCAAGAGCTGTGTCACAGATCCCTATGGATGGTATCCTACTGTGTTTGGCCATGCCGCTAACGGTTTTGCAGATATGGGAACCAATACTTCAGGTTCACTCCGTCATCAGTTGACCTGTAAGCATCCTGGTGAGCACACTGTTTCAGTGCGCTATACATCACCCTCAAAGGCTGGTAAGATTACTGTAGCCGTGAATGGAACTAAGCATTCCTTGACCTGTGAACAGACTGCTACCAATGAATGGCGGAAGGTGTCGTTCACAACCAATTTGATTGAGGGAAAAAATAATCTGATTCTGACCAATGTGGGTGGCGTTGCTATGTATATAGATCAGATCATTTATACACCGGAAGGTATCGAAGCCGAAAAGTTCCAAATAACAGTCCGTGATACAGAAAATGGAACCGTTACGGCTAATGTGACCGAAGCCGTTGAGGGTCAGGTTGTACAATTGACAGTGACTCCGAAGGAAGGTTTTGCTCATGTGGGATGGGAAATTGTTCATGGCAATGTCACTATCGGTGATGACAACACCTTTGTCATGCCAGATGATATTGTTACCCTGCAACCTCTCTATGTTGATCAGACTGCGATGTATGCCCTTGACTATACTTCAGTATTGAATGGCACTATCCCTGAGGGATGGCGTGTGACACAAGAAGACGGAGGCATTCATGAATATCCAAATTCATATGGTTCTGGTTCTCGCACATTTATGGGATTCACAGGTTATCAAGGTAAGGCTCTTTATTGGCGCGTTGGTAAGGCCGAATATGGTATGCAGAGTGCCTATCCGCTAACTCTCAAGGCTGGTAAATATAAGTTGAGTTATGCCATGGCTGCTTGGAAATATACTCCACAATATAAGGTGAGCATTATCAATAAGAGTACAGGTAAAGTGGTGGCAACATCGAGCACCTATACGGCCACTCCGAATGCTGATGGTAATACGGCCGCAAACCTTACATCTGCTAAATTGTATGAATTGGAATTTAGTGTAACTGAATCAGGCAACTATGTCATCCGTTTCCAGAATGCAGGTGGCGGCTTTGAGGAATTCCTGTTGTTGGAATGCCGCATTAATACTGACCCATCGGCCATTCAAGATATTATTTTGGATGAATCTGTTCGTCCGGCTGGCATATACGATATCAATGGTGTACGCTATGAAACGTTGCAACGTGGATTGAATATCATTGTGACTACAGATGGAAAGGTTCGTAAATTTATGATGAAGTAATCAGATTGTAGATAACGGATTTGTGTAAGAATAAGGGCTGTGCCAATAGTGGTACAGCCCTTATTTTGATATGCAGATAGGCCAATGTGCTAAATTGTACTGATGCTTATTGATTACACATTAGCAAATAAGTGGTGTCAATAAATCATTTTGCCATTGTGTAGATTGTCGCCATATCCTCAGGACGGAGTACTTTGAAACTTCCTTGAGTGGCTTTGTAATCGCGGCTACATTTGCGCACCATTTCCTTGATTTCCTCATCGGTGATATCGCGTCCGATAAGTTCATGGATGTTGATAGGCATGCCGATGGCATGGTAGAAACACTCCATGGCCTCGATTCCTTTCAGTGCAGTACCTTCAGGATCAGTGAAGTCGTTGGGAATTCCCAAAACGTTAACGGCAAAGCGTACGAAACGGCTCACATTCTCTTTATATACATAGCGTGCCCAAGCAGGCCATACCGCGGCCAATCCGGCACCGTGTGTCACGTCAAACATGCCGCTTAACTCATGCTCCAACTGGTGGGTTGCCCAATCTTCCTCCACTCCACAACCTGTCAATCCGTTGTGAGCAATACTGCCACCCCACATGATTTGGGCGCGATGGCGGTAGTCTTCGGGATTTTTCAGTACGGCAAACACACTGTCCATTAAGGTACGCATTACCGCTTCAGCTACTTCTGTGGTCAGTGTCATATCGTCATCGTGAGTGAAGTAGCGCTCCATGGTATGCATAATCATGTCCGTCACGCCTGCGGCCGTCTGATAGGGAGGTAGGGTGAAAGTACGGCAGGGATTCATAATGGCAAACTTCGGACGTGAGATGTCGTTGGAATATCCCAACTTCACGTCGCCCTCTTCCTTGGTCACCACACTGGCTTCGCTCATTTCGCTGCCAGCTGCAGGGATGGTGAGTACACAAGCCAAAGGCAGGCACGTACGGGCTTTGTCCTTACCCAAATAGAAGTCCCACACATCGCCCTTGTAAGGTACACCGTAGGCAATGCCTTTGGCCGAGTCGATGACACTACCGCCACCTATGGCCAAAATGAAATCTACACCCTCTTTGCGACAAAGGTCGATTCCTTCGTAAATCTTCGACAAGCGTGGGTTTGGTACCACGCCACCTAACTTCACGTATTCAATATCGGCTTTGTCCAATAGGTTGCACATTTTGTCCAACAGCCCCGACTTGATGGCACTCTGTCCGCCATAGTGTACCAAAACTTTGTGACCACCGTACTTCTTTACTAGACGGGCAACCTGTTCTTCTGACTCCTTTCCGAAGACCACTTCGGTGGGAGCATAATAAATGAAATCTTTCATGTTATTTTGTTCTGTTATATCCCTCTCTAACTTTTCCAAGGGGGAGTTAGAGGGGATTTTTAGTTATTATTAATTCTATTCATTTTAAGTACCCTCTCCTTTGGGGATGGGGTAGGGTGAGGCTTCGTCACCCCTTGCAAATCTCATCTGCCGGTCGGGCCGTTGCCGTCTTCCACACGCGCCAACCGATGCAGAGGGCGACGAGCAGGGCCACGAGGAGGAAGATGCCGATGTATATCCACCAAGGGATAGAGGTCTGCACCACATATTGCTCCAGCCATGGCTTCATGCAGGCGTAGCCGATGGGGAAGGCCACCGAGGCTGCCACGACTTGCAGCGCCATGTATTCGGCGAT
>JAZQAG010000026.1:0-3017 GCA_045545095.1 Phocaeicola sp. | reverse complement strand
ACCCGTAGAGTCGGTATGACCTTCTACCGAGAACTTCAAGTCGGGGTTTTCGGTCATCAGCTGAACGATGCGGTTGATTTCACCCATCGATTCGGGCTTGATGGTGGCCTTGCCCACGTCGAACGTGATGCCGTAGGTGATAAACTTGCCATCCGACATCATACGGTCGTAGAGAGGTACTGCGCCTTTGGCGATACGGATGTTCTTGATGGAGGTATTATTGGTAAAATAACCTCCTGAACGATAGAACTGAATCTGGAAATATCCGGGAGCTATAGTGTTAGGTATATTGGCATAACGGACACCATTTATGTACACCTTCATCGCGCGCTGGTTGAATGACAGGGCGAAATGGTTCCAGGAGTTCGGAATCGTCCTGAAAGATTCATCCTTACCGTGACGCCATTCTTCACTTAAAGATTCGAATTCCCAGGAAAGTCTTGATCTGTGGTCTGATGCATCGTAGTACCAATCATCCATATCGATGACCTGAGTAGGTTGGCTTGTATTCGATTTATAGAAACTGATGATATATCGGTTACTTGGGCTATTATCTCCTTGCTTTTCAAAGGCTCCCACCCAGAAATCAAACTCGAGAGTGAACTTTTCCGGCAGATAGCTCTTCATCTCATCGAAAAGAGGAGCTATGACAGGGTCGTCCTGACTCACGCAGAGAATCACCTTGTCGTCATTGAGCCGCGCCACTTCTACGGTACCTTTGATCAGATCCCATTGGCGCGGAAACTCGCCCAGCTGTTCACTTGTGACATCATCGTCGAACATAATCTCATCGCCTGCCACAAAATCGCTCTTGGCATACGTCATTTCGAGGGACTGACCTTTCTGCGGTTGGGTTTGTGCGGTAGCATCGCCATTTCCATTGTCATAGACTTCATCGGCATTGTTGTTGTCGTTGTTGTCGTTATTCTTGTTTTTGTTCTTCTTACCCTTGTTCGACGACTCCCCTCTGACAGCATCCTCAACAGCATCTTCGGTCTCGCTGAAGGCACGGTCGATGGCGCGCTCTGTGGCTCTCTCCACATTGCGCTCGACAGCGCGCTTTGCGGCATTCTCCGCTGCACGTCCAAGGCCTCGAAGCCAGCTCTGAGCATTCACTGCGGTTGTCCCACTGATTGCAGCGAGTATCAACGCTATAATAACTACTCTTTTCATAATTCGTTAATTTTTGAAGTTAATGATTATACTATATACCTATACCAAATACCAACTGAACAATAGAAACCCACCTACAAGTGCTATTACTACGACGAATGCCGTAAGCAGGATGACCGAGGCCCGTGCCCAGTTCACCTTGTTGGAGTTGGTGATTTCCTTCTCGGCAAATGCCCAGCAGAAAATCATCACGACATTCACCACTGGAATAATCATCACCGACATTACCGCCAACCACTGACGCACACTCATCACCGAGTTGTCGAAGAAGTCATTCTCGCCATCAAATTCCGATTCATCAATCCATTTGCTAAACATACGCTGTCTGTCTTTTTAATTTCTCGTTAGCGAAGTTATCAGGAATGATTCAGAGGGGCAAATAATTGGAGAAATGTTTTGTGAGGATTCCGTGCATCCTCACAAAATAATCGATGA
Organism: Phocaeicola sp.; assembly: GCA_045545095.1. Taxonomy (GTDB): domain Bacteria; phylum Bacteroidota; class Bacteroidia; order Bacteroidales; family Bacteroidaceae; genus Phocaeicola_A. Next base: position 1,409 of record JAZQAG010000026.1, on the reverse strand, counting down.
AATGTGCGGTTTCCGCACTTACGGGTATAAATCCTCACATTTTAAGATACAAAAAAATCCCGCTCTTTTCGAGAACGGGATGATAAAACGGATGATGATTGATTACAAAATCGTCAATCGCACACGACGTCCAAGACCTTCGAATATTCGGAAGAGGGTGTTCAACTGAATGTCCGCCTTTCCGTTTTCGAGGCGTGAAATATAAGTTTTCTTTGTACCGATCTTTTCGGCAAGTTGTTCCTGTGTAAGACCAGCACGGATACGTTCCTCTTTAAGAGTGAGAGCAAGGCAAAACGCCTCGGTCTCCTTGTCAAACTCTTCACGAGAGGGTGTGCCAACCTCTCCAAACTCCACATTGAGAAGTTCGTCAAGATTACTGCAATTCATCAGGGCATTTTCTTTTCTCTTTTCCATAACCCCATTATTTGTTTTCAAAATATTCTTTCATCTAATCAACGGTAAAGTTAACGAAATAGTTTACCGCTTGCAAATAATTTTCAGATTATTTTTCGTTTTGATTCAACTTCAGCCATTCGGATGTAGTTACTCCAACCGCTTTTTTGAATGCGGCATTCAATGTAAAACGTGAGTTGAAGCCGCATTGTTCGGCAATGGTTTCGAGGGTCAAGCCTTTCTCTTTTTTAGACATCAGCAATGCCTTTGACTTCTCTATACGGAAGCCATTTACAAGGTCGAAGAAGTTCTTGCCTAATGTGGCATTGATAGATTTAGACAAGTTCTTGGAAGATATTCCCGTAGCTGTTGCCACATCTTTAAGCGATAGGTTGGGATTAACATATACCTCCGAAGTACGCAAATATTCCTCCACCTGACGGGCATATTGCTCCAATTTCTGCATATCCTCCTTGCCGTTGTCGGCCTCGGGCTGTGGCTGCGGCTTCACTTCGGTAGTGATGAACTCCGCTTCCGCGTTGGCTGCGACGGTGGTCATAACCGTATCATTGCTGTATCGCTCAAGGGCTATGGCAAGTTCCGCATAGAGCAGGTAGCCCATAATGATTACCGTAAGCAGCTGGAGTAGCCACGCATCAGTGCGTGGCCAGAGGGCATAACACACCATCACCACCACAAACATAGCGGCAAACAGTGCTATGAAGCGGGGAATCCACACCTTGCGTTGCAATTCGGCGGCGGAGTAGTGGTTGCGGACAAAGTGCTTCACCTTGCGGAGATAGCGGAATATCGCATAGAAATAGCCGATGAGCTGAAGCAACACCATCGTATAGTTCACATCGCCCAGCCAAGTGTCATCGCCCGTGTTCTCGTGAATCATAAAGTCGTAGTATCGGCTCTGCGGCAATGAGAAGACGCTTGCACAGAAGAGTATCAGCGACAGCACGGCAGGCAGGAAATGGAGCAACCGCAGGGGCGTGAACCTATAATAGGGA
>JAZQAG010000025.1:0-24463 GCA_045545095.1 Phocaeicola sp. | reverse complement strand
CAGATGACGCAATCCCTTGATAATCTGATATAATTTCATTCAGGCAAATTTTTCTAATACTTAACCATATATCATTGAACAGATTTAATGAAATTATTGCAATGTCAATATCCGAGTCATCATTAAAATGTTTAAAATTTTTGTTAGGGTTTAAGCTACATCCTATTTTGCCACTTCCTACCATCAGAACATTATGATATGCAATTCCTAATTTAGAATTAATTATTTCCTTTAGACCTTCCATCTGTTCTATAGCTTGACCAAATTCCATCTTTTGATATTCACTAAAATACCAAACATCTGACTTAAGCAAATATTTTATCATAAAATCTTTGCTTGATAAATCAATTATATCTTTCTTTATTATGTCTACAGAAAAATTCATATTTTTATTTAATTCAAATAATCATGTATAGATTGAGCTAATCCTTTAGCCACCAGATATGGTACGCCATTGCCTATTGTTTTAAAAGCGTCAGACAACGAAATATTATCAGGTAAAACAAATTCTATAGGTAAAGATTGGATTGCTAACGCTTCTGAGATTGATATTCTCCGTGGTTTATACGGATGAATATGTACTTCATTGTTACCATATGCTGCTGTAGGAGAAAATCTCCAACGATGTAGACGTTTGAAGCACTTCTTTTTATCATCTCCCTCTTCTATTGTTTGAAATTTCTGAAGACCCGCTCTAGGGCGAAAATACATATTCTGATTAGGGTGATTGTTTACTTCATTTTTTTTCCACCAATAATCGATTGTTAATTCTTTAATAATACCATCTGGTTGAGGATAATTCTTATCTTCACCCAAATAAGGAGTTTGAGTCGGCCACGCACACGAATAGATATATTCTTTTGAATATAGTTTGTACTTATCCCAAGGAAAATTTGCTAGTTTATCATCAACAACGTGTAACTTATACTGTTCTGCAATATTACGTTTGACTCCTATTAATATAATACGTTCCCTTTCTTGCGGAACCCCAAATTCTAATGCATTGATTAATTGTTCCGTAAGAAAATAACCGTTATTTATTGCCTTTTTCTTGAGATATTCAAAAAAATCCCTATGCCTTGTCGTCTGATATAATCCTTTGACATTTTCAAACAAGAAAAAATCGGGTTGGGATTTACATATAATGTCTATGTAAACTTCTGATAATTTTCCATTATCTCCGTCCTTTCCTCGATTTTTTCCTGCTACAGAAAAGTCAGGACACGGTGGTCCTCCAATTATCCCCGTTAATGTTTGTTGCTTTGATTCTTCTATTTGCGCTATTAACGGATTAAGATATTCATCCTTTAATAACAAAGAAATATCCTCAATATGATGTCCATATATAGGAGGAGAAATCCCCATATGCTCACGTGAATATTTATATATATCATTAAATACTTTATGGAACTCATTTACATATACTATATCATAATGCCCTGTCATTTCAAATCCCAGATCGAGAAAGCCTGCACCGGCAAAAAAGGAAAATATATTCATTGTTATTTATAAACAGATTATGTCGATTGTACGTTTTAGTTTTATTTCTTCCCAATAGCTTCTTTTATTCACTCACGAATCTATGCCCTATCTTCTTTTATCATCAATAAAGTGATTAACTGTTAATAATTATACCACGCTGTACAAGCACTTGACGAACAGCTGCATTGTTGTCGATGTATTCTTCCGCAATGGCATTTGCTCCTTGCAAATCCTTGGCTTGCACATTGAAACGTGTCATTTCAGCAACTAAATCATTGGCTTTAGCGAGTATATATTCTTTTTCCATTTCCACACAGTTTTCATGAATAGATCCATTCCTATAGTTCACCTTGCAAAGGTAAGTCTTTTCGGCGTAAAAAACGAATACATCATCATTTATTTAATAGGTAATAGAACGTTTTTTCATTTGTCATCAATCAAGGTGATATATATATAGGATTTTAACATTAGGTTTAATATTTCAAAAAACTATCATTGACACTGAACAATAAATTCAAGCAGGTGTTGTATGTTAAACGATAGAACTTTTAATATGGGAATATTAACAAACTTGGAAAATTGTGAGATGCAAATTTACAATGCATTATACAATGGAAACAGACAAGAAAAAGAAAATGCTTTGGAGTATGCGGTGGCGCATATACAAGGTATGAAAGAAGAACTTCATGGATATTGGTTGGAGTTGCAAAAGATGGGAGGAGTACGTTTCCTGAAAATGTGTAGAATCAATGAGTTGACAGATGAAGGATTGTTCTGTAATCTTAATTTCAGTATTGACATTATCAATCGCCGTATAAACACCTATAATTTCTGTTCAATATCTACATACGCAGTACAAACGATTTTCTATAATCAAAGTTTGTTTGTACAGGAGGATGTCATTTATTGTACCCAAGGCAAAAAGCTCACCGTATCTGATTTCCTTTCAGCATTGGATTATGCCAAGAAGTTTTCGGAAGCATGTTTGGGCGCTGATTATGAAAAATATAGCGAAGCATTGCAGACAATAAAAACGGTAGATTTGGCTTTGCATCATAAGAAAGAGGCTAAGCCATTGAATAAGACTTTACATATTGTAAACAATATTTTGACAGAATGTGCCAAAAGGGCGCATGAAGAGGATGAAAACGGTGATGGAAAACGAATTGTTTCAGGAATCTCTCTGATTATAGATTTGGCTATAGACTTCTTGGTCCATAAATGATTTTGGGGTTATGGTAAAAGCTAAGAATGTGGGACTAATTATAGCCCCCCCTTAGCAAAGTGGCTAAAACAAAAGATGCAAATGGGCATGCATTTATACTGGAATTGGCAAGAAAAAGATGGAGAGTGCCTGACTATTTTTTATCCCAAGCTTTGGTTTAGTTATCTCAAAGCTTGGTTTAGTTGTCCCAAAGCTTGGTCTAGTTATCCCAAGGCTTGGGATAAGTTCTTTTTAGGCATTCTTGGTTTATTTTTTGGCAGTTCTCAATTGATTTGATGGCTGAAAAGACATTTTTCTTTCACCCTTCTCCCCCATCCGCCACCAGCATACCGTTGGTTTCTTCCTCTACAGGTGCATACGGGCGGACTTTGTGGAGGGCGTAGTTTTCCAGATAGATTTGGTTGAGGGTGCGCTCAAGGCCTTTCAGGGTGAGGTCGCGACGGGAGGGCTTCATATTTTAAAATGCCGATAATTGACAATGCCGTCTAAAGTGGAGACTGTTTGTTCTTCGCCCGCATAGATGACAGCAGACTTGATGAGGCGGTCGCCCAAGAGTTTCCCCAGATAGTGAAGGCCACTGAGAAAATCGCGCGTAAAGGTTTGCGAGGATTTTATTTCGTAAGCCTCGTATTGAAAACTTCTTTGGCGAAGCAAATCCACCTCATGTTGGGAGCTGTCGCGATAGAAATAGAGGTTCGGTTCTTTGCCTTGATTGACCAATTGCTTGTATGCCTCGACCACCACGTAGTTTTCAAAGATATTTCCTCTGAGGGGGTGGATAGCCAATTGCTGTTCGGTTTCGATTCCTAGCAGATAGCAGAGCAGTCCTGTGTCGAAGAAATAGAGTTTGGGAGCTTTGATGAGACGTTTACCGATGTTCTCATAGAAGGGTGAAAGGGTGAAAGTAATGTAAGAGGCTGTGAGAATGGAGAGCCACGATTGGATGGTCTTGACACTGACTCCCACGGCATTAGAGAGTGCTGATGCATTGAACTCCGTACCTACGCGTCCGGCTGCCAGACGGATGAAGGTTTGGAAATCGCGCAGATTGGTGACATTGACAATGCGCCGCACATCGCGCTCTACATACGTGGTGTAATAGTTGGGATAGAGCAAATGATAGGGTTGTATGCCTGCCCATACGGCCGGATAACAGCCTCTGAGCAACAAGGTGTCGGTACTGACATCTGTGGTGGCAAGCCCGTCCAACTCTTGCAACGAAAGTGGCAACAGGGTGAGTACTGCTGCTCGTCCGGCCAATGACTGACTGATATTTTCCAACAAACTGAAGTTGCTGCTGCCGGTGATGACGTAGCGACGGTCGGGATTGGCATCAGAGATGACCTGTATATAGGAAAACAGTTCGGGATAGTTCTGTGCTTCGTCAATGATGACGCCTTGGGTATAGGCCGACAGGAAGGCTTTAGGGTCGGTCGCCGCTTGTTCGCGCACTGCTATATCTTCCAGGTTGACGTATGCGTAATCGGGAAACACTTGTTTGCACAATGTTGTCTTCCCCGATTGCCGGGGTCCCGTGATGGTTATCACCTTGAAGTAGGGTATCAAATCCCTAAGTGTTTGCTCTATCTTTCTAGTAATCATCCTTGTAGTATAAAAGTATGCAGATTTGGAGTCTGATTCCAAATCTGCACAAAAATACATCTTCTATTTGATATACACAAGTTTATGAATGATATTTTGCGGTAAAATGGGGAAATTAAATGTTTTACCCTGCAATGCGCACCTTTCATGTTGCTAATTTTCCTCATAGTGTGCACGTTTTTACTCTACTCGAGTAGTGGTAACCTCTCCCCCATCCGCCACCAGCATACCGTTGGTTTCTTCCTCTACAGGTGCATACGGGCGGACTTTGTGAAGGGCGTAGTTTTCCAGATAGATTTGGTTGAGGGTGCGCTCAAGGCCTTTCAGGGTGAGGTCGCGACGGGAGGGCTTCAATTGGCACTCCCACAGGATGATGGTGTGCCAGCCGAGGAGGCGGAGCTGGATGCGCTTCTGCATGTCGCGCTCGCGGTTGCGCTCTATCTTGGCTTTCCAGAAGGGGGTGTTTGTCTTGGGGAGGACGAAGTATGGGCAATCTTCGTGGCCGTGCCAGAAGCATCCGTTGATGAAGATGACTGTCCGATATTTTCGCAATACAATGTCGGGTGTGCCGGGCAGGCGTTTGACGTTCACCCGATAGCGGAAACCGTGGGAGAAGAGGTAGCGGCGCACCATCATCTCGGGCTTCGTATTGCGGCTTCGGATGCTCTTCATGCATCGGTGGCGCTGTTCGGGTGTCAGTCGGTCGGGCATGGGGGATATTATGTATTATCAGCTTCTTCGTAGTAATAAGAATAGTCGATTCCTTTCATGAAGATTTCGCGGTCATCGATGAGGTCGGTCATTGCACCTTTGAGCAATCGTTTGATAGGTAGGGCATCCGTCGTGCTTTTACGCATGGCTTCGAGATATTCTTTCTTGTCAATCCGGCTCCAATCCACGCAAAGTTTCAACCGCTTCTTGAAGATGAGGTCGAGCCAGATACGCGTAGAGCGTCCGTTGCCCTCCATAAAGGGGTGTGCCACGTTCATCTCCACGTATTTTTCCACTATTTGGTCGAATGTATTCTCAGGCATCCGCTCTATCATTTTAAGGTTCTCCAACAGATATTCAGCTCGGCAAAACAGAGTGCCGTCCTTCCATATTGTCTTGGTGCGTATCTGTCCGGCAAAGTCATAAAGTCCGCCAAAGAGATAGGCATGGATTTGTTGGAGGCTCTTCACCGTCCCTACATCCTCCGTACTCACCAAGTTGCTCTGCATGAACGTATAAGCCTTTTTCTTGCTTCGTCCGTCGATGGAGTTTTCAGAATATGTCAGCCAATCGAGGAAGTGGGTGGCACGCTTGCTTGGCAGAGTCTTCACCACCTCTGCAATGTCCTCTTGTGCAAAGCAGTCGGTGGCGTAACGCTTGCCGTCGGACGACACCATTTTCAGTTGTATACATTTTGAATACAACTGACCATATTCATCCTTTTTCCGATTTTTCAGTGTTCCCCAATAGACACGTGGACGGGGGCTTTCCGTAATGGCAGCCACTATATCTACGATGGAGAACCACCACTTGCTCTGTTCTTCATCCCAAATGGCCCGCACCTCACGGTCATTATAAAAGCGGATAGATATTTTGCTCATACAAATTCACTGCTTTAATTTTCCTCTTGGCGAACTAAGTTCGATTTTTGTTCAAAGCTTATTCTCTGCGAAGATACTACATATTTGGGAAATGACAAAATTACCACCGAGAAACCCTCACTCGGACATCCACTTGCGTCCCTGAACGGTGTCGTATGCACCAATGACAGTCAATAATCTTCATCCTTTACCTCTTCTGTTTTCTTTGTGAAGATAGCGAATTCGCTATTTTCCTTTTTTCTGCAAATATAGTATATGGCAGAGACGGCATGAACCCTTAAACCTTGAACTTTCATTCCTCACTCTTCGTTCTTCACTACATCCCAGGGTACAGAATGGTGGTTTTACAATGTGAAAAGAAAAAGAAAATTGTCCGTTCGTACATGATTCATAGAAAAAAACAGTATCTTTGTGCCCATCATGAATTACTTATACCAAAACAACAGAAAAACGATGAAACATTCAAAGCTACTAATTCTTGGTGCCATGCTCTCCTTCACGGTGGCAGAGGCACAGGTGACCCCGGCGGTGCAGATGGAGCCGTTGACACGCGGTGTGATGGCCATGCCGGCACAATCGAGAGGCATCTACGTGAGCTGGCGCCTGCTGGGCACGGACGATGCGAAGACCACGACCTTCAACCTCCTTCGCGACGGCAAGCTGATAGCACGCAACATCTGCGGACGTACGAACTTCGTTGACCCCAACGGTACGGTGGACAACCAGTATCAGGTGGTGACGCTCGTAGATGGCAAGGAGGTGGCCACCAGCGAGGCGGCTACCCCGTGGACGGACAAGTACAAGGTGGTGCAACTGGACCGCCCTGCCAGCGGGGTGGACGACGTGACGGGCGAGACCTACACCTACACACCCAACGACTGCTCTGCCGGTGATGTGGATGGCGACGGGGAGTATGAAATCATCGTCAAATGGATACCCTCGAACAAGACCGACAACGGCGGTGAGGGACGCCATCCGGGCCTCGAGTACATAGACTGCTACCGCCTGAACGGCGAAAAGCTGTGGCGCATCGACATGGGCATCAACATGCTGGCGGGCGACCACCACACGCAATACCTTGTCTATGACTTCGACAAGGACGGAAAGTCGGAAATCATCATGCGTACAGGCCCCGGCGGTAAGGACGGGTTGGGCAACTACGTGAACCAAGTGGCCGACGACCCTGCCATCAAAGCCGCCGACAACACACGCGACTGGCGTGCATCGAACGGTGCCCGCATGGTGGGCGGACAGGAGTACCTGACCGTGTTCGAGGGGGCTACGGGTAAGGCCATACACACCATCTTCTACAACCCCAACCGCGATGGCGGATACGGCGGAGCGGCATCGGGCACGGTGCTCAACTGGGACGACCGCTCGGGAAAGAAGGACTATGTGGCCTCTTACGGCAACCGCGGAAACCGATTCCTGGCGGCGGTGGCCTATCTGGACGGACAGGACAAGCGACCCTCGGCGGTAATGTGCCGCGGGTACTACACCTACTCCTACCTGTGGGCGGTGGACTTCGACGGAGAGAAACTGAAACACAAGTGGCTGCACGGCTCGGTGTCGAGAACCAAAGTGGAGCTGACGGATTCCACCATGACCAAGACATCGCGCACGTACAACAGTAATACCTTCGGCACGAGCAACAGCTACACGGCCTACGGACAGGGTAACCACAACCTGAGTGTGGCCGATGTGGATGCCGACGGATGCGACGAAATCATCTACGGCTCGGCCACCATCGACAACGACGGATGGCTGCTCTACTCCACCGGACTGGGTCACGGCGACGCCATGCACGTGGCAGATATGATACCCTCGCGTCCCGGCTACGAGGTGTTCCGTTGCAACGAGAGTTCGCCTTACGGCATAGCCATGTTCGATGCTCGCACGGGAGAGGTCATCTTCCACCAGACGGCCGACGGTGACACCGGACGAGGCATGGCTGCTGACATCAGCGACAAGTACGAAGGATACGAATTCTGGGGACCGAAGGGCAACAACCCGCGCGAGACGGCATCGGGTGAGTTCAACACCGTCATCAACTCGGCACCCTCGATGAACTTCCGCATCTATTGGGACGGCGACCTGCAGGACGAGCTCTACGACGGTGCGCTGAACAGTTCGACAGGCGTATCATCGCCCCGCATAACGGATTGGAACGGAAGCCAGTATGTGAACACATCAGTGGGATACAACAACTCGCAATCGTGCAACTGGACAAAGGCCACTCCCTGCCTGCAGGCTGACATCATGGGCGACTGGCGCGAAGAGATGATCATGTGGAACAAGAATGACCCCTCGCAACTGAACATCATCGCCACAAACATCGAGAGCAAGCACCGCGTGCCCACCCTGATGCACGACCACACCTACCGCATGGCCATCGCCTGGCAGAATGTGGCCTACAATCAGCCGCCTCACCTGGGCTACTACCTGGCAGGGACAAACTTCAACATCGAGGGCGAAGAGGAGTTCCTCGAGGAGGTGAAACCTGAAGAGACTCCCGGCGACGAGCCCTTGGGCGAGAACGTGCTCTTGGCCTACACCTTCGAGAAGGGCGAGGCTGCCGACTACTGGAAACGCGGAAACGGCTCGCTGGTGGAACCCATGTTTGACGGTTCGACGGGACGTGCGGCCAGCATCGTGGCCAGTGCCGACAGGGCCGACTTCTTCCTGACACCGGCCGATTTCACGGGCGTAAACAGCTATACCCTCGACCTCGACTTGGCCATCGTACAGGGCAACAAGACGGCCTACTTCACCGTGATGAGCCAGTCGGCTCCCGACGAGGTGGCCAACAACTGGGGATGGTTCTGGGTGACCACGGAAGTAGAGGTGCACAACCCCTACCTCTTCGAACTGACCATACCGGGAGGAACCACCGCTACGGTGAACGAACAGATATTCGAGGGCGAGACAGAGCGCAAGAACCAGGGCACATGGACATTCACAAGCAGCCACTGGTATCACCTGACACTCAACGTGGATGTACCCACGGCCACAGTGAAATATCAGATGAAGGACAAGGCCAACGGTGCCACCGTACTGGAAGGTACCTACACCCTGCGCACCGGCGAAAACCCCTTGATGAAGGGTATCTACGAGCGCAACAACCGCAACGGATACGACCCGGGTGCCATCCTGATAGACAATGTCATCATCACCAAGGCGGACAATGTAGATGCCATCGAGTCCATCTATAGGCCCGAAACGGCTCCTGCCATCTATTACGACCTGATGGGCCGCCGACTGAACGGAGCACCCACACGTCCGGGCATCTATATCTCGAATGGAAAGAAGGTGGTGGTGAGGTAGTGACTAGTTACTAGCTACGAGTGACTAGCTACGAGTGACGAGTGACGAGTGACTAGCGGATAGTGACTATCGGTTCCAACTCCCTTCGGGGGGTATAGACAATCATCATATAGGGGCATCCCGATTGGGGTGCTCCTTTTTTTTATTATTTTCTGCAAGCGAACAAAGAGGTGTCCGGCGATGTTACTTCTTCCAATGAACAATTAATATAGAAGTAAGAGTATGAATAGCGTAACATTGAAAGGAAAACCCATAGGATTGCAGGGGACATTTGTCAAAGCTGGCGATATGGCACCCGACTTCTGCCTGGTGAGCGAAAATCTGAGTGACTTCACCCTGAAAGATGGCGCAGGGGGAAACCTGGTGCTGAACATTTTCCCAAGTCTGGACACCGATGTGTGTGCCAACAGTGTGAGACGATTCAACAAGATGGCCACCGAACTTCCCCACACACGGGTGCTCTGCATCTCGCGCGACCTGCCATTTGCCCAACGGCGCTTCTGCACCGTGGAGGGCCTGTTTTATGTCACTCCCCTCTCCGACTTCCGCCCCCATTCGGACTTTGGCGAAGCTTACGGTGTACTCATTGCCGACGGCCCCATGGCAGGCCTCCTTGCCCGTGCCGTGGTAGTCATCAACCCCGAAGGCAAGGTGATATACTCCGAACTGGTGCCCGAAATCACCAAAGAACCCGATTACGGAAAAGCATTGCAGGCGATTAGTGGCTGTTAGTGATGAGCTACGAGTGACTAGCTACTAGCTACGGGTGATGAGTGGCGAGGATGAAGAGTTGTGTGTATAATTCATCTTTCGCCACTCAATCAGTTGGATATAATATGGGAATAGATTATTATCTGTTGTATTACATTATGAATGATATTGTATAAATTATTGTTTGAGGATGAGTAATAGATAATACTTCAATTGTAAATAGACTATTTGAAGCAATATGTAAATATTCACGTCAGATTTTATCTGCCTTTGCTTCAGGTAATTCAACAAAAAGTGTTACCTTTGTCGCATATTGGGAAACTATATAGATTTAACAAAAGACTTAAACGACATTTTTACTATGAAGAAATTGTTGGCGATGCTTACGGTGTGCCTGATGTGTTGCACCGTGTCGGCACAAACTTATGTCAGCGCAGCTGCTTCGTATGCAGGAGGCGATGGTACGAAAGAGAATCCTTACCAGATAGCTACGGCGGAGGAGTTGGCCAAACTTGCCCAAGATGTGAATGCCGGAAACAACTGGAGCCGGGGAAAATATTTTGTATTGACGGCAGACATCATGATTAACGAAAATATTCTGTCCAACACGACCGCCAATCTCGAGGGACAAAAGGCGGGCAAATTATTGAAGCCTATCGGCACGTTTGCCAACTACGATACGTATGTGCCCTTCATGGGCGTGTTCGACGGACAAGGCCACACCATCAGTGGTATGTATCAGGCCATCTACGAGGCCAACGATGCCCTTTTCCGCGCAACGGAGAATGCCGTGGTGAAGAATGTGAACATTCGAGACAGTTACATCTATGGAGGTAAATATTGTGCCGGGGTGGTATCCTTCGGAGTGAACACCACCATCGTAAACTGCTCGTTCGAAGGGCAAATCAAATCGTGGGAGTGGTACGGCGCCGGCATTGCCGGGCAGGTGACAGGGGCTTCGCGCATAGCGAACTGCTATGCCCGCTCGACCATCAATGCCAAGAGCTATTTGGGAAGTATTGTGGGTATCGTGGGCAAGGAGAGCGATGGCTCGACAGGTGAGAACCCCACGGTGGTGGAAAACTGTTACTCCTACTCCACCCTCACGCCTACGAGCGGTAGTGCCGGAATGATAGCCGGACGAGTGAATGCGGCTGCCAAGGTACGCAATTGCTACTACCTGCCACAGGCTTCGAACACGGCTATCATCACCAATCATGGCACACAAGAAAATGTAGTGGCCATGACCGAAGGAGATTTTGCCACAACAGATTTTGTCACCACCTTGAACACGAATGCCGAAGCGGTGCCAGGGGCTTGCCGTTGGAAACTGGTGGAGGGAGTGCCCACATTTGACTATTCGACCTTCACACCCGACAAGGAGACTATCGATGTGAATAGTCAGGCAACTGACCCCATGCCTGCCAACGAAGATCTGCATGCAGAGAATGCCGATGGTAAGGTTTCGCTATCGTGGAAAGCACCGGCCAATGGAAAGGCACTTTCTTATATGGTATATATAGGTACGGATGCCGATGCCGTAGCGGCCATGACGGAGAGCGTAGCTACCGTGACGGACACCTGCTATACAGTGCAAACATCGGACTATTATACGACCCTCTATTGGCGTGTGGATGCAGTTGATGGCGACGGGAAAGTGGCAAAAGGCGAAGTATGGAGCTTCCGTCCTGCCCATCTGGCTTTCCCCGGCGCCGAAGGATACGGACGCTATGCCAAAGGCGGACGTGGAGGCAAGGTGGTGTATGTGACCAACCTGAAAGACTCAGGCGAGGGATCGCTCCGTTGGGCACTGACGAACGGCTCGGGACCGAGGACCATCCTTTTCAAAGTGAGTGGTGTGATTGACATGAATTTCGATGCGGCCTTTATCGATGATGAAGTGACCATAGCCGGACAAACGGCACCCGGAAAGGGCATCTGTCTGATGCATAGCGACCTGTCGATAGGCTCGGACAACATTTGTCGCTTTATCCGTGCCCGCCGTGGAGCCGGAGAGACGGGAAATGCTATGGGCGTGGCAGGAGCCAACCACACTATTGTTGACCACGTGACGGCCAGTTGGGGTACGGACGAGACATTCAGTTCGCGCAACTCCAAGAACATCACCTTCCAGCGCTCTATCATCGCCGAGGCATTGGGTATTGCCGGACACAAGAACTATCCCGTTGGTACCAACCATGGCTATGCAGCTACTATCGGAGGAGACATAGGATCCTTCCATCACAACCTTTTGGCCAACTGTGCCGGACGTAATTGGAGCCTTGGTGGCGGAGTGGATGCCAGTGGCGCATATGCCGGACGGTTGGACATTTTCAACAATGTGGTCTATAACTGGGCAACACGCACCACTGATGGCGGGGCACACGAGGTTAACTTCGTGGGTAACTATTACAAGATGGGACGTGCTACATCGCACACCACCCTGCTGACGCTTGAAATTGAGGGCAACCTCAAGGGTACACAGAGTGTCTATGTGAAGGGTAATGTACGCGACAATATGAACGGTACTCTCACTACCGACAAGCTCAACGATACCTATAAATTGAATATTCGCGACGGACGCGCTTCGCTTGATTGGGAGCCATGGGTCGCTGCCCCCTTCTTCCCTTCGTATGCGAAGATAGAGACGGCCCAAGAGGCCTACAAATCGGTGCTGAGCGACATCGGGGCTAATATGCCTGTAACCGACAACACCGACCGGCGCATCGTGAACGAAACAATGAACCGTAGCTATACCTATACAGGAAGCAAGAGCGGCATCAAGGGACAGATTGACTCCGAAACTGATTGTGGCGGATACGAGGCTTATCCCGAAAAGGTTTATGCTGATGACTTCGATACCGATTTTGACGGACTTCCCGACTGGTGGGAGGAGATTCATGGCACCAATGCCCATTCACCGGCAGGTGACTTTACCGACTCGAATGCTGATGTTGATGGCGATGGATACACCGCATTGGAAGAGTATCTCGACTTCATGGCTATCCCCCACCATCTGATGAAGGCCGACACCGTGCTCGTGCTCGATGTGGCCGACCTCTTCAAGGGATACTCCAAGAATCCTGTCTATAGTGCCACGTGTACAGACGACCGTTTGCAGGTGTCGGTGAATGGCAAGCAAATTACGGTGAAGCCTATGGCTGATAATGTGTTGAGCGAACTCTCCATCACCGCCACCGATAGCGAGGGGCATAGCTACACGCGCCGTGTTGCCTTCGGCATAAGTAAAAAAGCGGCCGCTACAGGTCTTAAACATGCTGATGCGGACAAAACTATAGCTTTGCAATCCTTCAGCGTATATGCTATGGATGGGACACTCCTGAAACAGGGCATATGCAAAGGGTATGAGACGTACGAGACATTGGATTTGGAAGGACTTTCAAACGGCATCTATGTGATGACAACCACCGATACCAATGGCAAGAACCGCAACTATAAAGTGATACGTTAATCTACAGTTACTTCATCGCTGACCGCTCACTCCGTAACCTGTCACCCATAAATCCTTTAATAGAAAAAGGTGCGTGCTCAATCAAGAACACACACCTTTTTTTATTGGTACACATCCTCTATCCAATGACAGAGGGAGTGAAATCGGATTTCTTACTTCACAACCTTCTTTCCACCAACGATGTAAATACCGTGAGGAAGTCCCTCGAGAGAAGTCGATCCTTGACGGATAAGTTGTCCGGTGATAGTATAGACATTATTGTCCACTGACGGATGGCCCTCTACCTGAACCTGCTCAATAGAAGCCGGATAGGTGTTGTTGTTGCTATAGCCTTGTACATTGGTTTGATGGAGTTTCACCTTGTATGGCCATTGCTCCTTCACGCCTTCCACGCCATCCCAATCGATCCAGTCACGCGTCCAGTAGCTGGTGGGAGCACCACTGACAACCAACCACATGTAGGTACATCCGGCAGGACATTCAAAAGCGATACTGGCTTCGGGATTGTCGTAAGTAGCCGTACCTATTTCACTATAATAGCGGGTACCATCCTTGTGGAGAGCTACGAAACCGAACTTCCAACCGGCAGATTCGATGTTGTGAGCTGTATATCCACTCTTGCCGGCTTCACCCACCAGTTCTGCATAGACGGTCTTTCCATTGACGGGCACGTTGAGACGGATGGCATTGTGGCCAAAGTTCTCGATGCAATCACCTGTTGTCGGACACCAGAATCCATTGGTGAGTTTGGTCAAATTGGTTTTTGCACGTACACCGATAGTGCCTGCGCCCTGTGTGCGGATAGGATCCATATCGAAAGTGGTCATGCGTGCGCCGTACTCCCACATCTCATCACCAAGTTTGTCAAGTTTCTGGGCTGCGGTAAGTGTGTCGGGCATAGCAATGCGCATATAAGTCTGCAAAGGATCCTCGGGGTTATAGGATTCATTCCATAGACGTCCGATGAAATCCATACCGTGCTTGTGGCAGAAATAATCCTGAATGAAATAGTTGTTGTAGCGCAAATCTACGGCCAACGGATGTTTGTGCAAGCCATTTAGGGTATTGTTGAGCCACTCATTATTGAATTGCATTCCTGGGAAGAACTTGTAAGCCTGCCATTGGGCACACATTTCCCAGAATACATTGTAATTGCCTGCTCCCCAGTTGTACATCCATCCATTCCAATCCTTGTTGTCGCAATGAGTCTGATATTGGAAACAATGTCCGATCTCGTGTGCCAATGTCTGACCTTCGCGTGAAGTATAAGCCCAACGGGAGAGAGTGAGCAAACCGATGGTGTTGTCTATACCACTACCGCTGGCTTCCCATTCATCCGTATAACGCAAGCGGATAATCATCTTATAGGTATCGGTCTTTGACTTACCCTTGTTGATGGTGATGAACTTAAGGCTGTCCGAATAGAACTCAAACACTTTGTCTGCCGTATTGAGGATAGACTCAACGGAGGCAGGTGCGGTGGTACCATACCCTTTCTCCCAGAAAATGATCCAATGCTTGGATTGCATACTGCGTTCGTAGCTCCAGTGGCTGGTAGGAATAGAAAGTTCGGCATCAGAACCGCATGCATTACCACTACAATAAATTTTTTTATCAATGAACTTGATACGGGTATTCAGTGTGTTGATGGTGCTATTGATATCTGAATCTGCAAGCGTATAATCTGTTATCTGTTCGAGGCCTTTTTCGATATAAGTTTTCAAACTGTTGAGAAAAGTTGCCTTTGTTGTACTTCCTTCCCACCAACCATATACTTTCTGCGCATAGTCGATACGCTCTTGCAATTTGTCATACAATGCACGTGAAGCCTTGGCGCCTTCCAACGCTTCATCCAACAAACTCTTTGCTTGAGTCAGACTCTCTATGTCGTAAATGATGGCTCCATTCTCATCGGTACCTGTACCTTGCAGGGCTGTTTGTGCCGTCTGTATAGCCGATTTAAGAGGCTCTGCCGCGGTATTTTGTATGCCTTTGTCGAGGTAAGTTTGCGCCATATCAACCAATGCCTGCACTTCTGTCGCATAGCTGGCAGATGAAATGGCACCCGTGTATTGGAGCGAGAAATCATCCAAGCAGAGGTAGTTGCCCGTAGCATTCTCTGCCAACAATCCGATTTCTATGTTGCCTTGGGTTTCGAAGATGGAGAAAGTGACGGAATATTGCTTCATGGCACAGATAGAGGTCCTGTTGTTTCCTGCCATGAGGTAAGCCCCCGTCTGTAAGGATCCACTATTGGTGGTTGAATTTGAACCTGTCTGTTGGATATGAAGGGCTTTGGCCGTAAGCTCATAGTTTCCTTGTGGAAGATTCTTGAGAATTTGGGTAACTGATGCTTCACCTATCTGATTTCCGATACTGACCCATGATTCGATGTAATTGTTTCCTTGCTTGATGGAGAAGACCGTATTTCCTTGTGTGGCCATATTCTTTACCGTCCACCCTGTCGTACCATCTTCAAAAGAGGGATTCTGTATATAGCTGGTGTAATCAGCTCCAGCTTCTTGTGCCACCAGTTGTATGCTTGACGCTATTATCAGCATTAGGGTGACAAATACTCTGTGTATAAGTTTTATCTTCATGTATTTTTTCAGTTTTTAGAATTGTTAGTTACTCTGTAAGTGTTTTATAAATGACTTTGTCAATATCCATGTACATGACAGATATGAATAACATAACAAATGTTTTGTAACTGTCACGAAATCAGGCGCTCCCCACACGAAACACCTTTTACAGGTAATCCGTATGGTCGCGCCTGAGATATTTTAGAAATTAATAACCTTATATTAAAGGATGCTCTTTACAACCTCCATCATGCCCTTCTCCTGGATAGCGTCGAGGTAACCCTTAACGGCATCGGCAAGGCCGGGGATGTTGTTGAGGTTTTCGCCCCAGATGCTTTCGGCGGCAAGCACACCTTCAGTAACCTTCTTGGTGCAACCGGTTGCCCACAGGTCGCTGAGGAGTTGCATGATTTCGGGAGCATCGTTAGGCACGATTTCGGCACCGTCGGCACGTACACCACCCTTGTAGTAAGTGATGATGGCGGCAAGACCGAGAACGAGACCCTTGGGAAGTTCGCCCTTGCGCTCGAGGTAAGTCTTCAGGCCGGGCAGGTCGCGTGTCTGGTATTTGGGGAATGAGTTGAGCATGATGCTTGTCACCTGATGGTCAACGAACGGGTTGTTGAAGCGCTCGAGCACATCCTCGGCAAACTTCTTCAGTTCGTCCTTCGGCAAGTTCAAAGTCTCCATCAGTTCCTCAAACATTACCTTGTTGATGTACTTGCCGATAACTTCGTGCTGGCAAGCCTCGCGTACGATGTTCAATCCAGCCAGGTAAGCTACGGGTGAAAGTACGGTGTGAGGACCATTCAAGAGAGTCACCTTACGTTCGTGGTAAGGAGCCTCTGAAGGCACGAAGAGAACGTTCAAGCCAGCCTTGTCGGCGGGGAATTCCTTGGCCACTTCCTGTGGAGCCTCGATAACCCAAAGGTGGAAGATTTCGGCCTGTACCACGAGGTTGTCCTCATACTGGAGTTTGTCTTGGATAGCGGCAATGTCCTTGCGGGGGAAGCCCGGCACGATACGGTCAACGAGTGTTGCATATACGCCACAAGACTCTTCGAACCACTTGCTGAACTCTTCGCCCAGGTTCCACAACTGGATGTACTTGCGGATGCAATCCTTCAGGTGGTGACCGTTCAAGAAGATAAGCTCGCAGGGGAAGATGATGAGACCCTTAGTGGGGTCGCCATTGAAGGTCTTGAAACGGTGGTAGAGCAACTGGGTGAGCTTACCGGGATAAGATGAGCAAGGAGCGTCGTCAATCTTGCAAGCGGGATCGAAAGCGATACCGGCCTCAGTAGTGTTACTGATGACAAAACGCATTTCGGGCTGCTCGGCCAGCTTCATGTACTCGTCAAACTGAGAATAGGGATTCAACGCACGGCTGATGACATCGATACGAGTGAGGCTGTTCACCACTTCGCCCTTGTCAAGACCTTGGAGGTTCACATGATATAGACAATCTTGTCCGTTGAGCATGTCCACCATACCCTTCTCGATGGGTTGTACCACTACTACGCTGCTATTGAAGTCGGCCTTCTCATTCATGTTATAGATGATCCAGTCAACGAATGCACGCAAAAAATTTCCTTCACCAAACTGAATGATGCGTTCGGTGCGTTCTGCCTTCGGGGCAGTTTGTTTGTTTAAAGGTCTCATATTACTATAAATAATGGTATTAATTGTTCTTTCTACATGTGTAGATGGATAAATTATCTAAATAATGGGCACAAATTTACGAACTTATTTTGTAACTCCAAATAAAATCCGTATTTTCGTGCTCGATAACGGTGAAAAAATAGAATTAACCTAAATACTAACATTTAATACAAAGACTTGTATGAAGAAATTTATGGATGAAAACTTCCTGTTGCAGACAGAAACTGCCCAGAAGTTGTATCACGAACATGCGGCCAAGATGCCCATCATTGACTATCATTGTCATTTGATCCCCAAGATGGTGGCTGATGACTATAAGTTCCGTTCTATTACCGAAATCTGGTTGGGTGGCGACCACTACAAGTGGCGTGCCATGCGTTCAAACGGTGTGGCCGAACGTTTCTGCACCGGCAAGGACACTACCGATTGGGAAAAGTTCGAGAAGTGGGCTGAGACAGTACCCTATACCTTCCGCAATCCTCTTTATCACTGGACACACTTGGAGTTGAAGACAGCTTTCGGTATCGACAAGGTGCTCAACCCCACTACCGCCCGTGAAATCTACGAAGAGTGTAACGAAAAGCTTCAGCAACCCGGCATGACCGCCCGTGGCCTGATGCGTCGCTACAACGTGGAGACCGTTTGTACTACTGACGATCCCGTTGATTCACTCGAGTACCACAAGCAGGTGAAGGAGAGCGGATTCGAAGTGAAGATGCTTCCCACATGGCGTCCCGATAAGGCTATGGCCGTAGAGGTTCCTGCCAATTTCCGCGCATACATCGAGCAACTTTCTGAGGTGAGCGGTGTGACTATCAACTGTTTCAACGATGTGATTGATGCCCTCCAGAAACGTCACGACTTCTTCGAATCAATGGGTTGTAAGTTGAGCGACCACGGTATCGAGGAATTCTATGCCGAGGATTACACTGACGCTGAAATCAATGCAATATTCAATAAGGTATATGGTGGCACAGAACTGACTCAGGAAGAGATTCTCAAGTTCAAGAGCTGCATGATGATTGAGTTTGCCAAGATGGATCACGCAAGCGGTTGGGCACAGCAATTCCACTACGGAGCTATCCGCGACAACAACTCTAAGATGTTCAAACTCCTTGGCCCCGACACTGGTTTCGACTCTATCGGTGAGTTCAACACCGCCAAGAAGATGTCCAAGTTCTTCGACAAACTGAATAGTCAGGACAAGTTGACCAAGACTATCATCTACAACCTCAACCCCTGTGCCAACGAAGTGATTGCCACTATGCTCGGCAACTTCCAGGACGGCTCTTGCCCCGGTAAGATCCAGTTCGGTTCAGGTTGGTGGTTCCTCGATCAGAAGGATGGTATGGAGAAACAGATGAATGCTCTCTCTCTCCTTGGCCTCTTGAGCCGCTTCGTAGGTATGTTGACCGACTCACGTTCGTTCCTCTCCTACCCGCGTCATGAGTACTTCCGTCGTACACTCTGTAACCTTCTCGGTAAGGATGTAGAAAACGGAGAAATCCCCGCATGCGAAATGGAACGTCTCTGCCAGATGGTTGAGGACATTTGCTACAACAACGCAAAGAACTACTTCAACTTCTAATACACAACCTTGTAAAGGTCCATTTATAGAGAATGAGAGGAAGCGAGATGCAACCTCTCATTCTTTTTTTGTTATCACACCCGTCGAGTTGTTGTCCATATTCAGCATATAGCACTCCTCCCCAAGGCAGTATCTGGCAGGTGAACTGCCGTTCAATTATTCTGCAATCACTTTTTTCCCTGATATAATATAGATGTTTTGTGGAGAAACCTTCTGAATCCTTCTGCCGGACAAGTCATAAATTTCCTTTTCTGCATCCTTGTTCATCCCTGTCGGTGATACCACTCCAACACTTGTACTTCCCGAGAATGTGAATGTCGGGGAATTGGGCATAAGGACAGGTGTTTCTACAGTGGCATCATATTCCAATGCCCGTAGCTGTAAGGTGTAATCTCCATTGGGAATATAGGTCGGTATATCCAATATGCAATTCAAAGTGGTGAAATACGCATTCGTATTCCATGCACCACCGTATGAGAAGATGTAACCAAGGAATATTTCACGCTCTTCATTGACCGCATAAGCGAGAATCTCTCCGTTGAAGCTCTCGTAGGAACAGTTTGTCAGAGTATCAATTATGATATGCATTTCCGTGGCCGATGAGGGGAAACTTATCGTAACATTCTGTGCTCCTAACGTGAAACCGTCATCTTTGCCATTGTCAGGTACAACACCCGTCAACAGCCTCAGGTCGTATCCATAATTATGCTCATATCCGCCATCGCCAGCCTCCGAAGGACGCAGATAATCCAGAAGGAAGTATCCGTTGCTTCCTCCATTCCATCCCCAGTTGACATGGAAATAAGGTATATTATCAAAGTAACTGTACCCGTCTATGATGAAAGCGTGACCGCTACCCTCTTCGGAATGTCCGCTACAATACACTGGTCGTCCATTTTCCAACTCATTTTTGATGAATTCAATCCAACTTTCAGGTGTGAAGAAAAACTTGTTCAGGTAAGCTATGCTTTTATCATATCCCATGTGTTCTATCAAACCTTTCTGTGCTTTCAGAATGTTGGTAGCACTGCTCGTGAGCGTATAGTCCATCATTGCCGAAGCACCATTTGCGGCACACAATGTGGCTATGGCCTCTGCCTCTTTGGCACTATATCCGCAGACGAACTCCTCTCCGCATACGGTATAAGATGTCCCTTTCTTCGCTACAGGGATATAGTATTCTGTATAGTTTGAATTATAGAGATTATTGGAATCTGTGGCTTTCTTGACATATGACCATTCAGAAGAGCCATTGAGCTTGACACCTACATACATCCGATACTCTCCATCAGGCAGGTTTCCTGGCAGTGCATGTTTGAGGTAGTAAGTGCTGTAGTAATATTTATATTTAAGGTCTTCGACGACTTTAGGAGTCCCTATCGGACGGATGAAATCCCCATTGTTGTCGGCCAACAGAAGTTGTACCGTAAAACTGATTGTCCTCTGGGATACATTAGTAAAATTATAGACTTCCAGATACCCATTGTATCCCACAGAAGGCTGTATGTCCAGATAAGTCATCAGGTCTGCATCCGTGGTAGTTTCATTCTCTGTATATTCTGGCGATTCGACACTATACGTATCCAGCATGTTGTCCCAATCAAAACTGGTCGATTGGCTATCCCATGTCACAGGAAATTTCAGGGTATTTGTCTGGTAATAGATCTGCTCCCCTTTCATTTTGTCGGGATATTTATAATATGCCATAAGTTGTGCCATGGCCGTAGCCACACATCCGGTGATGGTCCTCTCACCGTTGTAAAGCGGACATTTGTTATTGTATGGCCTCCTTTGAGAGAAAGCTATATCTCCCAACAAGGGTTCAACCTGGCCATCCGCATCCGCTGAATATCCGACGGCCGATGATATCTGCTCCACAGATGTCGCGCTTAATGCGGTGGAATAGTCTGCCAGCATCTCCACCATGGAGCCTGGCAAATCATGGATATTGAGTTCGTCCGTTTCAGAAAATGCCAACACTCCAGGCAGACGGTCATCCGTTGACACTATCACATATCCGGGCTTTCCATTTCCGAACGTGTAAATCCGAAATGCGTCATTTTCCCCCAACGCATGTTTCAGTGCTGCCATTTCATTCCTGCTATATCCTACAGAGCGCCTGAGACCTGTCCCAGTTCCTTTACCAGTAAATACCGATGCCGCAATGTCATCCATTTCGGCTACACTTCTTTTCCGTCCATAGGCGCTTCCGCCAATTATTCCCCAAAGGACAAATAGGGTTATAAAGATTCTTGTATGACTGATCATATGTATAATTTCATTCTTTTTGTTTCACGACTCCAAAAGGAAGCTCTCTCTACCTCATTTAATATATGTGTTCACCCGATCAGTTATCTTCCCTTGTCTTTACCAATGTTTGCAAAAATAGTTTCTTTTTCTTTATCTGCAAAATGTAATGATAATATATCAGTAAGGAATTGACAAATAGAAAAAGTTTTGAAACAACTTCTCCGACTCCGTGTCTCTCTATCCTGTAAAAAGGAAATCCTGATATAGTCACTTTTAAAGAAAAAACAAAGGAAAAAATTTTGAATCGCGACGCCTATGTTGTATCTTTGTGACATGTAACCAAATAAATAGCAAACATCATGAATGAAGTAATCGATTTGAATGAAATGCCGGCCATGTTCGGCATGTGTAGCCAGTCAGAGTGTCCACACGCAACCACCTGTTTGAGACAAATGGTGTATCCACACGCAAGTGCCAAGAGGATGTTCCTGAACGTGTTGAACCCAAATTGGTTGGAGGCTCAGAAGGGGAAGTATAAGTGCTACCTGAAGAGCCAAAAGGAGCGGCGCGCCTTTGGATTCATCCGTACCATAAATGCAATCCCTTCAGGGACGGCCAGCAGCTTCCGTGCCTCACTCATCTCCCACATGGGACGCAAGCGTTACTACCAGACACGCAAAGGAGAAGTCATGCTCACCGAAGCGGAAAAACAATTGATTGTGAAATTGGCCAACAAGTACGGTGTGACCCTGGATGAATATTTCGACAGGCATAAGTATGTACTTGTTTGGGGATAATCCCCATCGCATAAGTGTAAGAAGAATCCCGTCAAGCGAAACTAAGTTTTCTCTTGACGGGAATTTTCATTACCCTTTGCGGAAATTTGATTTCCTCCTATAGGAAACTCTCGTTTCCCCATGGGGGAACTCCCGTTTCCTCATAGGGGAATTGTCGTTCCCTCGGTAGGGAAACAGTCGTTCCCCAGTAGGGAAACGCGCGTTCCCTTTTTTAGAAATTGCAAGGAAACTGCAGCTTGTTGATATTCAGCTTAATAGATACTATTTTGATTTTACGCTAAAATCAAGACTTCCGTTTATAAGATTCCTTAATTCGCGTTCGTATTGCCGTGCATCGGTGAAGACAATGCCCTCCATGCCTACGCGCCTGCCACCCTCGATGTTTTCGGCCCTATCGTCCGCAAAGATGCACTCCTCGGGCTTCAGGTTGAACCTATCGAAGAGGCGGTGATAGATTTCCGCTTCGGGCTTGATGACCTTCTCTTCGGAAGAGATGATGTAACCGTCAAGAAGTTTGAAGATGTCAAACTGGGCCATGGTCAGATACACCTTACTGCACCAGTTCGTGAGGCCATAGAGCTTGTACCCCTCCCCCTTTAACCGGATGAGCAGTTTGCGCATCCCCTCCACTTCGTTGGTCACAATCTCAGGATAATGCTCATTGAAGAAGCGTATCTCCGCTTCAAACTCCCTGTTTTGGCAGATAATCTCTTCAATGATTTCATCCACCGGGCGCTCCTCCCTGTCGAATATCCGTTGTACCTCGACATTATGAAGCACCGGCGTAAAAGCCCGACACCTCTCTTCGTCAGTGATATATCGGCGGAAGAAAGCCTCGAAATCGTAATCCACGAGCACCTTCCCAAAGTCAAATATCAGGTTCTTTATCATGAGTGGAATAAACTTAATGATGATTGTGAATAATGTAATTCATGATTCTATTCCAAAATTGAATATTTACATCTACATCCCTTTCTTAATTCTTCTTCCATTTCTTCTTTGTTCAAATCAAATCGATGACAAGTTTTAGCTCGAGAAGTATCAAATGGTTCATATCGTGAAATTCCTAAATATTTATACAAACAGCAAATATATCCATCACCATTGTAACTACTCACATAATTTTTGCAAACAAAACAATTCTTTATTCCGTATTTTTTATAGCCTATATATTTTGCATATTCATATATATCTAAATTCACAGACGTATGAAAGCACATTTCAAATAATGAAATGTTGCTTTTTCTAAGTTGTTTACAATTGCAACGATCTTGGAAACAGCGTGATTTTCCAGATTGATATAGCACATAGCGTACGAACTCTATATTACTACTTATTTCACTGTTATTGTTATCAGATTTCTTAAACCCATAAAAAGATATCTTGCTTTTTTCAATGAGTCCATGTTCTATTATATTATATTATATACATCCTTTTCTGATTCTATTACAATTTCAATAATTTTATTGTCGCTATGTAACTTTGCTTCATCACTCGCATGAGTTACACAAAATTCCAAATATATAGGTGAATGATTAGGATTGGTCGATGAAAATATTTTCAAATCAGAACGACGATTTATGTTTTCATAAGATATTTCTTGTTCACAGGAATCGTAATACTTTTTTAAGTCAAAAGGCTTTATTACTTTTTTGCAGCATTCACTGTAACAATTAAAATCACAATTGTCAAGATTTGAACAATATGATTTGTATTCAAATTCAATCCAAAATTCTTTTCTTTCAAGAAAAGCCTTACGTATTTTTTCTTTTGCCAATAAATGCAACATTGATTCAACCGCATAATCGCACTCCATCCCTGATTGATGTGCAAAATGATGTTTCCTGTCTGTCTTTCCTTGATTTTTTGCAATTAGTTTTTCTTTACACGACGGACAAATACATTCGCATTTTTTTCCATTAGGGACTTCATCAACATAAACAATTTTCCCTTCAGAATTTATAGCATATGTAAGCAGCTGAGATTTGTGCTTTTCTGAATTCGTCATGAGGCTTAATTTTACGCTTCCTTATTTGACAATTCCTCCATTATTTCCTTACGGATTTTCTTTTTACTATCGCCTAATATCAATAATGCAATAATACCCCAAAAGGGAGATATTATCCAAAACATTAAAATCCACCCAATTTGGCTACGTCCTCTTTTTCTGGCCATA
>JAZQAG010000024.1:0-22891 GCA_045545095.1 Phocaeicola sp. | reverse complement strand
AGGTTACTCAGCTTTGGAATAACTTGGCATTACGTTGGTTTTTACTGGCATTCCTCCAAAAATCAGAATTTCACAAAACCCCTGTCTGCCAATTATTTTGCCCCAAATTTCTCAATTCAACGAATTATATGTAACTTTGTTTTCTATAAATGTAATATCCTATGAAAAAAAGACTGATAATCCTGACTTTATGTATGGCAGTGCTTGCACCTGCTGTAGCCCAACTGACAGTAATTCATCCGTGGAGTGGAAAGAAAGTGGCTTACTTCGGTGACTCCATTACCGACCCGCGCAACAAAGCATCAAAGACCAAGTATTGGGGATTCCTGCAAGAGTGGTTGCAGATTACGCCCTACGTCTATGGTGTCAGTGGCCGCCAATGGAACGACATTCCCCGGCAAACTGACAAACTGAAAGCGGAACATGGTGATGACTTCGATGCCATCCTTATCTTCATGGGTACGAACGATTATAACAATGCCGTGCCTATCGGACAATGGTTCGAGGAGAAGATGGACAAAGTGGAATATGGTCACCAGTATCCCAAGCGCATGGAGGACCGTATGCGACGTATGCCTGTGATGGACAAGAATACCTATCGCGGACGCATCAACATTGCTCTCGATTCACTCAAGCGTACCTTCCCCACGAAGCAGATAGTCCTGTTGACTCCCATACATCGTGCCGGATTTTATGCCAATGAGAAGAACTGGCAGTGTACTGAGGACTATGTGAACCGCTGCGGTGAATACCTCGATGCCTATGTAGAGAGCATCAAGGAGGCTGGAGCAATCTGGGCTGTGCCCGTCATCGACCTTGGTGCTCTTTGCGGACTCTATCCCATGGCCGACTCCCATAAACAGTACTTCAAGGATGCTGCCTCCGACTGTCTGCACCCCAATGACTTGGGACACGAGCGCATGGCACGCACCCTGATGTATCAATTGCTGGCACTTCCTTGTGTATTCTAAAAAAATCATCCACATCGATATGGACGCGTTCTACGCTTCGGTGGAACAACGCGACAATGCCGACCTGCGTGGCCGTCCGGTAGCGGTGGGCCATGCAGGCGAACGGGGTGTGGTGGCAGCCGCCAGCTACGAAGCACGCAAATATGGGGTACATTCGGCCATGTCGTCCCAAAAGGCCATGCGCCTGTGTCCTGAACTCCTCTTTGTTCCCGGACGTATGGAGGTCTATAAGGAGGTGTCGGGACAGATTCATGACATCTTTCGCGAACATACCGACCTCATCGAACCTCTCTCGCTCGATGAGGCTTTCTTGGATGTGACGGAGAACAAGAAGAATATTCCGTTGGCTGTGGATATAGCCCGTGAAATCAAGCGGAAAATACGGGAGGAATTGAATCTGGTTGCCTCTGCCGGTGTGTCGTACAACAAGTTCTTGGCCAAGGTCGCCTCTGACTACCGTAAGCCTGACGGACTGTGTACCATTCATCCTGATCAGGCATTGGACTTCATCGCCCGATTGCCCATCGAGAGCTTTTGGGGAGTAGGGCCCGTCACAGCCAAGCGTATGCATGCATTGGGCATTCACGATGGTGCCCATCTGCGGGCCTGGTCGTTGGATGGGCTGACGCGCGAGTTCGGTAAGGCCGGTACGCTCTACTATAACTTCTCCCGTGGCATCGACCTCCGTCCCGTAGAGGCAGTGCGTGTACGGAAATCCATAGGATGCGAACGAACTTTGGAGAAGGATATCAACACCCGTTCGTCCATCGTTATCGAACTCTACCACACAGCCAAAGAACTTATCAACCGTCTTTCAGCCAAGGGATTTCGAGGAAACACACTGACGCTGAAAGTGAAGTTCCACGACTTTGCCCAAATTACACGCAGCATCACCCAATCGTACGAGCTTACTACTCTGGAGGTTATACTTCCCCTTGCCAAACAACTATTAACTGAAGTGGAATACGAGAATCACCCCATTCGTCTCATCGGGCTTTCCGTCTCCAATCCCCGTGAGCAGGAAGGAGAGAGCAAATCTGTCACGTGGGAGCAACTTACGTTGGAATTCCCAGAATGGTGAAGAACGTTTTTGGCAGACCAGACTGCATACCACCCCACAAACGGTAATTATAGCCAGAATCTCTTATCCTCCCCTTCAAACGAAAAATGTGACTTGCATTTTTGAAAAGTCAACTCAAATCATTAGGAAGCAGATGCTTTTTTACTATTTTTGCAAGCAATAAACAGTTCATACAAACACAATGACCATGAAAAGAATCATTCTATCCATTTTGGCATGCATAAGTCTGTGTACAATACAGGCCGAGGAGAACCCTATGCGTATGTGGTACGACCGTCCGGCAAACCGGTTTGAAGAGGCGCTTCCTTTAGGAAACGGGCGGTTGGGCGTGATGGTCTATGGCGGCATCCGCGATGAGGTGCTCAATCTGAACGAAGAGACTATGTGGGGTGGGGGACCTACGGACACGAACCCTACACCCGATGCACCTGAATACTTGCCAGGAGTACGCGACTTGCTATTCCAAGAAAAGTGGGGCGAGGCACAGAAACTGTTGCGCAACATACAGGGACCGAACAGCCAGTCGTTCGTGCCGATGGGAGACCTGCATATCCAACAGACATTCAAAGGTGAAGCAACGGACTATGTACGCGACCTTGACCTGCAGACCGCTGTAGCTACGGTATGTTTCCGTGTGGATACGGTGGAGTACAAGCGCGAAATCTTTGTGTCGGCTCCGGCGCAAGTCATCGTGGTCAAACTGTCCGCCTCGGCTCCCAAAATGCTGAACTACAGCATTGGTGGAACGGCAGCATTCGAGAAATGCATGGTGCGTAGTGTAGGGCCAGATGAGTTCGTGGTGAGCGGACAACTTCCCCGCCGTGTGGATAGCGACCGTGCTTGGAAACTGGAGTGGAAAAATAAGGAGGGATTTGGTGGTATGCGTTACCAGTATCGTGTGAAGGCTGTGGTGACTGACGGCACGGTGACCACCAATCCCGGTCTGCAGATCAGCAAAGCTACCGAAGCGGTGCTCTACATTTCAGCAGCCACCAGCTACAACGGTTTTGGCAAATGTCCCGATCGTGAAGGGCGAAATGAAAACCTGTTGGCCACCAACTATCTTGCCGATGCTCTGCAAAAGGACTATGAAACGTTGAAGAAAGAACATATAGCTGACTATCAGAGCTATTTTAATCGGGTGAAGCTGGAATTGGCTACGAGTGATGAGCGACAAGCTATAAGTGAAAAGTCACAGACTCCCACCGACAAGCGTCTGGAGGCCTACAAGAAGGGGACTAAGGATTTGGGGTTGGAAACTCTCTATTTCCAGTTCGGGCGCTACCTGCTCATCTCGGCTTCGCGCCCGGGAGGCATTGCCATGAACCTGCAGGGTATCTGGAACAATCGCCAACGCCCATCGTGGGGAAGTAACTATACGGTAAACATCAACCTGCAAATGAACTACTGGCCGGCGGAACCCTTGGGATTGGGTGAACTGACCGAACCGCTGATTCACCAGATACAGAACATGGCAGTGACGGGGCGCGACATTGCCCGCAACTTTTACCGCATGGACGGATGGGCTGCCCATCACAACTCCGACATCTGGGCACACGTCAATCCTGTGGGGTGGCAAAAGGGAGACCCCAAGTGGGCCAACTGGGCGCTCGGCTCACCGTGGCTCAGCCAGCACCTCTACGAGCACTACCGCTTCACTATGGACAAGGAATACCTCACGAATATTGCCTATCCGCTGATGAAGGGGGCTGCCGAATTCTGTGAAGATTGGCTGGTGGAGAAGGATGGTTACTACATCACTGCTCCCTCGACATCGCCTGAGAATGTGTTCATCGACGAACACGGCCAAAAGGGAGTGGTCACCATCGGCTCGGCCATGGACTTGGAAATTATTTGGGACCTGCTGAACAACCTGATTGAAGTAGCTCCTATTGTAGGTGAAACGGAAGAGCAGATAGCCCGATGGACAGACATCCGTGACCGTCTGCACCCTTTGCGCATAGGTAAAAAGGGTAACCTCATCGAGTGGTACAAGGATTGGGAAGATGAGGATCCGCAACACCGCCACGTGTCGCACCTCTTTGCCCTGCATCCGGGGCGGCAAATCAATCCGCTGACAGAACCCGAAATGGCCGCAGCTTGCCGTAAAACATTAGACACTCGTGGCGACGGCGGAACCGGGTGGAGCAAAGCATGGAAAATCAACTTCTGGGCGCGTATGCTTGACGGTGACCGGGCACACAAACTCTACCGCGAACTGTTGACCCACTCAACCCTGCCCAACCTCTTCGATACTCATCCCCCTTTCCAGATTGACGGTAACTTCGGAAGTATTGCCGGATTGGGTGAAATGCTTTTGCAAAGCCAATTCGGAGAACTGCACTTGTTGCCTGCCTTGCCTGATGAGTGGAACGAAGGAAGCATCAGTGGCTTCTGTGCACGTGGAGCTTTCAAGGTGGATATGGCATGGAAGAACGGCATACTGACTTCAGCTACCATTGCATCGGAAGCTGGTGAGCCATGTACTTTGCGCACGCGCGTACCTGTAAAGGTAAAAGGTACACGCACTAAAACTGTCCGTGATGGTGACTACTACCTGACTACTTTCAAAACCCGAAAGGGCGATGTGTATAAGGTGATTTCTCTTGATTGAAAAGTCGTCTAAGCGCATTTCAATAAAACGCGTGTTTAGCATTTGGCAAGTTCTTCTATCAAGGCTTCTACATTTTCATCTTTTGTAGCCCAACTTGTACAGATGCGCACAACCGTGTGCCCATTTGGCAGAGGCTCCCATGGAGATAGAATGAAACGTTGAGAAAGGCGGTCGAGCACATCGTTTGGCAAAATGACGAATTGTTGGTTGGTAGGACTGTCCACCAATAATTGGAATCCTTTGGATTGTAAAGCTTGCCTGATACGGATGGCTTGACTGACAGCCTGTTGGGCGATGCGGAAATACAGATTGTCTGTAAAAAGCGTTTCGAACTGAATGCCTAACAAACGTCCTTTGGCCAACATGCCTCCGTGACGTTTGATGCTGTAACGGAAATTGTGTTTTATATAATCTGAGGTGATGACAACGGCTTCGCCAAAAAGAGCACCGACTTTGGTTCCGCCAATGTAGAATACATCCGCTAAAGCGGCTAATTGTGGTAATGTGACATCGCATGACGGTGAACATAACCCGTAGCCCATTCGAGCACCATCAATGAATAATGGTAACGAATATTTGTTGCATACCTCGTGGATAGACTGTAATTCATCCAAAGAGTAAATGGTTCCCATCTCGGTAGGGAAAGAGAGATAAATCATGCCGGGTTGTACGGTATGTTCGGGGCCATCCTCAGCATAATGCCGGAGTATAAGTTGCTCAATCTGGGCAGCAGTAATCTTACCGTCAATATTAGGTAAGGTCAAGACTTTGTGTCCGGTAGCTTCGATTGCACCAGTTTCATGTATGTTGATATGGCCCGTGTCAGCTGCAATAACTCCTTGATAAGGACGTAATAGGTGTGAAATGATAGTAGTATTGGCTTGTGTCCCACCAACTAAGAAGTGGATATCAGCTTCAGGCATTTGACAGGCTTCCCGTATCAATTCACGAGCATGTTCACAATGAGAATCTTCACCATACCCGATAGTCTGCTCCATATTGGTCTCCATCAGGTGTTTCATGATTAAAGG
The DNA here is from genome assembly GCA_045545095.1 of Phocaeicola sp. Taxonomy (GTDB): domain Bacteria; phylum Bacteroidota; class Bacteroidia; order Bacteroidales; family Bacteroidaceae; genus Phocaeicola_A. The sequence goes on along the minus strand of JAZQAG010000024.1, from coordinate 17,194 downwards.
GTGTGCTCCTTCATTATAATCGCATTGGAATTGTATCTTATGCATCTTTTTTCTTTTAAATGTTGTGGCAATATCTATTTTTCTTTGGTGGGAGCAAATGTAGATATTTTAATTGAAGAGGCAAAACTCGTGAAGGATAAATATTGATAATGTCTGATTATTCATTTCCTTTGTCGATATTGTCCTGTCGTCTGCCGTAATACGCCTATATTAGAATATTTATAATTTGTACTTTTGTCCTGAAAATGTAAATTTGAGATAGTGTGCTTGAAATAGTAACGAAAAATGTTGTCTTAGATATTTAAAAAGAATTGGTATGTTACCTTATCGAGAATTAGGAAAGACGGGGATGAAAGTTTCTGCACTCAGTTTTGGTGCATCATCGTTAGGAGGTGTTTTTCATCGCCTGAAGGAGAAGGATGGCATAGAAGCGGTGTTTACAGCTGTTGAGGCTGGGATGAATTTTATAGATGTGTCTCCTTATTATGGCCATTATAAAGCAGAGACAGTGCTTGGTAAAGCATTGAAGGATATACCTCGTTGCAATTATTATTTGTCAACGAAAGTGGGGCGTTATGGAAAAGACGGTGTGAATACCTGGGACTATAGTGCCCGACGTGCTACCGAGAGCGTGTACGAAAGTATGGAACGCTTGCATGTGGATTATATTGACCTTATCAATGTACATGATATTGAATTTGCAGACCTTCGCCAAGTTGTTGATGAAACACTTCCTGCCTTAGTGGAATTGCGTGAAAAAGGGGTGGTGGGGCACATCGGAATCACGGATTTGCAATTGGAAAATCTGCAATGGGTGGTAGAACATAGTCCGGAAGGTACGGTGGAGACGGTCTTGAATTTTTGTCATCACTGTTTGTGCGATGACAAACTTGTAGATTATTTGGATTTTTTTGAAGAACGTGGCATAGGAGTGATTAATGCTTCTCCTTTATCTATGGGATTGTTGAGTGAACGTGGTGCTCCCCAATGGCATCCTGCTCCTCAATCATTGGTAGCGGCTTGTCGTCGGGCTATGGAATATTGTCGTGAGAAAAATTATCCCATTGAAAGACTGGCTATGCAGTATGCCGTCAGTAATCAGCGTATAGCTACTACATTGTTCAGTACGACCAATCCGCAAAATGTCTTGAAAAATGTGGCTTATGCTCAGGAAACTGTTGATGAAGATTTGCTGAACGAAGTCCGGCAGATTATAGGCAAGCAAATGCGGGTGAGTTGGAAAAACTCATGACACAGGTAAAGTTGACAAAAAAAAACATCAGCAAATAAATTAATACAATAACAATATGATTCAATGGAAGAAACGAATTACGTATCTGTTTGCATCAATATTCATCGTCCTGTATGTGCAGGCTTCTGATGAGGGAAAGAAGAATGAAGTGGACATCCCTTTCAATAAAGGGACATTACGTCTGAGAGTAATGACAGAAAACACTTTGCGTGTGCAATATCTTGAAGGGGAAGGGCGGAAACTGCCCGAATGGATATATTTGCCTGAGGCGGGAGAAGGAAAGGTTAGGTATGAATTGAAACGGGAGGAAGGGAGAGTAACCCAGATAGAGACACCACAAATGAATATCCTGATAGATGGCGGAAAACAGACGCTGACGGTAAATAATGCACAGGGTAAGGAGGTATTCAAAGCTACTTCGCACCAGTTGCAAGCAGGTACTGTACAGGGAGAGCCTACCTATAATGCCCGGTTGCAAATAGAATCACCTGCAGACGAATATCTCTACGGACTTGGACAATTTCAAGACGGATACAGTAATGTACGTGGCCTGACCCGTCGTCTGACACAGGTGAATACCCAGATTGCTATTCCTTTTCTTCTTTCAAGTAAAGGATATGGCTTGCTTTGGAATAACTATGGATTGACAGATTTTAATCCGGCGGAAGCTTTGCTGAAGTTGGAACAAAGTAATGAAGTGGGCGAAGCTGTAGCCGTGAACGTAACTTCTACCGAAGGTGGCAAGCGTGAGGTACGCCGATCCAATGCGTTCAAGGGAATATTGGATATTCCGGTCGATGGACGTTATGCTCTGTTGCTGGACGTAGGGCAAAATATGGCACGTCGTCATCACTTGAATATTGGTGGGAAAACAATTGTAGATGTGCGCAACACGTGGTTACCTCCTACGACTTCAGTAATCGTTGAACTGAAAGCCGGTAAGCATGAAGTGATGGCGGAATTGGAGCGCAATGACCGTCCGGTACTTTATTACAAACTTGTGGACAACCAAACAACCTTGCAATCACCCGTGGCATCGTGCGTGGACTATACTCTGTTTGTAGGCGGTGCCGATGAAGTGATAGCCTCTTATCGGGATCTGACAGGCGAGGTTCCCATGCTTCCCGAATGGGCATTGGGATACGTACACTGCCGTGAGCGTTATAAATCACAGAAGGAACTGTTGGATAATGCTGCGACCTTCCGTCAGCGCAAATTACCTATAGACCTAATTGTACAGGATTGGCAATATTGGGGTAAATACGGATGGAATTCTATGCAATTTGACGAGAATCATTATCCGGATCCTGCAACTATGGTAAAGGAACTGCACGATATGAATATACGTCTGATGCTCTCTGTATGGTCAAAGGTTGATGCCAATTCAGAGGTCGGCAAACAAATGACAGCTAAGGGATATTATATTCCACGTACTTCATGGATAGACTTTTTCAACCCTGATGCAGCAGCTTTCTATTGGAAGAATTTTAGTGAACGTCTGCTCAAACCTTACGGCATTGATGCATGGTGGCAGGATGCTACTGAACCGGAAAATGATGATTTGGTAGGCCGACGAGTAAACAATCAGACAATTCCTGGTGAAGTGTTCCGTAATGTCTATCCCTTGTTGGTCAGCAAGACAGTGTATGAAGGATGCCGTACTGATGATCCTGCACGTCGTCACATGATATTTACCCGTAGTGCCTTCCCCGGAATACAACGCTATGGTTCGGTATTCTGGTCTGGCGATGTTGGTAATGATTGGGAAACATTGCGTAGACAGATTGTTTCAGGATTAGGACTTGTCAGTACCGGATTGCCTTGGTGGACTTATGATGCAGGTGGTTTCTTCCGTCCGGGGAATCAGCATACTAATCCTGCCTATATTGAATGTATGATTCGTTGGATTCAAACTGGTACATTTTTGCCCTTAATGCGTGTACATGGCTATATGAGTGATACTGAGCCATGGCGTTACGGTGAACAGACAGAGCAGATTGTTGCCAAATATCTGGAACTTCGCTACCGTCTATTACCTTATATATATAGCGAAGCAGCACGTGTATCTTATGATGGTTCTACTCTGATGCGTCCCTTGGTATTCGACTTCGTGAGCGACGAAGAAGCATTAAAACAGGATGTGGAATATATGTTTGGTCCTTCGTTGCTCATCAATCCGGTGGTGAAGCAGGGAGTGACAACTTACCAAAGTTATCTGCCCGAGAATGCAGGAGGATGGTATGACTTTTGGACAAACAAACACTATACTGGCAAGCAGTATGTTTCTACGGACATTGACTTGACAAAAATTCCGGTTTTTGTCAAGGGTGGTTCCATCGTTCCCTTTGGTCCGGTCAAGCAATATGCTGCTGAGACTAACGAAGAACCTGTTGCTATACACATCTATCCTGGAGCTGATGCAACTTTCAGCCTTTATGAAGACGAAGGTGTCAATCATAACTATGAATCGGGTGCTTGCAGTCGTATTCCTTTTATCTGGGATGAGGCCAAACAGACACTGACCATCGGTAAGCGTCAAGGCTCGTTCGAAGGAATGCTGCAGCAACGCACTTTTACAATCGTAAAAGGTGATATAAAGAAGAATGTTACCTATAAGGGGAAAAAATTGAAGGTAAAACTATGAAAATAATAGATGCCCATGCCCACTTGTGGTTAAAACAAGATGCCGTGGTGGATGGCTTGCCCATCCGTACGCAGGAAAATGGTCGTTCGCTCTTTATGGGTGAAATCAGACAGATGGTTCCTCCTTTTATGATTGACGGAGTGAACAGTGCCGAAGTCTTCCTGTCAAACATGGATTATGCACAGGTTTCGGCTGCCGTTATTACTCAAGAATTTATAGACGGCATACAAAACGATTATCTGATGGAGGTAGCCCATCGTTATCCTGATCGCTTTTTGGTATGTGGTATGTGTGAGTTTCGTAAACCGGGCTTTTTATCCCATGCCAAAGAATTGATGGATAAAGGTTTTCGAGCCATCAAAATTCCTGCTCAACGATTGTTCTTAAAAGAGGGACGTGTGATGCTGACTTCTGATGAGATGATGCAGATGTTCCATTTGATGGAGCAACAGCATGTCATTTTGTCCATCGACTTGGCAGACGGTGATACGCAAGTGCCTGAAATGGAAGAAATTATTCAAGAGTGTCCGAAACTGAAGATTGCCATCGGGCATTTCGGTATGGTGACACGACCGGAGTGGGAGGAACAAATCAAACTGGCTCGTCATCCGAATGTATGCATTGAATCGGGGGGTATCACGTGGCTGTTCAATGATGAATTCTACCCCTTCCGTGGAGCTGTTCGTGCTATACGCAGGGCGGCCGATCTCGTAGGAATAGACAAATTGATGTGGGGGTCAGATTATCCGCGCACCATCACGGCCATCACTTATCGCATGTCGTATGATTTCATCACTAAGAGTAAGGAACTGACCGAGGAGGAAAAAGTCCGTTTTTTAGGATTAAATGCCCAACAATTTTATGGTTTCACAGACTTGGTGGAACTGCCTTACATAAAGAACATGAGTGAATGAATTGATACAAACAGCAACAGGTCATTAGTAGCTCGTAGCTTGTAACTTGTAACTAAAAAATAATGAAAGCAATACAGATTATAGAACCTTCTAACATGGAGGCGGTAGAAATAGAAAAACCTTGCGTGGGAGCAGGTGATGTTTTAGTAAAATTGCACTATGTGGGTTTCTGTGGTTCAGACCTCAATACCTTCCTCGGGCGTAATCCTATGGTGAAGTTGCCAGTCATTCCTGGGCACGAAGTAGGGGCCGTCATTGAGGCCGTAGGCGAGGGGGTACCTGAAGAACTGAAACCAGGTATGACGGTGACACTGAACCCTTATACCAATTGTGGAACATGTGCATCATGTCGCAACGGACGAGTCAATGCCTGCCAATACAATGAGACTTTGGGTGTGCAGCGTAATGGGGTGATGTGTGAATATGCTGTAGTACCTTGGCAAAAAGTGATTTCTGCTGAAGGAATTTCGCCACGTGATTGTGCGCTGATAGAGCCTATGAGTGTCGGATTCCACGCAGTAAGTCGTGGTGCAGTGCAGGACGGTGAATATGTGGTGGTTATCGGTTGTGGTATGGTGGGAATGGGTGCTGTGGTACGTGCCAATTTGCGTGGCGCCATTGTCATAGCAGTAGATCTTGATGATGCCAAACTTGCATTAGCCAAAGCGACCGGTGCTACATATGTCATCAATTCTATGACAGAAGATGTACATGTCCGAATACAAGAAATTACATCCGGTTATGGAGCAGATGTAGTGATTGAAGCTGTGGGTAATCCTATGACATATGTGATGGCCGTTAATGAAGTGGGCTTCACCGGACGCGTGGTATGTATAGGGTATGCAAAGAGTGATGTAAGTTTCCAAACCAAACTGTTTGTACAGAAAGAATTGGACATTCGTGGTTCGCGAAATGCCATGCCCAGTGATTTCCGTGCCGTTATCAATTATTTGAAATCAGGCCGTTGCTCGATAGAGAAATTCGTTAGCCGTATTGTTGCTCCTGAAGAAACAACTGAAGCACTCAATGATTGGGCTGAATCACCAGGTAAAGTGTTTCGGATATTGGTGAAATTTGAATAAATAAACTTGAGGCTAGGAGTTTTTATTCGAATGAATTAATGATTCTCGTTGGGATATTTGGGCTTCTGCAGAAATGTTAGAAGATGACTTCTTTATCATTTCTCGGTATTGCAATGGAGTACATCCAGTGCGTAATCGAAATAGACGACAAAAATAGGACGGGTCTTCGTAGCCTAATTGGTAAGCTAAATTTTTGACGGAAATCTCTTCTGTCATTAGAATAAGTTGTGCTTGTTCTACCTTCTTTTGGTTGATGTATTGTTGGGGAGTATATCCGGTCTCTTTTTTGAAAAGACGGATAAAATGATCTTTGGATAAATTGGCCATTTTCCCTAAAAGTTCCAAACTGATAGGGGTAAAAATGTTTCGTCTGATTTCTACAATACTTCGTCGAATGCGATCGTCAATGTTGAGATTACCTCTGACAGCTTCTTTAAGAAAACGGGCAAAGAGTTGAAAAATGATACCGCGGGATTCTACCCTGTTACAAAAGGTCCGTTGTCGATTCTTTACAAGGTTACGTTCTAATGTTGGTTGGTTGTCGTAACTTTTGGGGTCAGACTGCTGAAGGGCCATATGAGGATTGAGATTGCATAATCGTTCGAATAACATTCGTTCCAAAACTCCTCCCTCTATTTCCACGGGGAATTTCCATTCTTCCAAAAAACTGGAAGATATTGAGGCATTTTCGTAAAGGTGTAGATAGTAATGTGCAAAATGATCGTTACAGCGGTAACTGTGTGTGGTAAAAGGTGGGATAAAATACATGTGATTGGGATGTAACGAATATACTCCATCTGGTAATATGAGTTCTGCTCGTCCTTCTGTCACATAATAAATACGGGCAAAAGGGCTATTTACATTCTGCCAATTCCAATCGGCATTATGTAGGGCCAAGCCCACATTCAGAGTCAGTAAATGCAACTGTTCTACAGATTCGGTCATAATCAATCTCTTTGGTATCTGCAAAGATATATCTTTTATAGGTGAATAGCCAAAATAATGTCGATAAAATCCCATTGTTGGCTATAAAATAATAGTAATCATTCAAATATATTATTTATCTTTGTCCCGTATAAACTAAAATCTTATAAAATGGAAGGTTTCTCAGTCAAACAATACTCTATTCCCGTAAAGCGATATTGCCGCACGATGGATCTTAAAGACAATCCGGAGCTGATTGCTGAATATGTCAAACGACATAGCCAATCTGAAGCCTGGCCGGAAATACGGGCGGGTATCCGAGACGTCGGTATTCTAGAAATGGAAATCTACATCCTTGACAATCGACTCTTTATGATTGTTGAAACGCCATTGGACTTTGATTGGGATTCTGCAATGGCTCGTTTGGCCACCCTTCCCCGTCAACAAGAGTGGGAAGATCTCATGGCTATCTTTCAGGATTGCAAAGAGGGAGACACTGCCAACGAGAAATGGAAAATGATGGAACGGATGTTTTACTTGTACGAATAATCAGACTTAAATAGCAATATTATGAACAAACTGTTGAAGAATGTAATGTTATGCGGTACAATCGCATGGATAACCGTTTCGTGTACGTCCAATGTTCCTGTAGCAAAAGGTAATTTCAAACCTGATTGGGAGAGTCTGAAACAATGGGAGTGTCCTGAATGGTTCAAAGATGCCAAGTTCGGAATCTGGGCACACTGGGGGCCACAGTGTCAAGCCGAAACAGGAGATTGGTATGCACGCCATATGTATTATGAAGACCATTGGCAGGGGCAACATCACCAACGGGTATATGGCTCGCCCAGCGAGTATGGATTAAAAGAACTTTGCCGTGACTGGAAAGCCGAGAACTGGAATCCTGATGAATTGGTGAAACTCTATAAGAGTGTCGGAGCCAGATATTTCTTCACTCTTGGCCAACACCACGACAATTTTGATTTGTGGAATAGCCCCTATCAGGAATGGAATTCGGTGAACATTGGTCCCAAGAAAGATATCATAAAAGGTTGGGCTGATGCCTGCAAGAAATACGGACTACCTTTGGGTATCAGTATGCACGGAAGCCACACTTGGACTTGGTTGGAAGGTTCGCAGAAATATGACGGTAACCTGACCAAAGAAGACGGCAAAGGCAAATGGTGGGAAGGCCTTGACCCACAGGAACTTTATGCCCAACGCCACGAACACAGCACAGGTTGGGAAAAGGAAAGAAGTATCCATAGCCAATGGGGATGGGAAAATGGTGCTTCTCTGCCTTCTGAGGAATACAAGATGAAATTCCAGAATCGTGTATTGGAATGCATCAACACATTCCATCCCGACATGATTTACTTCGATGACACAGTACTTCCCTTCTACGGTTGCGATGAGTCTATCGGTTTGAATATTCTGGCACACTATTACAACACCAGTGCTCGATTGAATGGCGGCCGGCAGCAAGTGGTAGCTATGGGCAAAGTGCTTCAAGAGGAACACAAGGAACTAATGATGTGGGATGTGGAACGCGGTGCGCCTGACAAAGCGCAGGAGAAATACTGGCAGACATGTACTTGTTTGGGCTCATGGCACTACGAGCAGGGCATATACAACCAGAACAGATACAAAAGTGCCCAGCAGGTCATCAGTATGCTGATAGACATCGTGAGCAAGAACGGTAACTTATTGCTGAGTGTACCTGTCCGTGCGGATGGTACCATTGATGACAAAGAAATAGCTATTCTTGAGGGTATCAAAGAATGGATGGATGTAAATGGACAAGCAATCTATGGCACACGTCCTTGGAAAATTTTTGGAGAAGGTCCTTCAGCCGAAGCCAATAATCCTATCAATGCACAGGGCTTCAACGAAAACAATAACTATTCGGCGGCTGATATCCGCTTCGTTCAGCGAAATGATACGGTCTTCGCCTTTACCATGCGTTATCCCGAGGAAAAGATTTGCACTATAAAGTCCTTCGGAACAGCCTGCAAACACTGTGGAGAGAAGGTGAAAGACGTAAGCATGCCAGGGTACGGCTCTGTTGCATTTACGCAAGATGCAGAAGGATTGACAATAAACTTGCCTGAAGCAAAGATTAACAAACTGGCAGCTACATTTGTCGTAGTGTTTGAAAAATAAGGATTTTAATAATCAGGAAATAGAGATACAGGATTTTACCGTAAAGAGTACGGAGTGTGATAAAGTAAGGCTGAAACGCAAATTATTGATTCGATATTCCCCAAAGTGTATAATGGGAAAGTCCTGTATCTCTATTTCTTGATTATTATCTTATTTTGATAAAACAAGTTCATAATCTACAGTATCTAACCATTGATTGAATTTATATCCAACTTCGATGAAATGAGAGACTTTTTGAAAGCCAAGCTGTAAGTGTAATTTACAACTTACTTCATTGTTAGCTGTAATACAAGCTATGAGTGAGTGACAACCAGTTCTTTTACATTGAGATATAAGTTCTTCCATTAATTTCCTGCCAATTCCTGCACCTTGATGTTTGTGTGATACATAAACAGAAGTTTCCCAAGTATGACAAAAAGCTTTTCGTTCTTTCCATGGATGAGCATAGCTATATCCGATAATTCCATCGACTGATTCATAGACTAAAAAAATGCCTTCCGAAGAAATTGCAGAAATTCTTTCTTGCATAGCCTGAACAGGTAGAGATTCGGTTTCAAAAGTAACGGTCGTTTCTTGAATGTAATGATTGTATATAGAAACAATGTCAAATGCGTCAATAGTCGTAGCGGGTCGTATCATGAGATCTTTAAAGAGAATTTATTCATTTATGAATGGATTTTCTTTTGACAAAAATATGAAAAAAACATGAGAACAGAAATCTAATCTCCATATTTCTGCTATCTTTGTGTCAAAATCAGTAAATGTATGAGCGAAATAGAAAAAATGCGGAATCAGAAGCTGTATTCTTTTGCAGATGCAGAGATTAGCACGAATATTGCTAGAGCGCAGAGGTTGTGTGCTCGTTTGCGTACAATGTCTATACATGACGAGGATTATAGGGAGGTTTTGGAAACTTTAATTCCAGGTGTTCCTAAAAGTGTATTTATTTGTCCTCCTTTTCATTGCGATCATGGGACCGAGATTGTACTTGGTGAAGGCGTCTTTATTAATTACAATTGTACGATGTTGGATAGTGGGGGGATTCGTATTGGACGAAATACTTTAATTGGGCCTTCCTGTCAGTTCTATACACCAAATCATCCTATGAATCCAATAGAACGTAGGGCCCCAAAAGAAACTGCATACCCTATTATAATAGGAGAGGATACTTGGTTGGGAGGAGGTGTGATAGTTTGTCCAGGTGTAAAAATCGGTAGTCGTTGTGTTATCGCAGCGGGGAGCGTGGTGAATCGTGATATCCCGGATGATTCGATGGCTGCAGGAAATCCAGCTGTAGTGAAGAAACTATTAAAGGAATAGGACTTGCAAAACAACCCCTATTCCTTTAGAAAAGTTTTATCGGAAGGTTTTTATTCTTAAAATTCTAAAGCAGCTCCTATCATGATATTCAAGCCCTGTGCAGGATGGAATATGTCGTAATAAAACTTTCGGTTCAATAAATTATCCCCATTAATATAAACTTTTAGATGAGGTTTGAAGTCGTAACTGATGCTCGTGCATAGATTGTTTATATTTGCAAAGTTTTTATGACGTTGTTCATAGTGGTACTGGACTTCAATGTTCAGTTTAGGAAGAGGATGTAATCCTGCAATCCAACGAAGACTTAATTCGGGAACAATTGCAGTGTATTTGTCCAATAAATCGGACTTCCATTGGCTCCATTCAAATTCTGCGCGGGTAAAAAAGATGTCTTTCCATGAATATTGAATTGTAGCACCTGCATAATAGATATTTGCATCATCTTGCATTAAAAGGTTGTATTTTCTGTAATCAAACCCTTCTTGCTCTGTGGAGAATAACTGATTCTTTAGTATATTGTATCCTCCATAGAGTTGTAACTGGAATTCATTCATTATCGTTGCTTTGAAACCAACTTGTCCATCCAATTGGCTATATCCATGTTCAGGGATATTGTAACCGTTTTCTATATTGTAAATAGGAAATTCAGCGTATGGGGCAAATTGGTTTGTGGTACGGAAATCATTCATTATACGACCACCGCTAGCTTTTATATATATAGCATATCCTTTGAAAAGAATATATTCGCTATAAAGGTCTGGGGCAATGGTGAAATTATTGTTGTCGCCGAATATCGGGTCTGCATGTACTCCAATACGTATATTCCAATCTTCTCTATTGGTCGTAAAATAGGGGTTTAATTGTAATACTGTATTTGTAATTTTGTCAGCTCCTTTACCTGGAGTTATAAACATATTGTCCATTTGAGCCTTGATGTGTATGGTACTGTGGTTGTTTATCCTTCCTGAAGCATGGGCATGGCTTCGTATGATTAATTCGGTATACGGATTTGGTGAAACAGAATAATTGAAAGCATACTTCTGTTTGGCATAAAGAACTCCTGTGCCAATTTCAAAATTAATTTTTTCTTTTGAACGGTAGTTGTCTAATGTTACGGACAAATCCCCCATAAGATTATGTTGGTGCCTGTTTCCTGCCGATTCTTCAAAATTGAGATAATTGAATACCTGATTTTCGCCATTGGCTTTTACTCCTAAAGTAAGCATGTCGAATTTATGTTTCCAATCAATCATCGCATGAGTTCGGAATGCTCTAGAATCCCATTTGTCTATTTCGTTAATCTTTTCTGGAAGTTTAATGGTGCCATCCATGCCATTGAACGACAATGATGCATTCATCAAATCTTTTTTGCCCCAATTAAAACGATAATTCAAGCGGCTATCAATATTATTATTTGTTCCATAACCTATACGGAAGTAACCTCTTTTTTGTTCTTTTGATATAGGTGTCTCTCCATAGTTGTTCATAGGAAAGAATTTGAAATTTTCCGTCGGGCGTGACTCTGTGGCATATTCAATTTGTCGTTTGGGCTGCTGGGGCTCTTCTATAGTTGGAAGAGTATTGATTTTATTGGCGTTCATTATTTCGGGATTGTAGATGTTTTCTACAACAATGGTACGCTCTAATAAACTGTCCGCTTTTTCCACTTGGGCATACATAGGAACTGTTATGTTTACCAATATGATGCCGAAAAGAATTTGTCTCTTGTTCATATTCTTGTTATTTCGTGGTTAGTTTTTCTCCTGAATTTTTTCAATCTTTCTTGAATGCGTGCTGCAATGTCGTCATCGGCAGAATAGTTCTGTTGCAATGATAGTAAATATTGCTTTGCTTCAATCTCTCGGTTTGTATTTAGATATACATCTGCTAATAATACAAAACTGCGTGCTAACCAATAGGCATGTGGTGTACTGTTCTCGATATATTCCAATAAGATGTTTTCCGCTTTGTCATATGTCGCTTTTTTATAATACATTTCAGCTAATCGGTATTTCGCTTCAGCTCCGTAGATATTTCGGGTGTCTTTGGATAATTCATTCAAATCATTTTCTGCCACATTTAGAAGTCCTTCTTGGGCAGCTAATTTGCTACGGTAATAACGGGCTTCATTTGTCAATTCTGGTGAAGTTTTGTTGTCAGAAAGGAATTCTTCTGTCGTATTATTGACATCATTGAAGTTTCCCGTCAGATAAGCGGCCCGTAATACTCCGGTACGAGCTGTTAGTAAATGGCTTGTTGATGTTGTCCTATCTCGTAACATTTTGTATATAGATAGGGATTGGGGGTAGTCTTTGGCATTAAAATATAGTTCGGCCGCAATCAACATGGCTTCTTCTGAATATTTGTTGTCAGGAAACTCAAGCACCTTATTCATATGCGTGAGTGCGGTTGCTTCATTTTTGTGTTGGTATGCAATCAATCCTAAATAATAATGAGCATTGAGACTATTGATGCCATTTGGATAGGCTTTAATATAATCTTCCAAGCTTCGTTTGGCTTCAGCTATATCTCCGCGCATATACACTTTCTCTGCAGCCAAATAAGTTAAAGAATCACGCTCTTCATTATCTAAATTTATGGCTCCTTTTTGGGAAGAGACATATGACGCATATTCGTTGACTTTGTTCTGCTCAATATATATGTTCCTTAAATCTCTTTGGGCCATTTGGGCTTCTTCACTTCCAGGATATTTCTCTATTACTTGTTTATAAGCATCAATGGCGTTTTCGTATTGCTCATTCTGATAATAAAGTAACCCAATTTCGTTAGAAGCTTTTTTGGAAAGAACACTTTCAGGATATTTGGTAATCAACTGATTGAATGTGCGGATGGCATGATCGTTTTGCTCCATCTGCACATAGGCTCGTCCTTGCTCATAAAGGGCATCGTCTACATAATCGGATTGCGGGTGTTGGTCTATTAGTTTGTTAAGGATGACAACCTTGTTCATATAGTCTTTTTGCAATCCTTTGACAAATCCTTGTTGATAAAGTGCGTATGCTCCTTGCGATGCATGGGTTTCCACAGCTTCGGCATAAGCCTTGGTTGCCGTAGTGAAATCGCGTACATAGAAATAACAATCCCCCTTACGACTCATTGCGTCTGCTATGATTGGAGGTGTTGTATGGGGGCGGAAGTCAGTCAAAAATTTGTCAAAGTAGTTTCGTGCTTTGGTATAATCCTGTTGTTGGAAGAATGCATATCCAAGGTTGTAGTAGGTGATACCTCTTTGGGCGGGATTTGATGCAGGGGAAGTGGCCAGATATTGTAGGAAATCTGCAATGGCTCCATTGTAGTTTCCTAGTTTATAACGTGACTCTCCTCTCCAAAAATAGGCGTCGGCATGTGTCTGTCTATCGTAACGTGCATCTTGTAATGAACGGTTGAAATACTCTAACGCAGTTCTATAATCGGCGTTGGCATATGCTTCGGTGCCTAAACGATAATGTATCTTTTGACGAGCTTCAAGGATTTTTACTCCTGGCTGTTTGATTTTTGCAATAGATTGTAAGGCCGTTTTGTAGCTTCGTGTATTCATATATACATCTACCAGGTATTCGTTCACCAAATCACAATATTTGGAATGGGGAAATTCATTGAGAAAACGCTCGAATACTCCGACCGATTCTCCAAAACCCGTGTAGGAGGTTTCATGTATACAAAGGGCATAGTTATAGAGAGCTTGCTCTTTGATTTGTTGGTCAAAATTCATCGTGGATGCCTGTTCGAAAGACATACGCGCTTTTATCATATCCCGTAGCTGGATGTAGGATAATCCGCTGTGTAGGAGGGCATTTTGCGTCAGTGCGTCTTGCTCTGAACTTACACGGAAAAGATAGGCTGCCGCTTCTGAATATACACCAAGATGAAATTTGCTCATGCCCATTTTGTAGAGGGTTGAACGGGTAGGGCTTTCGCAATCTTCTATATAATTAGTCAAAAGCTCTACAGCTCGTATGTAATTCTTCATGCCATAGGCAGATTCTCCTGCAATACGCATCATCTCAGAATGATGAATGGTTTGGGGATTACGTTGCAGGTGTTCCTCTGTGATAGTGATAGCTTGTTTGTATTCTTTTCGATTTAAATAGATTTCTGCGGTATAAAGTTGGCTTTCATCTCCATAAATGGGATGATTGTGCAAGTTGGAGAACGTTGATAAAGCGAGATCATATTGCTGTTGAACATAATTTATGTAGGCTTTATAAAATGCTGCGTCAATTGGGTATTTCTCGCTGCATTCTTCTATGACGGTCAGCAAAGCATAGGCTTCTTTTCTATCTCCAGTTTTCAAGAGGCAGATAGCTTTGTATAGGGTAGCTTCATCTCGAGCCTCATCTCCTAATAACTCCAAGTTGCATAGTTCGTATGTGTTCAGTGCATCTTCATATTTTCCTTCTTCATACAAGCAGTTTCCTATAAAAACTTGTAGGTGATTGGTATGCGGAGAATTAGGATTGTTCTCTAAAAAATGATTGAGTTGATCGATACGGTCATTCTCTTTTAGATGATACGCGGTGCATACTATCATGTATTGGATTTCTGAAACTAATGTCTGGTTATCTTTGGGCTGAGTTGGGGAGTTCAAGGCCTCTATCAATTTTTGTTGTGCAGCAGCATAATGATGGTGTAGAAATAGCCTTTCTCCTTCAGAATAGAGCTCTGAAAAAGTTTGGGTTGGTTGTTGTGCCGGGAGGCTAATGGGAAGAATCCCCATTGCTATGACCAATAAAATTGCATGTTTCTTCATATCGTCAGTTTTGTCTTTGGGACAAATCTACGATATTTTTCCTATATATATGGTTCTTTGGTTGAAGTTTTTCGATAGTTTATGATTTTATACTTTAATCAAAGGACAAATGTTGTAAGTCTCAATTGTCCTTAGCGAACTATTATATACGGAAAAGCTATTATTAAGGATGGAAAATGAGGATAAAAAACTATGAGTGACTGTCTTTTGAAGAATATGTTATTGGTCACTTATAGTTTTATTGTTTTTTGCAACCTTGTTTTATTTGGTTTGCCATACTTCCCATGCTGCAATGGCTTGGAGAAGGAGCATTTCGAGACCATTTTTCACCGTTGCACCCTGTGCTGCGCCTTTACGCATGAACATTGTCGTGTCAGGGTTGTAAATGAGATCATAAAGAAGATGTCGTGAAGTAATATGCTCATATGGAATGTTTGGACTTTTTCCAGTATGAGGATACATCCCGACGGGTGAGCAATTGACAATAACGGTGTACTCTTCCATGATTTGTGGGGTCAATTGCTCGTAGCAGATGGCCACTTCCGTTTCTGTGCGTGAAACCAATTGATGCTCCAACCCCAGCATTTCCAATCCGTGACACACGGCTTTCGAGGCGCCTCCTGTGCCTAACACCAGTGCTTTTGTATGGTGTGGTTTCAACAAGCCTTCTAAAGATTGGGTAAATCCTAATACATCTGTGTTGTGACCGATGAGTTTGTAATCTTTGCCATCCTTTGAGCGGACAATTTTGATGACATTCACGGCTTTGATGGCCATGGCGTTGGGAGTCAGTTCGTCCAGATAATCCAGCACCTTTTCTTTGTAGGGGATGGTCACATTTAATCCGCGCAACTCAGGATTCTCCTCCACCACGTCAGGCAGATCGTGGATAGTCGGTATCTCAAAGTTGATGTACTCAGCGTCAATACCTTCGTTTTTGAATCGGTCGTTGAAAAAACCTTTGGAGAAAGAGTGTCCCAAAGGATACCCGATAAGTCCGTATTTGTCCATGTTTTTTTAGTTATTAGTTACGAGCTACGAGCTACAAGTAACCGTGTGTATTAAACCTGCCACTCGTAGCTCGTAGCTTGTAGCTCATCACTTACTCAAATATTCCGTCACATTCTTCTCGATGCGGGCGGCGATGTCATCAGTTGCTTCCTTTACGAATTTCTCGCCGGTGATGTGCTCGTAAAGTTCAATGTAGCGTTCGCTGATGCTGTTCACGATTTCGTCTGTCATTTCAGGCACTTGCTGACCTTCCTTGCCTTGGAAACCGTTGTCCATCAACCATTCGCGCACGAACTCTTTGGAGAGTTGCTTCTGGGGTTCGCCCTTTTCGAAGCGCTCCTCATAGCCTTCGCTATAGAAGTAGCGGCTTGAGTCGGGAGTATGGATTTCGTCCATCAGATAGATTTTGCCATCGTGCTTGCCGAACTCATACTTTGTATCTACAAGGATGAGGCCACGCTCGGCAGCAATCTCGGTGCCACGCTTGAAGAGTGCCAATGTATATTGCTCCAACAAAGCGTATTCTTCGGGAGTGGCAAGGCCCTGAGCGAGGATTTCCTCCTTGCTGATGTCGGCATCGTGTTCACCGATTTCGGCTTTGGTTGTGGGAGTGATGATAGGTTCGGGAAAACGCTCATTTTCGCGCATACCCTCGGGTAACTTCACACCGCAAATTTCGCGTACGCCGCTCTTGTAGGCACGCCAAGCCGAGCCGCACAGGTATCCGCGTACGATCATCTCTACGGGGAAACCTTCGCACATTACGCCCACGGTCACCATGGGGTCGGGAGTAGCCAGCTTCCAGTTGGGGCAGATGTCGGTGGTGGCATCCAAGAACTTGGCTGCTATCTGGTTCAGCATCTGTCCCTTGAAGGGGATTCCCTTGGGCAATACTACGTCGAATGCCGAGATGCGGTCAGTGGCCACCATCACCAGCTTGTCACCCATGTTATACACGTCACGTACTTTTCCGTGATACACTCCCACTTGTCCGGGGAAGTTGTACTCTGTTGCTGTTAATGCTTTCATATTTTTATAGTTATTAGAAGAAGACCCTCCCCCTTGCCCCTCCACAAGGGAGGGAAGTGGAATGTCTTGCTTATTTTTTGTTAT